>QYQJ01000045.1 GCA_007280875.1 Bacteroidota bacterium
CGTTTAGCACGTTCTGCCGGTTTTGCCGTCGCCGATAAGCCCGGAAAGACCGCCTTTAATCCCCTGCTGATCTACAGCCAGACAGGCCTGGGTAAGACCCATCTCTCCCATGCCATCGGGCTCCAGGTGAAAATCAACTTCCCCGACAAGACCGTCCTTTATGTCACGACCGATCAGTTCATCAACCAATTCATCGACTCGGTCAAGAACAACAACCAGAACGACTTCATCCATTTCTACCAGATAATCGATGTCCTCATCATCGACGATATCCACAACCTTGCCGGCAAAGAGAAAACACAGGATGTTTTCTTCCATATATTCAACCACCTGCATCAGAAGAGCAACCAGATCATCCTGACCTCCGACAAGCCACCTGTGGAGATGAAAGGGATCGAACCCCGCCTTCTTTCCCGATTCAAGTGGGGGCTCTCTGCCGACCTGCAGATCCCGGATCTGGAAACACGCATAGCTATTCTGCACAAGAAACTTTACAACGACGGGATCGATATTCCCCACGAGGTGGTGGAGTACCTGGCCTACAGCATCAATACCAACATCCGCGAACTGGAAGGGGCGCTGATCTCTCTGCTGGCACAATCCTCCCTCAATAAAAAGGTGATCACACTGGACCTGGCCAAGCAGATGATCGACAAATTCGTAAAGAATACCTCGCGCGAAATCTCAATCGATTACATCCAGAAGGTAGTCTGCGACTACTTCAACATCCCCATTGATATGATCCATTCCAAAACCCGAAAACGGGAGATCGTCCAGGCCAGGCAGCTCTCTATGTACTTCTCCAAGAAGCACACCAAGGCCTCTCTGGCAAGTATCGGGCTTCACTGTGGGAATAAAGATCATGCCACCGTTCTCCATGCCTGCCGCACGGTAAATAACCTGGTGGAAACTGACAAACAATTCCGTCAATTTGTGGAGGAACTCGACAAGCGGATCAAACTGTAACTGACGCTGAATCTCTCATGAACGTCTTATTTGTATGTACCGGAAATATCTGCCGGTCACCACTGGCTGAAGGAATACTGAGGAAAAAATATACGAAACGAGGCATCCGGAGCAGGGTGGATTCCTGTGGTTTTGAACCCTTTCACATCGGTGACAGCCCCGACCACCGGGCACAGAAGATTGCACGAGTCAATGGAATTGACATCTCCTCTCATAGCGCCCGTCTGTTCCGGCCGGATGACTTTGACCGGTTCGACAGGATCTTTGTGATGGAAGCCTACCATTACCAGGCTGTGATGCGCCATGTCAGACATGAGGAGGATATCAGAAAAATAGACTTTATCCGGAATGTGGTTTACCCCGGGCAGAACCGGCCGGTAAACGATCCGTATTACGATCAAATCGACGCCTTTGAAATCGTATTCGCGCAACTGGAGGAGGCCTGTGAGCAATTCGTCCATTCGCTATCCCTGAAAAAAAGGTCATGAGCACCTCCTTCCCACCTGCACCTTCACTCCATGAGATAAAGGAGGCCCATCACCGGATACTCCCATTTATCCATCGGACTCCGGTACTCACCTGCCAGGGAATCAACCGATTGGTAAAAGCTGAACTCTGGTTCAAATGTGAGAACCTGCAGAAGGTAGGTGCCTTTAAAGCCCGTGGAGCGACCAATGCAGTCCGTTCACTCGATTCAGGTCAACTTCGGAAGGGCGTAGCCACCCACTCTTCCGGGAACCATGCCCAGGCGTTGTCGTGGACAGCCAGGCTTGCCGGAACCACTGCCCATATCGTTATGCCGACTAACTCTAACCGGGTGAAGGTGGACGCGGTGAAGGAGTACGGCGGGTTGATCACCTTCTGCGAACCTACACTGGAATCGAGGGAAACTACCCTTAATACCGTACTGCAAGAGACAGGTGCCGTGGAGATCCACCCCTATAACAACCTGAAGATCATTGCGGGGCAGGCCACATCTACGGTTGAATTACTGCAGGAAAAAAAAGACCTGGAGATTGTGATGGCTCCCGTAGGCGGCGGAGGCCTGCTTAGTGGTACAGCCCTGGCCTGTCATTACTTGTCACCCGGAACCCGGGTCATAGCAGCGGAGCCCACCGGGGCCGACGATGCCTATCGCTCATTCACGCAGCGAACCCTAATCCCGTCGGTTGACCCGGATACCATTGCCGACGGCCTCCGGACATCCCTGGGAAGCCTGACTTTTCCGATTATCCTCGCCCTTGTAACCCAGATCCTGACAGTGCAGGAAGAGTCTATCGTTTTGGCCATGCGCCTGCTCTGGGAACGCATGAAGGTGATCGTAGAGCCCTCGGCTGCGGTGCCTCTTGCTGCTCTCCTGGAGGGTCATGCTGGTTTACGCGGCAAACGAATCGGGATCATTCTTTCCGGCGGTAACGCCGATCTGGATCATCTCCCCTGGAACCTATGAAGCACGGCACACTATACCTGATTCCCTCCTTGCTGGGAGATACGGACCCGGAGGATGTGCTTCCCCGGAAGGTACTGGAAATCATCCATTCACTGAATACTTTCATTGTCGAGGAGATCCGCAACGCCAGACGGTTTCTCCGAAAAGCAGGATTCGCAGGGAATTTCGAAAAGACCAGGTTTCTCATCTTTAACGAACATTCCCGAAGGGATGACCTCTCTTTATTTATCACTCCGCTGCTCCAGGGAACCGATACCGGACTGATTTCGGAGGCCGGGACGCCCTGCATAGCCGATCCGGGTGCCGAGATCGTGGAGATTGCCAGGCAGTCGGGCATCAGGGTGGTACCACTCACAGGACCAAGTTCCATCCTGCTGGCCCTGATGGCTTCGGGTTTCAATGGTCAGAACTTTGCCTTTCACGGCTACCTGCCCATCGACCGGAAAGATCGGCAACGCAGGATCCGGGAGTTGGAACGAAGCGCCGTGGAGCGGGATCAGACACAACTGTTCATCGAGACCCCATACCGGAACAAAGCCCTGTTTGAGGCCCTGATCCAAACCTGCCAGCCTTCAACGAGGCTCTGCATAGCCATGGACCTGACCCTGGAGAGCGAATCCATCGATGTCTGTACGATTAAGGAATGGCGTTCCATGCACGCACAACTACCTAAGAAACCGGCCATTTTTTTATTATACCGATGAAACCAATCCTTTCTATCCGTCATCTCTCCAAACGATACGGCCGCATCCAGGCAGTAAAGCAACTTTCTCTCGATGTGGAGAAAGGTCAGATCTTTGGAATCCTGGGCCCGAACGGCAGTGGAAAAACCACCACGCTGGGTATGGTCCTGGACCTGGTCCGTCCCGATTTCGGTTCCTTTGAATGGTTCGGAGAAGCCCCCGTCAAAGAGAGCCGGAAACGCATCGGTGCTGTAATTGAGACACCCAACTTCTTTCCTTACCTCAGCGCACGGAAGAACCTGGAAATCGTAGCGAAGGTCAAGGACTACAACTACGATGACATCGACAGAGCGTTGCACATGACCAGCCTGTACGACCGTAGAAACGACAAGTTCAAAACCTATTCATTCGGCATGAAACAACGGCTGGCAGTCGCATCCGCCTTGCTTAACCAGCCCGATGTGATGATCCTCGATGAACCTACCAACGGACTGGATCCCCAGGGAATAGCACAGATCCGGGAGTTGATCCGGACGGTGGCCAGGGAGGGCATCACCATCATCCTTGCCAGCCACCTGTTGGATGAGGTACAAAAGATTTGCAGCAATGTGGCTGTGCTCAACAAAGGAGAGATCCTCTATTCGGGTGAAGTGCATCAGGTGCTGGCTGTATCCGATTCGTTCGAACTTGCTGCCCACGATCAGGAGGCCCTGAAAGAGGCTGTGGCAGCCCATCCTTCTTTTCGTTCCGTCACCGAAACCGATGGCATCCTGCTTGCAGTATTCGGAGACGATGTCAGACCGGGAGATATCAATGAGTACCTCCACGGGAAAAAGATCACCCTTACCCACCTGACAGAACGCAAACGGACTCTTGAACAACATTTCCTGGAACTCCTGAAAGAAAACGAATCATGAAGCTGCTCATCATCGAACTGAAGAAAGTTCTTACCTATAAAACCTTCTGGATCATCATCGGGCTCTACTTTCTCTTTCTCGGACTGGGCATCGTGATGGCCGAGTACATCGTCAACGCCATGGTGGACGACATGAACAAACGCCTGCCCATCCCCCTCCCGCATGCCGTGCTTTTCAACTTCCCTGATATCTGGCAGAATCTCACCTTCTTTGCCAGCATCCGGTATGTGCTGATCTTTCCGGCAATTGTTGTCATCATACTGATAACTAATGAATTTACAAATAAAACCGTACGACAGAATATCGTCAACGGGATGTCCCGGAACGAATTCATCTTTTCCAAGCTGCAGGTGGTCTTCTGGATGGCATTGGTAATTACCATCATTCTTACCCTCGTAATGTTCATTCTTGGGTTGAGCCATTCCGACAGCCAGAGCCTGTCGATGATGTTCAACAGGTTCAACTTTGTGATCGGGTTCTTCATCCAGATGCTGACCATTCTATGTTACGCTTTTTTCACTGCATTCCTCCTGCGGAATACAGGTCTGGCCATCGCCCTTTTCACCCTCTATGCCACCATCATCGAGCCGGTGATCTATTTCTTCCTGCGGGCTCCGTTCATGTGGGAAAACAAGGTCTACACCTACCTGCCGGTCAACGCAGTGATCCGGGTGGTTGAGTACCCGGCCATCCCGGCACTGAAAAGACTGATGAACCTTCAGTTGCAGGAGAGTGTCACCTTGCTCGGATGTGCCATGCCGCTGCTATACTCAGCCGTAATGATCGGACTTGTTTTTCTGATCTTCAACCGAAAAGATCTGTGATCCGGGAGATCTTTGCTGCTTTATCAGATCCAGACGTGCCAGCCGGCTGAGCAAGGGAGGGTGCGAATAATGAAAGAAGACATAGACCGGATGGGGTCTGAGATTGCTCAACTGGTTCACCGATAGTTTTTTAAGCGCTTCCTGCAAGGCTACCGGATTCTGGTGCTCTCCGGCAAACCGGTCGGCAGCAAACTCATTTCTCCGGGAGATCACATTGTTTACCAACCCCAACACCAGCGAAAGCGGACTGTACAGGAGCCCGAAGGTAAGGATCCCAAGGTGGAACGAAGGGATCGCCTTCCCCGCTGAAAAGCCGGAGAGCGCCTGACAGAGATCAGCTGCCGATCCGCTCCCCTTCCGGATGAAAATGGAGAGAATGACCAACATCAATCCTGTTTGCAGGATGGATGCCAGGATTCCCTGCAGGGTATGTTTTTTCTTGTAATGGCCGATCTCATGTGCCAGAACAGCCACCAGCTCTGAGGTTGTATGATCTCTGATCAGGGTATCGAACAGCACGATCCTCTTCTTGATTCCCAGTCCGGTGAAATAAGCGTTGGCTTTGGTGGAACGTTTGGACACGTCTATGACATAGATATTCCGGAGACGGAATCCGACTTTACCTGCAAATGCTTCAATGGCATCACGCAGTTCACCGGACTCCAGCGGAGCTTGCTTATTAAAAAGCGGGACAATCAGATTGGAATAGAACATCGCCATAAAGATCATGAAGAACGTGATTACGCCCCATACCAGCAGCCAGAAAGCATTTCCCGTTCCGGAGTAGATCCAGACAACCAGGGCGAGAAGTCCTCCTCCGATCAGTCCACCCAATAACCACTCCTTCAACTTATCCAGGATAAATGTTTTCGGGGTGGTTTTATTGAATCCGAACCGCTCTTCGATAACAAAGGTCCCATAGATCTCAAAGGGGATCATGACCAATGATGAGCCCCCCCCGATTGTCCCGAAAAACAAGAGGGTCAGTAGAATCGGATTTCCAGTGCAGGTTCTCAACAGGCTGTCCAGCCATATAAAACTGCCGGAACAGAGAAGTGCCACCATAGCCAGAAAAGAGAAGGCGGAGGTGATCCACGAAAACCGCTGTTTTACCTTCAGGTATTGTTGTGATTTGCCGTATCGTACCGGATCGTAAATATCCCGGAGCTCATCCGGCAGGATTTCGCTCCAGCGGGTAGTATTCAGATACTCCAGCACCCGTTCGAGGAGAAAATCCAGGATCAGGATAAACAGAATCAGGTAAAAGATAGCGAAGGCAGGATGGTTCATCAGATTCCGGTATATTTTCTGAGAGCCCACTCAGCAGTGAGAAGCCCAAGGATCAGCAAAAAGACCCAGGGAGCGTTGATCAGCTCCGAAAAAATCTTCCGGGTGTAGGAAATGGCATGAATCTCTTCATTCGCACGAATTATCTCAGGCAGTGAAAGGAGATCGCCAGGATATACCAGCGTGCCCCGGTGGCTTTCTGCCAGCCGGAATAGCAGATTATGGTCTGCTTTGAGGTTTACCGCCTCCAGGTTGACCGACGTGACGACAAACGAACCTCTTTTCTCATACTGGTCACTGCCTGTCTTCACCTTGGCATGATAGGAATAGACTCCCGGAGGAAAAGCACCGGCACGGAGAAAATAGGCTGAACCGGTTTGTCCAAACAGGAAGGGGTAGTTGTTCCCCGATTCATCGGTAATGACCAGGGATACATTGGGCTCATTGATCAGCTCATAGCTCTGGTTGTACACCTCTGCCTCGATCTCCACCGGTTCATTCTCCAGAAAGGTGGGTTCCATTTTAATCCTGAAAAAGCTCCGGTCCTGCTTGACCGACAAGTACTGAACGATTTGTTGAATCAATTTGTCAAACGCTTGATGATCACCGGTTTGAATATAATCTGTAATCCTCCATCGCCAGAAATTCTCGCCGGTAATGAATCCACGCTTTTGATCGGCCGTATGGGTAAAACAGATCATCGGGTACCGGGTAGACACTCCGTTGATTCGTTGGTAGGCTAAGATCTCCGTAAGGGTTGAATACCGGAATTCTCCAAATGGGCTCTGAAGCGGGGGAAACTGTTGCGTCAGCCTTGTAAGGGAGAGATCAACGGTAAAATAGGGAAAGGCACCGTTCAGCAAAGGATACGACTCTGCAAACATACTACGGGAAGAGGCCAGGTTCAAGCCGGCATCCAGCCGGTTGAATGCCGCAAGGTCTGATTGCGATCCCAAAATAAAGAGAGCTGCAGGAAGCTGTCCGACTACCGATTCCGGGATCCCTGCTCCACGAAGGGAGGGAATCTGGTAAAAGATGACCAGGGCAGCGCTGTCGTGACTCAGTAAAAACTCTTCAGGACTCCTCTCTATGAGTTCGAACTTCCGGTTGCTTTCAAGGGCATTCCGGATGGCACCGAGATCCGGATGAGGTGCATCGTTGACCAGCACAATTTTCGTTCGCATATCCAGTACCTCCACGAAAATCTCCTGCCTGTTATTCCGTAGGGTGCTCTCTCCCTCCACCGGAGCCAGCTCGATCGTATAATTATGCCATCCCGGTTCCTTTGCATCCAGTAGAAGAGGGATCTGTTTTGAAAAATGATTCCAGGTGACCGGGAAATCCATGTCCCGGACTACCTTCCCCTTCTCTTTCACGGAGAGGTGTGCCGTTTCTCCGCCGCAACCTGTCGCATCCACCTGTACCTCGACAGGAAATTGATCTCCCAGAAAGAGTTGCCGGTTATACAGTACATTTTTCACCAGCAGGTCGCGGTGATCGGTTGTATCTCCCAGGGCAATGGTGTAAACCGGATAGGGGAAGTCCCTGGCTGCATACCAGGGGTCTGTCCCGAATGTATAAATGCCGTCAGAGGCTACAATGACTGCACCCACATTCCGGTTCATATACCGGTTGGTAACCTCTGTAAACAAACGGGAAATATCGGTGAGCTTTTCTGTGAAGCCGGATTTCATCGGCGACGAAACTCCCTCTCCAAACGAGTAGGTCTTTACCTCGTACCGTTTGCCCAGTTCTGCAGCAAGCCTGTCAATCTCAGCCAGGTATTCTTCTCTCATCCAGGTTGAATCGGGGCCCAGCACCATGGATTGGGAGTTGTCCTGCCCTATAATGATCAACGGTTTCTCGATGGTGGTGAACTGCCGACGGATCAGGGGGGAGAGGAGCAGGAATGAAATGAGAGATACTGCCAGAAACCGGCATCCGGTCATGATCCAGCGGAGCCATGGATCATTCGTCTCCCGGTCAGATCTGAAATAGAGTAAAAAGGCGTACACTGCCCCGAGCAGGAGGCAAAACAGGATAAACCATACGGGGTATTCGGTCAGGATTCCCAATGGACGAGTTGTTATGTATGCATCCCGCCACAGACACTGATCACCTGACCGGTTACATAGGCACTCAGGTCAGAGGCCAGGAACACGGAGACATCGGCCACATCCGAAGGCATGCCCGGTCGCTTCAGGGGAATCTTTTCCACCCAGGCTTTGCGGTACTCTTCCGGTATGCTGGCTGTCATCTCCGTTTCAATGAATCCGGGGGCAATGGCATTTACACGGATATTCCGGCTCCCCAGTTCCATGGCTATCGATTTGGTAAAACCCAGGATGCCCGCTTTGGAGGCGGCATAATTCGATTGACCGGCGTTCCCGGCAAGGCCTACAACCGAACTCATATTGATGATACTCCCCTGCCGCTGGCTCAGGAAGTGCCGCTGGATCGCTTTAGTCAGGTTGAATACTGATTTCAGGTTGACGTTAATCACGGTATCCCAGTCTGCCTCGTTCATCCTCAGCAACAGTGCATCCCGTGTGATGCCGGCATTATTGACCAGTATCTGGATTGACTGAAAATCCTCCAGCACCCGTGCGATCAGCTCTTCGCTACCCGTATACGAACTCGCATCCGAGGCGTAGCCCTTTCCTTTGACTCCCAGCAAGGCAAGTTGTTTCTCCAGCTCTTTGGATTGTTCGTCATAAGCGATATCGGTGAATGCCACATTGGCTCCATGCCCGGCAAACCGGATGGCGATAGCCCTGCCGATCCCCCTGTTAGCACCGGTGATCAGCGCGGTTTTCCCTTCAAGTAACTTCATGGTTATCGTTGTTTAATTAAATCCATTTGACCAGGTTGAAATCCTGCCGGTGCGGGAGCAGCGGGTTCTTCGGATACAACCGGAACACATAATCATATACGCCGGCCTCGTTAATAGAGATATCACTGGTAAACGAAACGATGTTACGCTCCGCTTTCTCCAGTTTCATTTCACGGATAAAGATGGGTTCTTTCACCACGTCATTTACCTTTCTGCCGAAAAGCACCTCGATCCCAACGTCGGTCCCGGAAAGCTCGTTCAGGTCCAGAATGACTTCGGCCCGAAAGTGTTGTCCCAGTTCAAGGGGTTTTTGTGTCGAATCAGGAGTTTTCACCGACAATACTTCAATACTGTCCCAGCCCCGCATCACTTTCCGTTTCCATGAGGCGATGTGACGCGCCATTTCGTAATTCTTTCCGATGATCACCTTCGACCGTTTCAGCATGCGGTTGTAATACTTGTCGAAATAGTCGTCCAGTTGCCGCTTCATGGTGAAATGGGGAGCAATCTCTGAAATTGTATTTTTAATATAAGAGACCCACTCCACCGGCACTTGCTTTGCATCGCGCTTGAAAAACAGCGGAACGATCTCTTCCTCGAGCACTGAATAGATGATCTCAGCGTCAAGTTCATCCTGAAACTGTGCATTGTCGTAAGTCGACTCCTCCCGGAGGGCCCAGCCCGCATTCTTCCGGTATCCTTCCGCCCACCATCCGTCGAGCACGCTGAAGTTGATCACGCCGTTCATTACGGCTTTTTCGCCGGAGGTCCCGGAAGCTTCAAGCGGTCGGGTCGGAGTGTTGAGCCAGACATCCACTCCACGGATCAGGTATTTGGCCAGTTCCATGTCGTAATTCTCTACAAACAGGATCTTTCCGAGGAACTGTGGCATATGCATGACCTCAAAAATCCGCTTGATCAGATCCTGACCGGCTTTATCATGCGGATGTGCTTTCCCGGCAAAGATAAACTGTACCGGCCGCTTTTCGTTGTTGACGATCCGTTCCAGCCGGTCGAGGTTGCTGAACAGCAGGTGGGCCCGTTTATAGGTAGCAAACCGTCGGGCAAAACCAAAGGTCATAGCATCTTTCGGCATCGATTCACGGATCTTGAACATCACTTGCGGATTTTCATTCCGGCGTGTCATGTCGTCATAGATCCGTGCGAGCAGGTACTCCGATAGCTGGGTTTTCTGCTTCAGTTTGGTTTTCCATATGGTTTCATCGTCAACGGTGTGTATCTTCTGCCAGAATTCGGGATTGGATTCATCTTTCAGGAAATCCTCCCCGAATACTTTCAGGTAAAGTTGCTGCCACGATTTGGCCGTCCAGGTAGGATAGTGAACCCCATTGGTCACATACCCGATATGGATCTCGGAAGGATAGTAGCCCCCGTATAGCTTACTGAACATTTCGCGTGATACCCGGCCATGGATTTTAGACACCCCGTTGATCTCCTGGGAGAGGTTGGCTGCCAGTACACTCATGGAAAACTTCTCCAGCAGATCATTCTCCACCATCCGTCCCAGGTTCATAAACTGATCCCATTTGATATTCAGGTGATCGGCAAAATGGGACAGGTAGCGTCGCATCAGATCTTCGGGGAAGGTATCATGACCGGCGGGCACCGGTGTGTGGGTCGTGAAAAGCGTTGTAGACCGTACCACCTCAATTGCCTGGGTGAAGGTGAGCCGTTCATGCTGAATGAGTTTTCTCAACCGCTCGAGTCCGATGAACGCTGAGTGCCCTTCATTGCTATGGTACAGATCGGGCTTCAACCCCAGTGCATCCAAGGTACGGATACCTCCGACCCCCAGTATCAGCTCCTGCCGCAACCGGTTTTCCAGGTCTCCACCATATAGCTGATGGGTGATGCTGCGATCCAGATCCTGGTTCTCCTCAATGTCGGTGTCCAGCAGGTATAGCGGGATCCGCCCCACATCCACCCGCCATATCTTGGCATATAGCGTCCGGCCGGGAAGGGCAAATGTCAGCCGTATCCAGTTCCCCTCCTCATCACGGATGGGATTGATCGGCAGGTGGGTGAACTTCTGCGGATTGGTAGAAGCGATCTGCTCGCCAAACAGCGAGAGGCTTTGTTTGAAATAGCCATACCTGTAAAGAAGACCTATCCCCACCATGTTCACATTTGAATCGCTGGCCTCTTTCAGGTAGTCGCCTGCCAGCATTCCGAGTCCTCCTGAAAAGATCTTGATGGTGTCGTGAAGTCCGTACTCCATACTGAAATAGGCGATCATATCCCTGGGTTTCTCCTCCCCTTTTGCCATATAGGCATCAAATTTGGCAAGCACCTTGCGCAGACGGCTCACAAATTTCTCATTGGTGCTGAGTTCGTGTAGCTCCTCCAGAGTAAGCGATTCCAGCAATGCAACCGGATTGAACTTCAATGCATACCACCGGTCGTGGTGAATTTGCTCAAAGAGTTCACTTCCTTCGTAATTCCATGACCACCACAGGTTTCTCGAGATTCGCTCCAACCCAGCCAGATTTTCCGGCAACCGCTGCTGTACAAGTACCTTCTTCCATTCCGGATGAATATCGATCACCGTTTTGATCTTCGGGGTCTTGGCCTGGGGTTGTTTGCTCCGGAATTTATCCGCCCTGCCGGAAGTTTTATCGATGGCAATGGAGAAAGCCCTTTGATAATGGCTGATCAGGTTCTTCCAAAGCGCCGACCGGGAAATCTCAAAGGCTTTGATCCGGATCTTGATGATATCTTTTTCTGTTTTATTCGAACAAAGAACCACGTTCCGGACCATCTCTTCTACCACCTGCTTTGCATTGTCGTCAGTCCGCTCCACTACCGAAATACACTCCTTTACCGTCGGGAACAGATCCTTTATCCATTGACCGAATCCTGCCAGTGAGGTAGTAATTGAGGGGATGTGAAAAGCCAGGCTCTCCAGCGGGGTATAACCCCAGGGCTCGTAATAGGAAGGAAAGATCGAACCATCGAAACCAATCAGCAGATCGTAATAATCCAGGTTAAAGATACCGTCCTGCCCGTTGAGATATGCCGGTACAAAAATGATCTTTACTTTGTCTTCTACGCGATTCAGGAGATTGTTCTCCCGGATGCTTTTCAGGATCTGGTCGTTTTCGGGTTCATGCAGGCCATGGGTCAGATATTCTTCCTGCAACGGATGGGCAAAATCCCGTTTCCCGATCCGGGCCAGCAGGTCCTGACGCGGACCTGACTGATAGGCAGGAACCATGATGAATGCCACCACAGGGGCTCCCAGTTTCTCGTGGCCATTGAGTTGTCCCATCGCATCGATGAACAGATCGATCCCCTTGTTGCGAAATTCGTACCGGCCGCTCGTAACAATCAGGATGCTACCCCTGGAGAGTTCCTGGTTCATCAGTCCTTCCGCAACTTCAAACAATTTTTCACGGGCAATATCCCGTTTGGCATAATAGGCTTCCCGTGCAGGAACGAAGGAGTCTTCAAATCCATTGGGGGTGATCTCATCAGCTCCTTTGCCCAGAAACTGAATGCATTCCGAATCTGTGATTCCGCTGACGGTCGTAAATGCGTCGGCCTCCCCTGCAGCAAGGCGTTCCAGTGAATACTTCGCAACCACCCCGAAACGCTTCGCGATCGCATCTCCATCATACGAGTCGAGATCCTTGTACAGAGGTAATCCGTTCCCTGCGATGCAACGGCCGACTACCGTAGCATGGGTAGTAAATACTGTTC
>QYQJ01000081.1 GCA_007280875.1 Bacteroidota bacterium
CCCTCCTCCCGAAGCCCTGCAGGAGAAGGTTAAATTTACCGCTCCCGTTGTGGTAGAAGATACAACGGTAGAATCTGATTTCGGTAAACAGGATCTTCTGGCTGAGAAATCGAACACGGAAGTTCCTTCCGAAGAACCGGAGATAAAGATCAAGGAAGAGAAACCACAGGTTATTGAACAACCCAAAGAAGCAGAGATTTTCACGGTAGTGGAGGAAAATCCCCAATTCCCCGGAGGAGAGGCCGCTCTGTACAAATTTCTTGCTGAAAGTATCAAATACCCGGAAGAGGCTAAAGAACTTGGCATCCAGGGGAGGGTATTCGTGAACTTTGTGGTAGAGACCAATGGCTCGGTCTCGAAGGTCAAGGTCCTCCGGGGCATCGGAGGCGGTTGCGATGAAGAGGCCATCCGGGTCGTGCAAAGTATGCCCAGATGGACTCCCGGAAAACAACGGGGAATCCCGGTGCGGGTATCCTATAACCTGCCGATAAAATTTACGTTGCAATAACGGAAAAGATGCGTTTCGTGCCCCCCGTCGTTGTGGATTCGACGGTTGAGAATCCGTTCGGGGTTTGATTCAACCTGCCGGTCCGGTTCACACTACGATAACCCGCATTTCCGATTCTGTAGGGGCAACCTGGCAGGTTGCCCCTACGGTCGTTTTATTCCGGTTGCCCCTCCCTCTATTTGGAAATATTCCAAACGAAACTTTTTTTAATTTTGGTCTGTTATTTTTCTAACAACCGATATATAGAGCATTTATGATTGCACTCGGACAACAAATTGAGAATAAATTCCTGGAGGCGGTAAACAAGAAAAGCGGGAGCAACATCCTGGAGTGTTACCAGTGTGGCAAGTGTGTCTCCACCTGCCCGGTAAGCAGCTTCATGGACTTCCCCCCCCGGGAGATCATGCAGATGGTCAAGCTTGGGTTGAAGGAGGAGACCTACATGGCCAACTCCATGTGGTTTTGTCTCACCTGTGCCGCATGTTCCAGCCGCTGCCCTCGTGAAATAGACATTCCCCGGGTAATGGAAGCGATCCGCCACCTGGCCATCGAAGAGAATGTAGATCCTGATAACCCGAAGGTGAAGGCGATCCGGAAATTCCACGAGATCTTCCTGGATATGATCAAGCGGTACGGGCGCAATTACGAGCTGCGTATGATGGCCGAATTCAATATCAGAACCCGGAACCTGTTCAAAGATATGCATCTGGCTCCCAAAGCCCTCCTCAAGGGAAAGATCCCGCTGGGACATGAGAAAGTTCAGCGCGCAAAGGCGATCCAGCGTATGTTCAAGATGGCTGAAAAACTGGAAAAGATAAAATAATCCAAACCATGACAAAACTGACCTATTTCCCGGGTTGCTCCGCACATGGGACCAGCGAAGAGTTCGACAGCACACTGAAGCTGGTGATGAAAACGCTCGGGGTGGAGATGGAAGAGTTGCCCGACTGGAACTGTTGCGGTGCCACCTCAGCCCATGTGATGACGGAGAACCTGGCTCTGGCGCTTCCCCTGCGAAACCTGGTGCTGGCGGAGCGGTTGCCCAATAAGACCATGGGCATAGCCTGCGCTTCCTGTTATTCCCGCATGAAAACAACCAAGGTAGAGATGGACAGCCATCCAGAGCTGGCTAAAAAGATCAACTCCACCATTGTCGAAGAGGGGGAATACAAGGGGGTGGTGGATGTGAAATCGATGCTTCAGTTCTTTTATGAGGATATCGGTCCGGAAGCCATCGCCGAAAAGGTCGTCTATCCCCTGAAAGGGCTGAAAGTAGCCTGCTACTATGGTTGCCTGCTGACCCGCCCGAAAAGCGTTACCCAGTTCGATTCGCCGGAATATCCTATATCCATGGACCGGATCATGGAAGCTCTGGGCGCAAAACCCACGGCATTTGATTTCAAGACCGAATGCTGCGGAGCCTCGTTTTCCATCAGTGACACGGAAATCGTCCTCTCCCTCAGCGGTACCATCCTGGAAATGGCCCGGGAAAGCGGAGCCCATGCCATCGTGGTAGCCTGCCCCCTGTGCCAGTCGAACCTGGATATGCGCCAGCCGGATATTGATAAGAAAGCAGGAACCAAGTACAATATCCCGGTACTGTACATCACCCAGCTGATGGCGCTGGCTTTCGGATATCCTTTGAAGGACCTGAAACCGGCAAAGCACATCATTCCGATCGAGCCGGCTCTGGCACATATCGGGGAAGAGATCGAAACTCCTGAAGAGAAAAAGAAACCCAGAAAAGTTGTTGAAGCAGAAAGTGAGGTAGAATAATGGCTCGTGTAGGTGTTTTTGTTTGTTTTTGCGGTGCGAACATCGCGGACTTTGTGGATGTTCCGGCTGTGACGGAAGAGGCAAAAAAGATCAAAGAGGTCAAATACGCCATAGAGTACAAATACATGTGTTCCGATCCGGGCCAGCAGATGATACGGGATGCCATAGTCCAGCACCGGCTTACCTCGGTGGTGGTGGCCGCCTGTTCCCCCCGCATGCATGAGAAGACCTTCCGGAAGGCTCTTTCCGATGCCGGGATGAATCCCTATCTGCTGGAAGTGGCCAACATCCGTGAGCACTCCTCATGGGTGCACCAGAAAGATAAAAAAGCCGCTACCGAGAAGGCCAGTGACCTGATCCGGATGGCAGTTGCCAAATCGATCGCCAATGAGCAGCTGCATGAGATCTCGGTGCCGGTTACCAAGCGGGCGCTGGTGATCGGAGGCGGGATTGCTGGCATCCAGGCTGCCCTGGACATTGCCGATGCCCGGATCCCCGTCGTGCTGGTGGAAAAGAGCCCCTCCATCGGAGGACGCATGGCTCAGCTGGATGAGACCTTTCCCACCCTCGACTGCTCCCAGTGTATCCTGACTCCCAAGATGGTGGATGTGGCCAGCCACCCTTTCATCGAACTGCTTCCCTACTCCGAAGTGATGGAACTGGACGGATACGTGGGGAACTACAAGGCGAAGATCAAGCGGAAAGCCTCCTACGTCAATTTCGATACCTGCACCGGTTGCGGCGCCTGCTGGCAGAAATGCCCGGTGAAGGTCCCCAACGAGTTCAACATGGGGATCGACAAGCGGAAAGCAATTTACAGCCCCTTCCCGCAGGCTGTCCCAAATAAACCGGTGATCGATGCCGAGCACTGCACCATGCTGCTCAAGGGAAAATGCGGCATCTGTGCCAAGGTATGCGAAAAGGGATCAATCGATTACACCATGCAGGATGAGATTGTGGAACGGGAGATTGGAGCAGTGGTTGTGGCCACCGGCTACGATCTGTGGGATCCGTCACCCTATGAAGAATATGGAGTAGGACGGTACAAAGACATCATCACCTCCCTGGAGTTCGAGCGGATGGTTTCCGCCAACGGACCCACAGGCGGAGTGCCGGTCCGCCCCTCTGACGGGAAGGTACCGAAACGTGTTGTTTTCATTAAATGCGTCGGGTCTCGTGATGAAGCCAAGGGAATCGAATACTGCTCCAAGATCTGCTGTATGTACACGGCAAAACACGCCATTTTACTGCACCATAAAGTCCACGACTCCCATGCCTATATCTTCTATATGGATATCCGGGCTGCCGGAAAAGGCTATGAGGAATTCGTGAAACGGGCTCAGGTGGAAACGGGAGCAACCTACCTGCGGGGACGGGTATCCAAGATTTACAAGAAAGGCGAAAACCTGATGGTACGGGGCGAGGATGCGCAGCTCGGCCAGGTGGTCGAAGTAGAAGCTGACCTGGTGGTACTGGCTACAGCCATTTACCCGTATAAAGATAATCCTGACCTGGCACGGTTGCTGGGGATCTCTTACGACAAATACGGATACCTTTCAGAAGCCCATCCGAAACTTCGCCCGGTGGAGACAGCCAAAGCCGGGATCTACCTGGCAGGTTGTACCCAGGCCCCGAAAGATATTCCGGATACGGTGGCCCAGGCATCAGCCGCAGCAGCCAAGGTATGCGGACTCTTTGCCGGGGATACCCTGAAGAAAGATCCCATGATCTCCACGGTCAACACCGAGTTTTGTACCGGATGCCAGAACTGCGTGACCGTTTGCCCCTACCAGGCCATTGTCACAGAAGAAATTCCGCTGGGGCACGGTTCGAAGGAAATGCGGATCGTAGCCAAAGTGAACGAAGGTGTGTGCCAGGGTTGTGGTTCCTGCGTGGCCATCTGCCGCAGCATGGCCATTGACCTGGCCGGATTTACTGACATGCAAATCATTAATGAGATTGTATCTATCTGATGGAAGCAGAAATAAAAGAGAAAATCGTAAGCATGGAGAAACCCCACATGGAGGCTCCGCCCGACTGGCAGCCCGTGATTATGGGAATCCTCTGTAACTGGTGCTCCTATGCAGGTTCCGACCTGACCGGAACCAGCCGGATCCAGTATCCGCCCAACATCCGGATCATCCGGGTTCCCTGTTCGAGCCGTGTGGATCCATGGTTCATCATCAAGTCACTCCAGACTATTGCCGACGGGGTTCTGATATCGGGATGCCATCCCGGGGACTGCCACTACATCTCAGGGAATTACTATGCCCGCCGCCGGTTCCTGGTCACCAAGAAACTGTTGAATTTCGTCGGCTTTCATGAGAACCGGGTCCAGTTCTCCTGGGTCTCGGCTGCCGAAGGGGCCAAGTTCGCTAAAGTGGTAACCAAAGTTACAGAGGACATCAGGAAACTGGGACCATTGCATCTCTATAAAAAGGAAAACAGCTGATAATCATGGACTATACAAAGCAAATTCAGGATATTGCCGGCCGACTCTTTTCCGAAGGGAAGATCGATATATTCATCGGGTACCGCAATACGGGTTTTGATGAAAACCAGGTACCGGTGCTGATCCACCAGTACAAGGATGTGGATCAGCTCCTGTTCACCGATAAATCGGTTTTCAATCTGGCCAATTACCTGAAGTACGAACATACCCGCAACAAACGGGTAGGGTTGATCGTGAAGGGATGCGACAGCCGTGCATTGAACCTGATGCTCACCGAAAGCCAGGTCAAACGGGAAAACCTGTACATTATCGGGATCGCCTGTGAAGGGGTGGTGAATGAAACGGGAGAGAAGGCTCAGAACTGTGTGGAATGCATGATGCCCGATGCGGTAGTGTACGACGAACTGCTCGGTTCTGCAACGGGAAAACGGGAATATCAGGTGAATGCTGATATCCGGGAACTTGATGAGAAAACCCTGACCGACCGTGTGGAATATTTTGAGGAGATCTTTGAAAACTGCATTCGCTGCAATGCCTGCCGTCACTCCTGCCCGCTCTGTTATTGTGCCAAATGCTGCATCGACCAGGAGACCGCTACCCTTTTTCACGGAGCAAACACCACTTCCAGCGCCTTCCATGCATTGATGACCTGGTCGTTGCACCTGGCCGGCCGGTGTGTGGATTGCCGTAACTGCGAAAAAGCCTGCCCGATTCACCTTCCGCTGCACCTGCTGCACAAACTGAACGAAAAGGTAATCTACGAGAACTTCCAGGAGAACCTGGCCGGGATGACCGAAGGGGACCGGGGAGCCTTCTACAAGTACAGTTTGAGCGATCCTGACGATTTTATCCTGTAATTTATTCCAACACGATGAAACTCACAACCTATAGCACTGATCAGGCCGGGCTGCAAGCGTTTTATGAGGCGATCATCCGCGCTCACGACACCTATGGCCCGGTAGAAAAATTCGGGAAATTCGATTTCAAAAAGGTGAATTCCCTCTCCGAATGCGATCCTGAGTCTCCGATCCCCCGGACCATGAGCGTGAAACCGCTCTTCTTTCCCAAGTCGGCAAAGGTGATGAAATATACAGCTACAAGTGCCGGAACCGAACTTTCCGATACCGCAGAGGATCCGCTGGCCGGGAAGCGTGTGATACTGGGAGTAAAGCATTGCGATGCCCGGGGACTCCAGGTGCTGGACGCGGTCTACAAATGGGATTACATCGATACAGATTACGAGAAACGCAGGGAGAACACCATACTGATATCGCCGCGCTGCGACCAGGCTGCCACCCATTGCTTCTGTACTTCCCTCGACTACGACCTGGAAACCCTGGATGCCGTGGATGTGGCGGTAATCAATGGGGCCGACAGGAAGATCTACCTGCAGGCACGTACAGAGAAGGGGGAGACCTTCCTGAAGGAAAATGCCACAGGTCTGACATCTGCCAATGGATCGGCGGAGGCTGAAATGAAAAAGCAGTATGAAACATTTGCTGCCTCATTCCGTCTGAAGATGAACTACCAGGAGATCAACGAACGGATGCAGGGTCAGTTTGATTCTCCTACCTTCGAGGAGGTGCCATCCAGCTGTGTCAGCTGCAACACCTGTGCGTTTGTTTGCCCAACCTGTCATTGCTTCAAGATCTCCGACGAGAAGATCCGGGATAAGGGGGTCAGGTACAAGAGCTATGATTCCTGTAATAACGTTTATTTCACGCTGATGGCAGGTGGTCACAATCCCAGGCCGGTGAAATACCGTCGCTGGCGTCAGCGGGCCATGCACAAGTTTGTCTATTACAAGGAGCGGTTTGGAGTGAACTTATGCATTGGCTGCGGCAAGTGCACCACTTCCTGCCCGGTGAACATCAGCATTTTTGAGGTAGTAACTAAAGTAGCAAGTTCAATGCAGGAATGAAGGAATGAAGGAATTTAAAGAAACGTAGATGAGTGATAATTTTACCATTTTACTATTTCACCATTTCACTATTTCACTATGGAACAATTACTAGTCCCCATGATCTGCAAGGTGGATAAGATTATCCAGGAGACCCCGGATATCTGCACCTACCGGTTGAAATTCAGGGATGAGTCCCTGACGGAACAATTTGACTGGCTGCCCGGACAATTTATCGAGTTTTCCCTGCTCGGCAGCGGCGAGTGTACCTTCTGTATTGCCTCATCGGCTACCCGGAAAGGCACCTTCGACTGTTCCATCAAACGGGCAGGGATTGTGACCGCCGACATCCACCGGGATATCGACGAAGGGGATGAAGTGGGGATCCGCGGACCTTACGGGAACTGGTTCCCGCTGGAGGATCTGAAAGGGAAGAACCTGCTTTTTGTCGGAGGTGGTATCGGGTTGGCGCCATTGCGTTCACTGATTCAGTATGCCATTGATAACCGCAATCAGTATGCTGATTGTACCATACTCTATGGGGCCCGTACCTCGGCCGATCTCTGTTACAAGGAGGAGATCGAAGAGTGGAAAACAAACAAATCCCTGCGGGTCATACTTACCATCGATAAACCGGAGGATACCTGGAAAGAACATGTGGGAGTGGTCCCGAAAATTCTGGAAGAGGTGGTCAAGCCGAAGGTCGAAAACACCAAGGTCATCACGTGCGGCCCCCCGATCATGATCAAATACACCCTGCTGGCACTCGATCGGCTTGGTTTTGCGCCAAAGGATGTGATCACCACACTGGAGATGAAGATGCAATGCGGCCTGGGGAAATGCGGGCGGTGCAACATCGGCAGTACCTATGTATGCAAAGACGGGCCGGTGTTCACCTATGAGGAATTGAAGCGTCTGCCGGACGAATTTTAAAATAGTTGTACTATCTTTGTACGTGTAAACCTGGATTCACATGGATAAGGAAACAAAAGGAAATTGGATTGTCGTTCTCCCGATCATCGCGCTTGTGATCTTCTTTTGCTTCTGGGTGCTCTCTATGACCATAGGTTGATATCCCGGGAATGCCCGGATTTTAATCCATCAGAGGTGTGGTGACACCTGATTTTTTCCCGGCTGATTATATACCGATCCTCGTCCAGAGTGTGGTAGCGCTGGGTTTTGTGGTCATCACGATGACCCTGACCCATTTCATGGCAGGGAAACGGAAAAAAATTCACACCCTGCGTAAGGAGGAAAATTTTGAGTGCGGGATCGAAGTGAAAGGAAATGCCCGGTTTCCCTTCTCCATAAAGTACTTTCTGATCGCCATCCTCTTTGTCTTGTTCGACGTGGAGATCATCTTCTTCTACCCCTGGGCAATCAATTTCAAAGAATTCGGCTGGGACGGCTACCTGGAGATGCTGGTTTTCCTGTCGTTCCTGTTATTCGGGTTCTTTTATATCTATAAAAAAGGGGCCTTCAACTGGGAGTAATACAATACATGGATAAACGATTTCCAAAATATACCAAGGCAGAGCCTCCTGACGGACACACGGGGGCAGGGTTCTTTGCTACTACGTTCGACAGAGTAATCGGACTGGCACGAAAGAACTCGATCTGGCCACTGCCATTTGCCACTTCCTGTTGTGGCATCGAATTCATGGCCACGATGGGAGCGCATTATGACCTGGCACGATTCGGATCGGAAAGGTTGAGTTTCAGTCCCAGGCAGGCCGACCTGCTGATGGTGATGGGGACGATCGCCAAAAAAATGGCACCGGTGGTACAACAGGTCTATATTCAGATGGCAGAGCCCCGCTGGGTACTGGCCATGGGAGCCTGTGCCTCCAGTGGCGGGATATTTGATACTTACAGTGTATTGCAGGGGATCGATCGAGTGGTGCCGGTCGATGTCTATGTACCGGGTTGTCCACCACGACCGGAACAGGTGATCGACGGCTTCATGAAGATCCAGGAACTGGTGGGGAAGGAATCGTTGAGAAGGAGATATTCACAGGAGTATAAAGAACTACTAATGAGCTACGGCATTTAAAAAGGATAGAACGCGGATAACGCGGATTGAGATGGAGAAAGTAAACTTTATCATCGAAACTCTGAACATACGGTTTGATAAGGGAACCCTTGACATGGATAACTCCTCGGATATGCTTACGGTTACGGTGGGAAAGAGCATCATCCATGAGGTGATCCGGTTCCTTAAAGAGGATGAAATGATGGGATTTACTTTTCTGACTACACTTTGCGGCATACATTTTCCGGATAGCCCGTTACCATTGGGGGTCATATACCACCTCCACAACCTGACGGAAAATCGACGCATCCGGGTCAAAACCTTTGTTCCGCAGGAATCTCCGCATCTGCCTTCCATCACACCGCTCTTCGCAGCAGCTAACTGGATGGAGCGGGAGACCTTTGATTTTTATGGAATTATTTTTGACGGACACCCGAATTTACAACGGATCCTCAACGTGGAATACCTGGATTACTTTCCCCTCAGGAAAGAATATCCCCTGGAGGACCCCACGCGGGAGGATAAAGATGACCGCTTTTTTGGAAGATAATCACTATACCACCCTCAACCTCGGCCCCACCCACCCGGCTACGCACGGGATATTCCAGAATGTGCTGACCATGGACGGGGAGGAGATCATTGCAGCGGAGCAGACTATCGGGTACATCCACCGGGCATTTGAAAAGATTGCCGAGCACCGGCCATACTACCAGATCACTCCGCTGACTGACCGGCTCAACTACTGTTCGGCCCCTATCAATAACCTTGGATATCACATGGCGGTGGAAAAGCTGATCGGGATCAGATCCAACAAACGGGTCGATTACATGCGGATCATTCTGATGGAGCTGGCCCGTATAACCGATCACCTGATCTGCAACAGCGTGATCGGGGTCGACAGCGGTGCCCTTACCGGGTTTGTATACGTATTTCAGGAGCGCGAACGGGTGTACGAGATATACGAAGAGGTTTCGGGTGCACGCCTGACAACAAATATGGGACGGATCGGGGGATTTGAACGGGATTTCTCCCCTTCCGCTATCCGGAAAATACGGGAGTTTCTGGATCATCTTCCGAAGGTTCTGAAAGAGTTTGAAAAGCTGCTGATGCGGAACCGGATCTTCATGGACCGGACCATCGGCGTGGGCGGGATCAGTGCCGAGCGAGCACTGAACTATGGTTTCACCGGACCGAACCTCCGGGCTGCAGGTGTGGATTACGATGTGCGGGTCATGAATCCGTACAGCTCCTACGACGATTTCGATTTCCAGATCCCGGTGGGGACGCAGGGGGACACCTACGACCGGTTCTGTGTTCGCCAGGAAGAGGTGTGGCAGAGCCTGAAGCTGATCCGCAACGCACTCGATAACCTGCCGGAAGGGGATTACCACATGGAGGTGCCGGAATTTTATCTCCCGCCGAAGGAGGAGGTCTACGATAAAATGGAGGCCCTGATCTGGCATTTCAAGATCGTTATGGGGGAAGTGAATGTTCCGGTTGGTGAAATTTACCACTCGGTGGAAGCAGGGAACGGGGAGTTGGGATTTTACCTGGTGAGCGATGGTGCCAGGGCACCCTACCGGCTCCATTTCCGCCGACCCTGTTTCGTTTACTACCAGGCTTTTCCGGAGATGATCAAAGGAGGGGTTTTGTCGGATGCGATATTGACCATGAGTAGTATGAATGTTATTGCGGGAGAGTTGGACGCATGATCACCCATCGGTTGCATGTCAAGGAGAACCGACCGGTTGCTTTTTCGGAAGCGACACTGAAAAAAGTGCGCGAACTGATCCAGCAGTATCCGGAGGGGAAACAAAAATCGGCCTTGCTCCCTGTACTGCATATGGCGCAGGAGGAATTGGGTGGGTACCTGTCGGTGGATGTAATGGATTACGTGGCTTCCCTGCTGCAGCTCAATCCGATTGAAGTGTTTGAAGTAGCAACCTTCTATTCTATGTTTTACCTTGAACCGGTGGGAAAATATGTGATCGAGGTGTGTCGTACTGCTCCCTGTGCCATCTGCGGAGGGGAAGAGATTCTTGAGTACCTGAAGGAGAAGTTACAGATCGGTGTGGGTGAGACGACTCCCGACGGACTTTTTACCCTTAAAACGGTGGAGTGCCTGGGAGGTTGCGGCTATGCACCGGTACTACAGGTGAACACCCAATTTCATGAGCAACTTGATCAGGTGGCCATTGACCGCCTGCTGGATACATTACGTAAACAGGCAGCCGACCCTTCATCGGCTGATTTGACATGGGCAAGCCAGTTTTGTTAGAACATATCAGGATTCCGGGGATCCGGCAATTCGGGGTTTACCGGTCACATGGAGGTTATCGCCCGGTGGAGAAAGCGCTGCTCGAGATGAGTCCCACCGAAGTGGGCCAGGAGGTAACCCGCTCCGGGTTACGGGGCAGGGGGGGGGCCGGTTTTCCTACCGGGTTGAAATGGAGCTTTCTGAACCGGAAATCGGATAAGCCCAGGTACCTGGTCTGCAATGCCGACGAAAGCGAACCCGGTACCTTTAAGGACCGCTACCTGATGGAACATCTACCACACCGGCTGGTGGAAGGGCTGATCGTGTCGAGCTATGCCCTCGGCGTTAACACCTGCTATATCTATATCCGGGGCGAGTTCAAGTACCTGGTGAGAATTCTGGAACATGCCATCCGGGAAGCAAAAGAAAACGGCTTTTTGGGAGAACGAATTCTGGGAACGGATTTCAGCCTGGAGATCCATCTCCACCCCGGAGCGGGTGCGTACATCTGCGGAGAGGAGACCGCCCTGCTCGAATCGCTGGAAGGCAAACGGGGCAATCCCCGGATCAAGCCACCTTATCCGGCTTACAAAGGATTGTACGATTGTCCCACGGTGGTAAACAATGTCGAGACCCTGGCAGCAGTAGGACCCATCATCAATATGGGGGGAGAGGCCTATGCCGGGCTGGGGAAAGGGAAAAGTACCGGAACCAAGCTGATTTCCGCCTGCGGCC
The DNA here is from genome assembly GCA_007280875.1 of Bacteroidota bacterium. Taxonomy (GTDB): domain Bacteria; phylum Bacteroidota; class Bacteroidia; order Bacteroidales; family FEN-979; genus QYOJ01. The sequence continues at coordinate 11,661 of QYQJ01000081.1, forward strand.
ATATCAACCGGCCGGGTGTGTATGAGATCGAAATGGGCCTCCCTGTCGAGGAATTCATTTTTTCGGATGAATATTGTAACGGCATTCGCAGCGGCAGACATCTGAAAGCAGTGATACCAGGGGGTTCTTCGGTTCCGGTTTTGCCTGCCGACCTGATCTTGCGAACAGCGAAAAACGAAAAGCGATTGTTGACTTACGAATCGCTCGAGGAGGGTGGCTTTGACAGCGGGAGCATGCTGGGATCGGGTGGATTCATTGTCTACGACGAAACTGCCTGCATGGTTCGGAATACCCTGAACCTCACCCGGTTTTACCGTCACGAATCGTGCGGCCAGTGTTCTCCCTGCCGGGAAGGTACGGGCTGGATGGAGAAGGTGTTGTGGCGGATCGAACATGGTGAAGGGCGATGGAAAGATATCGATCTGCTGGTAAACATTGCCAGGCACATCGAAGGAAATACAATCTGCCCGTTTGGAGATGCAGCTGCATGGCCTGTAGCCAGCGCCATCCGTCATTTCCGGGAGGAGTTTGAATACCACGTGGAATACCCCGACGAAGTCAGGGTTATCACACATGGGAATCTGGTCCGGGAGACCCGCTTTACCGGCGGCCATCCCGTATCGGGGATCCGGTTTCGTTGACAGCGATCCACGTCATTGCGACGAGCGAAACAGGGAGTAAAGTTAACAGAGAGCCGGTGTCATTGCGACGAGCGAAGCGAGGAAGCAAACTGTATACAGTATGGTAAAGGTCACAATAGACAACATCCAGGTTGAAGTCGAAGAGGGCACAACCATCCTCCAGGCAGCGCGAAAAATCGGAGGCAGCGTGGTTCCTCCCGCCATGTGCTACTACTCCAGCCTGGCTGGTTCCGGAGGAAAATGCCGGACCTGCCTGGTGAAGGTAGCCCATTCGTCGGCCCGGGATCCGCGACCCATGCCCAAACTGGTAGCCTCCTGCTGCACACCGGTGCAGGAGGGGATGGTGGTGCTGAACCAGACATCCCACGAGGTGGTGGAGGCACGGAAAGCGATCGTAGAGTTCCTGCTGATCAACCATCCGCTCGATTGCCCTGTGTGCGACCAGGCCGGGGAGTGCGACCTGCAGGATCTGAGTTTCGGTTATGGGCTGGAGGAGACCCGCTATGAAGAGGACCGCAGGGAGTTCCCGGAAATTGATATCGGACCGTTCATCAAACTGCACATGAACCGCTGTATCCTTTGCTACCGGTGTGTTTATCTTTGTGAGCAGCTCACGGAGAAGCGGGAGCACGGGGTGCTTTACCGGGGAGATACCTCGGAGATCAGTACTTTTATCAGGCAATCCATCGACAATGAATTTTCGGGGAACGTGATTGATGTCTGCCCGGTTGGAGCTTTGACCGACCGCACCTTCCGTTTTAAAAGCCGGGTGTGGTTTCTGAAACCGATGGACGTGCACCGCGAATGCCCTGCCTGTTCAGGGAAAGCGGTGGCATGGATGTTCGGAGAGGAGATCCAGCGGATCACGGGACGGAAGGACCGGTACGGAGAGGTGGAGGAGTTTATTTGCAACGAATGCCGGTTTGAAAAGAAAAGCAGGGCTGACTGGGTATTTGAAGGTCCGCGAAAGATTAAACGGCAAAGTGTGATCTCAGCGAATCATTACGAGAAGATGAAGAAACCGTCAATTATAAACCCGATAGAAGGTACAATTGAACAGTCTGATAATTCAGAAACATGAACACAGAATACACAGAAATAACGGAATACACAGAATCAAATATCCGTGTGGTCTGTGTTTTTCCGTGTAATCTGTGTTCTAATTGTAGGTGATGTGACAACACTTATATTGTACAAGGTACTTCTTGCCAGCGGGATCCTGATCCTGAGCCTGGTCGTTGCCATGTACTCCACCCTGATGGAACGAAAGATGGCAGCTTTCTTCCAGGACCGGCTGGGCCCCAACCGTGCAGGTCCGTGGGGAATTCTGCAACCGCTGGCCGACGGGATCAAGCTCTTCTTCAAGGAGGAGTTCATGCCCAATACGGCGGATAAATTTCTTTATATCCTGGGGCCTGCCCTCACTATGTTTATTGCCCTTCTTACCAGTGCCGTGATTCCATGGGGCCCGGCCCTGGTGGTTAACGGAACGGAATACCCGCTCCAGATAGCAGATGTGAACATCGGGATCCTCTATATCTTTGCCATCCTATCCATTGGCGTTTACGGTATCATGATCGGCGGATGGGCCTCCAACAACAAATACGCCCTGCTGGGTGCCATCCGGGCCTCTTCCCAGATGATCAGCTACGAACTGGGCATGGGATTATCGATCGTTGCGGTAGTGATGATGACCGGATCGCTCAGCCTGGGCGAAATCGTGGACCAGCAGGCGGGTTTCAACTGGAACATCTGGTACCAGCCGCTCGGGTTCCTGATCTTCCTCATCTGTGCCTTTGCCGAAACCAACCGGGCCCCGTTCGACCTGCCCGAATGTGAAACCGAACTGGTTGGCGGATACCATACGGAGTACAGCTCCATGAAGCTTGGATTCTATCTGTTTGCGGAATATATCAATATGTTCATCTCGGGAGCGGTACTGGCGACACTCTACCTGGGAGGTTATCATTTTCCTTTCGAAGACCGATTGGGACTATCGGTAAATGGGCATGCAATCATTGGATTTCTTGTATTTTTCCTGAAGATCACTTTCTTTGGATTTCTCTTCATTTGGGTTCGCTGGACTCTGCCACGATTCCGGTACGACCAGCTGATGAAACTTGGCTGGAAAACCCTGATCCCCCTGGCCATTTTTAATGTGATGATAACCGGGCTGGTGATCCTTCTTAGAGGATAGCCAATCCTACCGGATCAATTGCTCTCTGACCGTTTGCTCCAGTTTTCCGATAAAGGATTTATCGATGAGGAAGACCGTGATCTCAAAGGTATAGCTCTCCTCTTTCTGACCGGTGAGGGTAATCACCGGCATCCGGTTGACCGAAACCCAGGGGGTGGAAAGGACAGTGGTACGTATCTGCCGGATTACCTCGTCCAGTTCTTCTTTCCCGGAGCAGACCAGTGTGAAGGTATGTCCTTTGCTTTGCCCTGTCCGTTCACTTTTTATATTTACATCATCTACCAGTTTTCCGTAAGGAATGAATACAGTCTGGTTGTCCTGTGTCTCCAGTTCAACCGAATAGCTGCCGAATCTTTTGATGGTCCCTTTCAGCTCCCCGAATTGTAACTGGTCCCCTACTTTCAACCGGGAAGAGCTCCTGAAGATCACCCCGGCAATGAGGTCTTTCACCCAGAACCGGGAGATCCAGAAGAGGATCATCAACAGAATGGCAAGCACCACAAATACATAGATCTCATAAGCTTCCGAGAAGAGAAACACAAACCAGGAGAGAAAGATTATCCAGAAGAGCAGCTCGGCAACGGGGAAAACTTTGATGATGTAACTTTTCGGCTTCTCTTTATACAGGAGGATCGGCAGGACAAATCTGAGAAGGCGGATGAACAGGAAAAACACCATTCCCCAGCCGATAAATCGGAAGAAGAGGTGTGCGGGATCCGGGCCGGTTAGTTCCATAAGGCGATCTCGTTTGGTGGGTGGTTACTGGATGATATGTTTCAGGTGGATATAGAGGTACCGGTCAAGTTCAAAGATCCGGCCGGCCCGCTCGTTGATCAGTCCGGCCCGTTTGAGGAAGAGGAGTTGCTTTTCCACCTCTTCAGCCGGATCCATAGTCAACCGCTGTAGCCCGGGCTGATCGAGCCGTTTGTGAAACAGGAACTGAGCCAGATAGAGCCGGGTTACGGGACTCAGCCGGTCGATGACGGCATGATCGGGAATCTGAGGTTGCCGGATGTACAGCATGTTGTCCCGGAAATCGGTGATATGGGAGATCCAGGCCAGCAGGGCTGCACCGATATTTCCGCGGGTATAGATGAAGTACCTGGCAAAGAGTTTTGCCTGGGCTGTACGGGTCAGCCGTATATTGTTCCGGTCGGATCGCCGGATCTCCAGGCCGCTGGATTGATGGCGGAACATAATTACCTCCCTGATCGCCAGGGCATTGAAAGGCTGGAGGTCGACCACCGAAAGGAAACAGGAGTCGATACCCGTCAACTGGCTGATGATCCGGTAGCTACCCTCGGAAACGGTAAGCAGGAAGAGGCATTTATGGCCATGCTTCCGGATTAGTTCACCGATCAGCTCTACCACGGCAGTTCCCCCTGCCGACTTCTCCCACCAGAGTTCCAGGTCGTCGATCACGATCAGGGAATCCTCTTCCAGGGAGGCGAATATGTAATCAGGAGAACCATCCAATCCGGTACTTTCCCGAAGGGCCTTTATGAACACCTCCGGGTTGATGGATCCGGCCGACGGGGCATTGAGTGCATAGATCCGCTGTCCCCTGCAGAGATTGGAGGAGATGTAGTTGATGAAAAAGGTCTTTCCGGTGTTCCGGTCGCCACGAATCAGGATGCCTCCCTGGAACCTTTTCCGGTACCTGGCAATGGCCTGTTGAACCTGCGCGATCTCCTTCTGCCGGTTCACCCAGAACTCCGATTTGAAGTTATATTTCTGAAGGAACAGCTGGCGGTAGTAAAAAGGCAACCTGTTCAGCACCTCTTCCGACGGGGAGACCCGTTCGTACAGGGTCAGCAGGGAATCCACCACCGAACGCTGTTTTCCATCCCCCGTACTGATCTTTCTGGCAAACAGGAACGCATCGCTCTGCCGGTACCAGAGAGCGGCGGTCACCTTATGCAATCGTTGCCGCATGTTCAGTAAGGCCTTCCGGTACAGTTGTACCCTCCTCCTGGATTCCCGTTTTTTGGCGTATTCCTTGTAGATATCGGGTGTTCTAAGCAGACGGGAAACCACCAATTCCCCGGTGGTACTGGTGACCTGTTGCTCCAAATCCCGTTTCAGCCGACGGAGGATGTCGTGGATATGGTTCAGCTCTTCCTCCACCCTCACCGCTTGCTCGGACGTAAAAGTGAAAAATCCTTCCCAGCCGGGATACATACCCGGGGCTTCATCTTCGCGCAGTACCATCTCCAGGGTACCGGTGGCTTCCTGACTCATATTCCCGATGCTGACCAGGCGGAGTAAGTTCCTGATCTTTGACGCGGAGGAGTAGATTTCGGTAGGAAGTGTCCCCCGGATCCTGTGCAGGGTTTCGAAAAGGTTGCTCTGGACATGGTAATCGACCAGCTGGTATGTTGGCAGGATGACAGGTCGAACCTCCCCGGTGAGGAGTTCCGGGGCATTATTGACGCTGTCGGGAAGGAGCACTTCAGAGGTTTCCGGGAGTTTGTTGACCAGGGTTTTTATACTGATGAACGACTTGTCAATGATCCGGTCGAGAGTCAGCTGGAAATCGGTCCGGTCGTCCCAGGGTATATCAGGTTCCTGGAGATTAAAGGCCAGGGCAGGATCATTTTTTAACCCGTCCAGGTATTGGTGTAATTGGGTGGTCATCTCTTGTGCCTGGACGATGACCCGCTGGTTGGTCAGTTGTCCGATCTCAGCAAGCGAACGCTCAATAATCTTTCCCAGGCGGAAGGCAAAAAGCTTTAACCGGACCTCCAGGTTGATTCCGTTATAAAGCAAAATCCGGTTCCGGGACCACCGTTCAGGGAGTACCTGAAAGGTCTTCTGGATCTGTCCGATAAATTTTTCATCCGCATGCGGGACATTGAGATTGGCGGCTCCGGAATCGAGGATGTGTCCCAGCACGGGAAAGAGAGCGGAAAGTTTTTCCCGGAGCCCGTCTGAAAAGACCTTTTCTACCTCTTCGTTCAGCTCTTTCAGTTTCCGGATCGCCTCACCGACCTCTTTTTTTACCTCTTCCAGGCGTCCGTTTTTGATTCCCGGCTGCCCGAAAAGGTCGTAATAATGCTGGGTAGCCAGCAGGAGGGTCCGGATCGTGTGGATGGAAGTCAGGTTATGCTGCACCAATTCGGTGAGGGAATCATTCAGATTCCGGTAGAAGCCCTCCGGAAGCACTTTGCGTATCAGGCGCTGGAAGCGGACGGTATAAGTGATCCCCGCGCGGATTTTCTTTGCCGGGTAGATGAGCCTGGTGATTCGTTTGAAATTCCTGGCCCGGAGGCTGTCGGTTCCGGTGAGTACCAGGTGCCGGGGAAAGAGTCTGACAGACACCCTGGCGGGGGTCTCTTCCACCGTATGACTGATCCCGTTCAGCAGGAAGCGGATACCCTTTTCAAGCCCTTCGCGCTGGGTGGTGCTGATGGTCTTCTGAAGCTCTTCGATGATCTTTTCCGTGAGCACCAGATGGTTTGTTTTCACTGTGGCCAGTTGCCGTGCCTGTTTATCACGGGACAACTCCCGGAAGGAACCGGATTCCAGCACCTGGAACGATTCCTTGGTCTGTTTCTCCAGGGCCAGAACCATGTTGACGTTGTACCGGAAGGCCGGGTGAACGTATTCCTTGTGGAATCGTGTGATCAATTCAGCACAGGAGGCATGGATCGCCTTCAGTTCCACCGGAACATCATCCGGGAGGAGGATTTCAGAGGGTCTTGTTTCCATTTCGGGAGGTGTATCGCCGGTGGGCTGATCGGGGATGTACGTATAGTGATGCTTGTCGAGTCCCAGACTCAGGTTTTTAAAGGTAGATGATGCTTTGATCAGGAGCACCGTCCCGATCGTGCGCAGCAGGTTGCTGGTAGATTCTACATAATCAGCTTCTTTCCCTTTTTCCAGTTCAGGGATGCCCATGATCACCAGATCAGTTACCCGCGACTCTGCCACCACTATGTCATAGAACGGTTCCTGTCTGATATGGTTGTCTATCACTTTCACTGAAGCTTTGATACGGAGGGTGTCCAGTAACTCTTCGGCCCCGGTGAGGATATGGTCCTGGTGTTCACTCATCGAATTGACAATCATCAGGCGGATCCTTGCTGATTGCCACCGGCCGGAATGCAACAATAACTTCTCCAGTGCCAGTGCAAGGTTCCCCTGATTGCTGACATCCTTCCACCAGATATCTATGGTCTGGTATTGCCCGAAACCGGTCCGTTGGTCGTAATCCAGTAACAACACATTCAGATCCAGGTCGTAGAGTGTATGGAGCATTCCTGCAAACCGGGCCGGATACCGGGTCTCCCGGCCCCATCCCATCAGGACCGTGTTCGGTTCAAAACCGGAAAAACCATAGATGCCGGCTATGCTTTCGATCCCGTCGTAAAGGTCCCTGACCATGGTCCGGCGGGTAAAGACACCGGTTGTGCCTTCATCCACCGGGATCTCCTGCCGTGTATTGGAAAACAGCAGGCTGGAGTTTTTATCCTCGATCAGATCGAAGTTGGAGAGTACTCCGTGCCTTCCAACCAGGCTCTTCCCGAATTCAATCAGGTGAGGCCGTTTATCGGATCCACCGCTGAACAGCACGATGTTTGGTTGCCAGTTCCGCTGTTCCATCGGTTTTTTACTCATGCGGTGCAGGGCATTTCGCACCAGGGAGGCATAGACACTCTGCCAGACATCGCCATACTCCGACCGGAGTTTTCTCCTGCGCAGGTAAAAATACAATCCACCCATGATGATCAGGGCTGCGAACATCGAGAGCATATCCAGTTTGAACATCACCCCGAAAGCAGCAAAAAAGCCTACCAGTCCAATGTAGCGGTTGACGCGGAATGAGGGTCGAAAATCGGGGCTGGCCCAGTTCTCCAGGAAGAAGGAGATGTTGATGAATCCGTAGGAGGCGAGGTAAAACATGGTAACGATTCCGGCAATCACATTCAGTTCGCCAATGAGGATCCCTGCTTCGGCTATAAGGAAAATCATTAGCAGGGCATTCCGCGGTTCGTTGCTGGCACCATAGCCCCGTGAAAAGACCCGGGGTGTAATCCGGTCGGACGAAATCGCCTGAAGGATCCGGGGCCCGCCCAGGATACCTCCCATCGCTGAAGAGAGTGTAGCACCCCATATCCCGGCAATCACCAGGGGAGCAAACCAGGCGACCTTCAGCAGGAAATTGTAATCGGTCAGCAGCAATTCCCTGTCGACAAACAGAGCAAAGCTAACAGCCAGCCCCACATAGATAAGAAATCCGCAGCCGATGGCCCAAAGCGTTCCCTTCGGAATCGTTTTCTTCGGATCCTTGAGGTCGCCCGACATAGCTACACCGGCAGTAAATCCCGTAACTGCCGGAAAGAAAATGGCAAAGACCACTTCGGGAGAGATGCCTTCTTTCAGGTAAGAGAGGCTGATCATCTCCGGATGCATCCCGGTGTGAATGAAGAGACCCACAAAGATCGAAATCAATGACAGGGCAATGGCCGCCATGATGTAAAACTGGGTTTTAATCGCAACTGATGTACTGATGAAGGCAATGATCACCAGGATCACGATCGCGACTGTCCCAACGATGCGGAACCCGGTTACATCCTGTTCCAGTCCGGTGAAATTCCGGATGGTTTCGATCGCCAGAAAGCTCTCGGCAAAACCTACCAGGTAGAGGGAGATGCTGAGGGCGGTTCCCACGAAGAGGGCGATCCCGATCGATCCGCCGATCGGCAGGCCCAGGCTCCTGGACAGGATGTAATAGATACCCCCCGCCTGGATCTTTTTATCGGTGGCGATAGAGGAGATGCTCAGGCCGGTGGAGATAGAGATTACATGGGCCAGCACGATGATCACCAGGGCGCTGATCAGGCCGGCCTGGCCTACCACCCATCCGAGCCGCATGTACATGATCACCCCCAGGATCGTTAGCAACGATGGAGTGAATACACCGGCAAAGGCCCCGAATTTTCTGGCTTGTTCCATCAATAGAGACAGATTTCGGTACGATCAGAAATATAAAGATAAGGAAATTTTAGTTACTCCTCTCCCGTCAGCCGGTTCATCTTTGCGATCTGGATCTGGTAGTTGAGCTGAGCCCCGAGCAGATCGGCTTCCTTCACGTACTGTCCTTCCACTTCCGGGACTTCCTGTTCTACCACCTCAATCACGGATACGGGGACAAAATCGTTGTCGGTTTGAACTGGGCGATCAGTACATCCGGCAACAGTCAGCAACAGGAAAAGTACGACAAAAGGTTGTCGGCTCATAGCTGAAAAGGTTTTGGTGTATTTATGTTGATTTTTTCCAATCGTCAAGGTATTCGGTGACGATCTCCTTGATTCCTCTGGCGATGGCTGTATAAGAATTATCATCAAGGTTGGCCAGGGAGACCCGGACAGACCACTCTGGGCCATCGAAGCCACCACCGTTCAAAAGCACTATCGATTCGAGTTCGGCGAGACGGAAAACAACATCCACGGGTTCAAAATGTTTCTTCAGGAAATCGGCAAACTTCTTGCCATGATTTAATTCGGCCCAGAGCATGATATCCAGTTCGGCATAGTACCCTGCCCTGTCGGGATTGGGTTTCAGCTTGAATCCCATCCCTTCGAAGAGCAACGTCAACCTGTTGTGAACGATGTCGCAGGTGAGTTGCTTGTAAGCGTTTTTCTTATCAAAGAGGGCAAAAGCGGCAAAAAGCATCATCTGGATCTGTTGTGGCAGCGAAAGGCCTGCCGTGTGGTTGAGCGCCACCATCCGGCTGTCGGCTACCATCCGGTCGATGAACTTCAGCTGATCAGGATGGAGATGGATGGAGTGATACCGCTTGAACAGCGCCTTTTTTTTGACCTCGGGGAGCTCCCTGATCATCCGGTCATAGATATTTTTTTCATGCAGGGCAATCACACCCAAACGCCATCCGGTGCAGCCGAAATATTTGGAAAAGGAGTAGACCCCCAGCGTATTATGCGGGATCTCGGCCATCAGGGAGCGGAATCCACTAACGAAGGTACCATATACATCATCCGTGATGAACATAAGATTGGGATTATCTTTTTTGATGATGCCAATGATCTTCTTCCTTTCGCGGGGGCTTAGAGCTACAGACGGAGGATTGCTGGGGTTCACCAGGTAAGCGATTTTGATGTCAGGATCTTTCAGCTTATCGAGCTCCTCATCAGGATATTCCCAGTTGTGCATCCCGTCGACATTCTTCCCGGTGGCGTTGATATGGACCACCTTGAAATTGAAACGGTCGAGTTCCGGGATCTCGATGTAGGGAGTGAAGATTGGTACGAAGAGTACCACTTTATCACCCCGCTTGATGAGGAAGTTCTGCATCAGGGAGTCGAAGATGTAGCACATGGCAGCGGTCCCCCCTTCGGTAGCAAACAGGTCGTACTTCCCTTTGGGCGGACGGTTGTCGCATAGTTCCTGCATGAGGTAGTCGTGGACGATCGCTTCGGGGAATTTCAGCATGCGGTCGGGAACCGGGTACTGGTCCCCGATCACCCCTTCGGCCAGTTCATGGACAAAGGCATCGGGATCGAACGTGTGAATTCCGATACCATATTTATAAAGTTCCGAAAGCAGCCTGATGCCGGGTTTGTCCTTGTTTTCCTTCAGGAATTTCTCAAATCGTTTGGCGATCCCTTTCTGCTGGGGAATCCCGGCAAGGCCCTGCTTGTAATTCATGGGCCTGCGGCACTCCTCGATACCGAAAAGCCCCAGGGTAAAAAAGGCTTCACGGGGCACGGCTGAGATCCAGTTGGGATTTCCACGGCCTGCGTTGAGCATGCTATGTGTAGTTTTGTTGGTGTGGTGGTTGGCCAGGTTGATCAGGGTATTTTTTATCTCGAACGGACTCATTTGCTCAAGCTTCTTTTCAGCCGTACGACTTGTCTTGATTGCAGGTAATTTCTTTGCCATACTATCGGTGATTTAGTTTATCAGAAAAACAATGATGATCCCGCAGATGATCAGCAGGGTATTGCCTACTGCATAGGTAACGGTATAACCCAACGCGGGCAGCGGACTCTCCAGCGAATCCTGGACGGCCGGAAGTGCAGCGGTGGTGGTTCGGGCTCCGGAACAGCAACCCAGGCCAAGGGCTACATTGAATTTAAAGACATACCTGGCCATGAGGATACCCACAAAGAGCGGGATGAGTGAAGCAGCTGCGCCAATTACAAAGAGCATTGGACCAACCTGTTTAAAACCGTCCACGAAACTGGGTCCGGCTGAAATACCAACTACGGCGATAAATGCATTCAACCCAAGGTTGGTCATGATCCAGAGGGCAGGCTGAGGGATCTGTGCAACATTGGGATGTCTGGAACGAAGCCATCCGAAGAAGAGACCCGCGATCAGGGCGCCGCCGCTGGTGCTGAGGCTAAGGGTTACTTTGCCTGCGTGAAAGGCGAGTGCACCAACCAGTCCGCCCAACAAGATCCCCAGGCCAACTGAGATCAGGTCGGTGGTATTGGTCGAAATATCGGGAATACCCAGAAGTTTCACTGCGGCCTGCACATCTTTCTTCGGGCCCATGAGGTAAAGCATATCCCCTTTCTGAAGAATGGTTTGGGGCATCATCGGGATCTCGGTCCCCCCCCGGGTTATTTTTTGAAGCGAAACCCGCAGGTCGTACCGCTCATGGCTCAGCTCCTGGATCGTCATTCCATCTGCCGTTTTGGCGGTTAACAGTACACTCACCGATTCCACCTCAAATTTCAGCAATTGCGGATCAAAGATCTCTTTCCCGATCTTTTTCTCCTCTGTAATCACACCCACTCCTTTTCCTTGCAATACTACATCATCGTGTGCTTCAAACCGGAAATCCGGAGCCGCGTTTAGGACCTCATGAGTACCGTGCCGTCTTACTTTTTCGACATAGAGCCTGTACCCGTCAGCAATGAACCCTTTTTGCATCTCATCTACCGTTTTACCCACAAAAATGGAATCGGAACTGATGTTAAAAGCCCGGAAAACGATGCTGTGGTAAGAGGAGATCAGGGATGGATCGTCTGATCCAACACCCAGCTTGGCTGCCAGATCGATGCATTGTTGCCTCGCTTTTTTAAGCCCTCCCCAGAAGAGCGGCCCAACCTGGGCCAGGAAAAATGCAGAACCAATTGTCCCGAAAAGATAGGTGACCGCATAACAGACAGGGATGGCATTCACCATGCTTTTCTTCAGGGCCGGATCAATGTTCAGCGAGTTGATCGTGTCTCCACCTACACCAATGACGGCTGAAATAGTCTGAGCGCCGGCAAAAAGTCCTGCCGCTTGTCCTACATTATATCCCATCATTTTGGCCAGCAACCAGGTAGCAACCAGGGCCACGGCGGCGATGATGGTGGTGAAAAGCAACTGGGGCAAGCCGGATTTCCGCAGGCTGTTAAAAAACTGAGGGCCCACGGTATACCCCACGGAAAAGAGAAAGATAAGGAAAAAGATCTGCTTGACATCACCGGAAATATCAATTCGCATCTGTCCAACAATGACACCAACAAGCAAGACACTTGTCACGTTGCCCAGCGAAAATGTTTTGTACTTGAAACGTCCGATAAAAAAACCGGCCGCGATGGTCAGAAAGACAGCGAGTTCAGGATGCTCGCGAAAGGTGGTGAGAAACCAGTTCATAGGCGATGAATTTAAAATGGAAGGCCTAAATTAATTAAAAATTTGAACCGCCCAATGAAGAATCCCAATGCAATGGTGAGAAAGACAGCAAGTAAAAAATAGTGTGAAAATTGTAGCTTTGTAATTTCCCCTGAAAGCCTCCATGAGATCTCTGACCAACCGATCGAAAATTGTAACCGACAAGCGGTTGACCTTCCTGGAAAGGATCTACCTGCCTGCCATCCTGAATGGCATGCAGGTTACTTTCAGCCACCTGTTCCGCCACAAGGCAACCATTAATTATCCGGAGAAGAAACGGGAATTTGCGGAGATCTACCGGGGCAAGCATGTATTGAAACGGGATGACGAAGGGCGCGAACGGTGCACTGCCTGTGGTCTCTGCGCCGTGGCCTGTCCGGCCGAAGCCATCACCATGGTGGCAGCCGAGCGAAAACAGGGAGAGGAGCATCTGTACCGGGAAGAGAAATATGCTGCCATATATGAGATCAACATGCTGCGCTGTATCTTTTGCGGACTGTGTGAAGAGGCCTGCCCGAAAGAGGCGATTTTTCTGACCAGGGAGACAGTCCAATCGGAATATAACCGGGAGGAATTTATCTACGGGAAGGCCCTGCTGGTGGAACCACTTGATCCTGGTAAGAGGATCGACATATCAAAGCGCCAGACCCCGGAGGTGCTGGCGTTTAAGAAAGACAGGACAAGAAAGCATAACAAATGAAATGGAATTGCCATGGATTGCACATGAATTGCACATGAATTGATCATGAATTCAAAACCTGGTATCGGGAACCCGTAACTGACATGTTTACCACATACCTTTTCTATTTCCTCTGTATTTTGGCAATCTACGCTGCCCTGATGGTGCTTGTATCGCGGAAGCCCATTCACAGTGTGCTATACCTGGTGCTGGTCTTTTTTGCCATCGCCGGGCACTACATCCTGTTGAATGCGCAGTTCCTGGCCGTGGTGCACATTATTGTCTATGCCGGGGCCATCATGGTACTTTTCCTTTTCACCGTGATGTTGCTGAACCTGAACAGGGAGGAGACTTCTCCCAAGGCAGGATGGGTGAAAGTATCAGCTATCGTAGCGGGTGGTCTGTTGATGCTGGTAATGATCGGAGTGTTCCGGGGCTATGAGATGGCAGTGACAAGTAACCCGGCACTGACCCAGATCGGACTGGTTAAAAACCTGGGACGGATCCTGTTTGACGACTACATCATCCCGTTCGAACTATCGTCGGTGCTGTTTCTAACAGCCATGATCGGAGCGGTAATGCTGGGGAAAAAAGAACAAATCAAGAAAACATATGACTGAGACCCTCATGGTCATTCCGATTTTGCATTATCTCACCTTCTGCTCGGTGCTGTTCGGCATCGGGGTGATCGGGGTACTGGTGAAGCGGAACGCACTGGTGATCCTGATGTCGATCGAGCTGATGATCAATTCGATCAATCTCCTTTTAGCGGCCTTTTCCACCTACCTGAATGATCCGGCGGGCCAGATATTTGTCTTTTTCATCATGGTAGTCGCGGCGGCCGAGGTGGCGGTGGGGCTGGCGATCATTGTGCTGATTTTCAGGACGACGCATACGATTGATATAGATGTGCTTAATAAACTCAAATGGTGACAGGTAATTACAAATTACGAATTACAAATTAGGAATTGCGGATGTAAGTATGGACTGGGTGGTTGGAATGACGATACTGTTTCCCTTGTTGGGTTTTTTAATCCTGGGGATCGGCTTTCGGAAAATTCCTGAGCAGATAACTTCGTGGATCGGACCGGGAACCATCGGAGTATCGTTTTTGCTGGCGGTTGTGTTACTCATCAGTGGGCAGTTGGCAGGTATTCACCTGGTTCTCTTCCGGCGATTTTTCCGTTTCATTCGGATTTCTGATCGATCCGCTTTCGTTGCTGATGCTGCTGATCGTGACCGGTGTCGGGTTCATCATTCATGTTTATTCCGTCGGTTACATGAAGGGCGATCCGGGGTATAACCGGTTTTTCTCCTATATGAACCTCTTTGTCTTTTCGATGCTACTGCTGGTGCTGGCCGACAACTACCTGGTCCTGTTCATCGGCTGGGAAGGGGTGGGACTTTGTTCGTATCTGCTGATCGGCTTCTGGTTCCGGAACCAGGCTTTCAACAATGCGGCAAAGAAAGCGTTCATCATGAACCGGATCGGAGATCTGGGTTTCTTGCTGGGGATCATTTTGATCTTTACCACTTTCGGGAGTGTAGACTTCTCTGATGTTTTTTCCCGGGCAACCTGTTTATCGGTTGGTGATCCGACCATCGTTGCCATCACCCTGCTGCTATTTGTCGGAGCCATTGGCAAGAGCGCACAGATCCCGCTCTATACCTGGTTGCCCGACGCCATGGCCGGTCCCACACCGGTATCGGCCATGATCCATGCGGCTACCATGGTCACCGCCGGAGTCTATATGGTAGCCCGTTCGGGAGTTCTTTACGCGCTGGCACCACCCACGATGGCGGTAGTGGCCATCACCGGACTGATCACCGCGGTATTTGCCGCCTCGATCGCCATCTACCAGAACGACATCAAAAAGATACTGGCGTACTCCACCATCAGCCAGCTGGGCTTCATGTTTCTGGCGCTGGGAGTAGGGGCCTTTACCAGTGCGATGTTCCACCTGACCACCCATGCTTTTTTCAAGGCCCTGCTCTTTCTGGCGGCAGGCAGTGTGATCCATGCGATGGGAGGGGGACAGGATATCCGGAAGATGGGCGGGTTGAAAAAGAAACTTCCCTGGACCTATTACACATTCCTGATCGGTACCGTAGCCATTGCCGGGGTCCCTCCCTTTAGCGGCTTCTTCTCCAAAGACGAGATCCTGCTGCAGACCTTTTCAGCGGATCCAGTATTCTGGATTGTCGGGTTTACCGGGTCGCTGATGACAGTCCTGTATATGTTCCGGCTGATGAACCTCACCTTCCTGGGAAACTTCAGGGGAACCTCAGACCAGCAGCATCACCTGTACGAGTCGCCCCGGGAGATGCTTATCCCGCTGATGATCCTGGCTTTCCTTTCGGCCATCGGAGGGGTGTTGAATGTACCGGCTATTTTCGGAGGAAGCAGCTTCCTGGAGCACGCCCTCCATCCGGTATTTGCCGGTGCACAATTGCTTTTGCATACCGGGGGTCTGACCCTCAATACCGGGGTATTTCTGCTGGTCGTAACCCTCATCGGCATCCTGGTGATGGCTTATCTGGCCTACCAGCTGTATGTCCTCGATGGCAAAGGATTGAAACCGGATGATGCCAACCGGCGGTTCCTGCCGCACCTGCTCTTTCAAAGGTATTATGTCGACGAACTCTATCGCAAAAGCATCATCAATCCATTGCTGGCGCTGAGCGGATTCCTTAACAGGGTGGTAGAGTTCCGGGTGATTGACTGGCTGGTGAACGGGGTCGGCCGTGCGATGGTCTGGAGCGGAAACACACTGCGGTATATTCAGACCGGCCATGTCGGATTTTATCTTTTCATGATGATCATCGGGATCATCCTGCTACTGGTGTTCAACGTGCTGATCAGATAACGCATGATAACCGTCGCACTCATCGGCTTCCCCCTGCTCCTGACCCTGGCCCTCTTTCTCCTTCGTGGGGAGAGGTTGCTGAAGTGGACAGCCCTGCTGGGCTCCCTGCTGGAGTTCGGCTGGGCTATTTTTGCATGGATCAACTATGAACACTATTGCAAATGCAGTCTGCGTGTCAAGATTGACTGGCTGGAGAGCCTGGGCATCTCCCTGCAGCTCGGTATGGATGGGATCAGCATCCTGCTGGTTATACTTACCGCCTTTCTGATCCCGCTCATCATTCTTTCTTCCTGGAATCAAAGCTATACCAAGCCCTCGGCATTCTATGGGCTGATCCTGCTGATGGAGATGGCATTCATGGGGGTCTTCACGGCTTTCGACGGGATCCTGTTCTACATTTTCTGGGAGATGGCCCTGATCCCGGCCTGGTTCCTCTGTGCGGTGTGGGGCGGGTACGACCGGATACGGATCACCTTCAAGTTCTTTATTTACACCTTCGTGGGAAGCCTTTTCATGCTGGGGGCACTGATCTACCTCTACTATAAAACACCCATCCCCCATTCGTTTGATTTCCGGTGGTTATACGCGGCCACACTCACTTCCACGGAGCAACTCTGGATCTTCATTGCCCTCTTCCTGGCATTCGCCATCAAGATTCCGATCTTCCCGTTCCACACCTGGCAGCCCGACACCTACACCACCGCTCCAGCTCAGGGCACCATGCTGCTTTCGGGGATCATGCTGAAGATGGGTATCTATGGGGTGATCCGGTGGCTGATCCCGATCACCCCGGATGCGGTTGCTGATTATGGACCGGTGGTGATGATCCTGGCGATCACCGGGATCGTATATGCCTCCCTCATCGCCTTCCGGCAGGATGATATGAAGCGGCTTGTGGCATACAACTCCATTGCCCATGTGGGGCTGATCGCTGCCGGGCTCTTTACCCTGAGCAAACAGGCCTACGACGGAGCAGTAATCCAGATGCTATCACACGGGGTTAATAGTGTGGGATTATTTGCATTGATCGGAATGATTGAACGAAGAACCGGAACACGGAGTATCGCTTCGCTGGGCGGACTGGCCCGGCAAGCCCCCTGGCTGGCGATCTTTTTCATGATCATCCTGCTGGGAAGCATCTCGCTGCCCCTCACCAACGGATTTGTGGGTGAGTTTTTATTGCTTATAGGACTCTTCAATTATTCTATTGCATTCTCGGCCGTAGCAGGACTGACTATTATTTTCGGAGCGGGGTATATGCTCTGGATGTACCAGCGGGTGATGCTGGGGGAATCACCCCCGGAAGGGTATCCGGCTGCAGAAGCTGCACGCCTGCACGGGCGAACCAACAGGTCGCCCATACCGGCTGACCTGACGCTGACGGAGGCCCTGGTACTGATCCCCATCGTGATCATGATCTTCTGGATCGGGATCGCACCGGGGCTGTTTTACCCCTAAATCCCCCGAGTACCCGGGGGACTTACTCCCTTCCCGAGTCCTCGGGAGAGGGTTGGGGAGGGGTCAATATGAATGACGAATTACGAATTACGAATTACGAATAACGAATGAGTACGATCATAGCACTGGCAGTTTTGGGAATCATCACCCTGTTTCTGGGGGTGATGAAGAAGAAGTCGTGGCTGCTGCCGGGAATCCTGGTGGGACTGGCGGTGGCGCTGGGACTGACGCTGACAGGATGGAACACGGATATCAGTTTTTACCATCGCATGCTGGTGATGGACAATTACGCACTGGCTTTCAACGCGGTGCTGATCTTCTCGACCTTCTTGATATTCCTGTTTGCTCATCATTACTACCAGCCTGTGGAGCGACCACTTGAAGATGTCTATACCGTGACCCTGTTCGCCCTGCTGGGAGCCGTGCTGATGGACAGCTACGGCAACCTGATCATGCTCTTTCTGGGAGTGGAGACTCTTTCCATCGCCTTGTACATCCTGGCCGGGAGCCACAGGGAAGCGATCAGCTCCAACGAGGCTACGCTGAAATACTTCCTGCTCGGGTCGTTCATTTCGGGCTTCCTGCTCTTCGGCATAGCGCTCATCTATGGAGCAGCCCATTCGTTTGACCTGCAGGATATTGCTCACTTCGTATCAGCACTGAACGGTGAATGGCCGCCCATTTTTCTGGCCGGACTCTTTCTGATCATCATCGGGCTGGCGTTTAAAATTGCCATTGTTCCCTTCCATTTCTGGGCGCCGGATGTCTATGAGGGAACGCCTACGCTGCTCACCGCTTTTATGGCTTCGGTGGTTAAGACCGCCAGCATTGCGGCGTTGTACCGGCTCTTCAGCACCTGTCTTCACGGAGCGCAGGGGATCTGGGAGAGCAGCCTGTGGATCCTGGCTGCGCTGACGATTCTGCTAGGAAACCTGACCGGCCTTTACCAACCTTCGGCAAAGCGGATGCTGGCCTATTCCAGCATTGCCCAGTCGGGTTATATGATCCTGGCTGTTTTGGCCTTCAGCAGTCGTTCTGCAAACCTCCTCCTGTTCTATACCCTCAGTTATTCGATCGCCACCATCACCGCGTTCGGGATTGTCCTGCTTGTCAGGGAGGTTCGTGGAAACGACCTTTTCACCGCGTTCAACGGCCTGGGGAAGAACAATCCCGTGGAGGCCTTTTGTATGACGGTTGCCATGTTGTCTCTTACCGGCATCCCCCCACTGGCAGGCTTTGTGGCCAAGTTTTATCTCTTTTCCACCGCTATCGGGGCCGGATATCTCTGGCTGGTGCTGATTGCGATCGTTGGGTCTGCTGTAAGTGTCGGCTATTATTTCAAGCCAGTCATCGCCATGTACCTTCGTGAAGGGGATGGCATGAAATTAAAAACTCCGAAATCCTACAAAGCGTTTCTGCTGTTTGCCACCATTGTGACTATTTTACTGGGAGTACTGCCCTTTATGGTGTTGAAGCAGTGAGGTAGCTGTCCGCCTGTCCGCCTGTTACATGAACCGTTTGATCTCCGCAGCGTGCTCTTTCTCCTCCTCGATGACCTGGTGGATGAGCCGTTTGGCATTGCTTTCAGTGCGTTTTTCCAGTTCGGTGTAAAAGTCCACACTATCGTTTTCGAACTTGAAGGCGATCCCCAGCGCCTCTTTGGGGGTTTTGACTGTCTTTGCCAGTTCGGTACCGGCGCCGGCCTTTCCAAAGATGTGACGGTCGGCCAGGTAGTTTATGTAATCATCGGCTTCATCCTGGTTGAACTCGAATTTTTCAGCCTCGAATTTTTCAGCCAGCTTCTGGAAGATGGCGATGTGCATAACCTCTTTTTCGGCCAGGTCCAGCAGCAATGCTTTGATGTCGGTATCGGTTTTCAGCGCCTCGGCAGCAGCCGTGTAAAATGCATAACCGTTCTCTTCAATCCTGACCGCAATTTCAATGATCTCTTGTCCGGAATAATACATATCAGGTAGTTTTTTACAAAGGTATAAATATTGTTACATTTGCGCGATGACTGACCGTACCCAGGAAAAATACTCCTCCGCTTTCACCCTCTCCGACATGGAGATCTTCATCTTCCCGGAGCTTCTCTACTCCCTGGTGCTGGCTAATATCCTTTCCCCCGAGATCTGGAAATGGCGGGATGATAAATGGTTCAGAAAGATCGAAACCCTGCCACCCCTCAAACGGATCCAACGGGTGAAACAGTACATCATGGACCACTACGACTTTAACCTGGATCTGGAAACATGGGGTCTTACCGACAAGGAGACCGAGATCAACCGCTTCCGGGAGTTCATAGATCCGGAGGTGCTGAGGCAGTCGAACGCCCTCTTTGGTTATGAGGGAGACAGGTATTATTTCGACATCGATATCCGCCGGCATTTCGGGCTGGATAAATACGATACCGACATCATCCCCTACTGGAAAACCGAAACAGTCGAGGCCATGAACGCCTTCAGGTTTAAACCCGGTCATCCGGTTGGAGCAGGAGAGTGTGTCTCCCTGGCTACCCTCTATGCTGCGGCGTTGTTCATTGTGGCTGGGATTCCCCTGGAGCAGATCTTCCTGATGGGAACTCCCCTGCACTCACAGAATTATATCCTGGTGGAAGACGGAGTGCTGACCAACAACCGGAGGATCGTAACCAAATCCATGTGGTACAATGGTACAGAACTTTCCGCTCTCGCCCGCCGGGCGCTGGAACATGAGCAAATCACCATCGTGGCGCACCAAACCGGGTACATCCATTCGGTATACCCGGAAGCTACAATTGATCAAGAGGCTTACCGTAGATTCCGGGAATCATTGACTTCGTTCCTGAATATCGGGATGGACTATGAGATCTTTATCAATTTTCTTCGTTCTTACCACCGGTATCAGAAGTTGTTCCAACTTGTCGTACATTGCCGGGGCTCTGTGAAATACCTTCCTTTGGATAAAGCATTCGGATATGAGCATGGGAGCAAAAACCGGCTGGGAGATAAAACTGCCAGGAAACTCCTGTGCGAAATCGGCGATGAGGATTTCTGCTACTGTCCGTTTGAGGATCGTGCCACTATCAACGACAAGGACCCACTCTTTCAGCTGAAGCCCTATCCTGATTTTATCCATGAGCTGATGAGCCTCTTTCCGGATCTGGACCCGAACCAGGAACTCCGGAAAGACCTGAGGCATTTTGTACATACGGTGCCAAAGCTTCCGGGAGGGGAGAAGAGGTATGCTGGAGCACAGGGAACGGAGCACAGGGCACAGGGCACAGAGGCACAGGGGCACAGGGGCACAGAGCGAAGGGCATGTGAGGATGGGGTGCTGGGGATCACGACAGCCATGACACGGGAGGAAATCATGGACGCTTTACTTAGGGTCGAGGGTCGAGGGTCAAGGGTCAAGGTGAAGGATCCAGCATCCAGCATCCAGCTAGCCTTTTATGCCGGCCGCTTCATGGACTACTGCGACTGGACGCCCTTTCTAAAGGCCGCCTTAGAACGAAATCCGGTATCGGTATCTTATTTTAGGGAGAGTGATCTGCAGGAGGTGTTTGCGCAAATGAGTGCATGGCCTGATGAATCTATCTACGAAGGGAACCGCCTTGCACTCCCGGATGAGGTGGTCAACTTCGGTCGGGGAGATGGCATAGAAAAGGCCATTACCCTGTCAAATGTGATCAAAGCCCGCAGCCGGGGAGAGACGATTATGCTGAGAATCGATGGCCGGGAAGTGCATCTGCAGGCATCAGGAGGGAAGTACCATTTCACTTCAGAAAAACACTTCAAAAAGAACCTGACCCTCTAGGAGCAATCTTCCCCTTATACTTCTGTGCCCCTGTGTCCTGTGCCCCTGTGTCCCTGTGCCTTTTATCCCACCATCACAATCCCCCAGGGCTTTGCGGTTTCCCAGGCACTGCGCGTGAAATCGGGAACGGAGACAGCATGGCTGCGGTTCCCGACGGAGATCTCACTGAGTTCGACAATGGACGACCCCTTGCTGGAGCCATTTGTGTGCCTCCGGCTCCAGTGCAATTTTCTGGGATGGCCATTTCCGGGCGATTCTCCGGGTGCCACTCAGCAGGTGGATCCGGCTGTAGGGGCGGGGAGAGGTGGTGTCGTGCTGAATCAGAATGGTCTTTCCGCCGAAGGTGCGTACCAGGGTGGTGGCAGCAGGCACCTCAACGGCGGCATGCTTTCCGTGGTTCATCGCATACACGGCAATGGGAGTATGCAGCGACCAGGGAGTACAACTGTAGACCAGATCCACATCGTCCCGTTCGCACAGCTTCCTCCAGTCGTCCTCTCCGGCCGAAAAACCGGCAGGCTCCTTCCGCCCCTTATCCGTCACAATCTTTTTGGCCTTTGCCACCCGCTCGGGAACCATATCGCATACAGCGGAGATCTCTACGCCCTCTGCATTGAGGAGCCTTTCTACCCCCTCCATACCACGCATTCCCACTCCGATCAACCCGATCCGGACACTGTTCAGCGGTTCACAGGTGAGCCCCATCACGCTTGGACCCTCCCGGGCAGGCCCGGGAAGCTTCACCGGAGAAACAAAGGTGGATGCCAGGCCGGTGATATCACTCAGGCTGGCTGCTGCCACGCTGACTGCGGCTGTCTTGAGAAAATTTCGACGGGAGGTTTTCATGGGTTGAAATTTGAAATTAGGAAATTGAAACCAGGAAATTGAAATCGGGGAATCTGAAAAAAAGAAATTAAAAGTAAAAAAATCAAAGGAATTTTCATTGAAACATATATGAATATTAATAACTTAATATATTGTTAATCTTTTAACAGGTTGTCAATCAGTGCCTTATTAAAAATTTTTCTTGTTTTTTTTGTTTTTTCGTCGTATCTTGTAACAAAAATTCTGCCTATGGAAACCAGACAGGAAATTACGTACGATCTCTTGAAGAAATATGGTTCGCGTTGGGCCATTCTTACGGCTATGAGCATGGAACTATCGAAAAAAGGGGTTTTACTGCCACATGATATTCATAGCATCCTGGAGATCACCCGCATAGAGATCACTTCCGGGTGTTACTCTACCTGCGAGATCGATTGCACATTGAATAAAGTAGAAGGAGAACTAATCTCGTCCGGTTCTTCGTTCGGGGAAGCTTACCTGGATCCCTGGATGGATCTGCTGGCCAAAGCGATGCAGG
This sequence comes from Bacteroidota bacterium, assembly GCA_007280875.1. Lineage (GTDB taxonomy): Bacteria > Bacteroidota > Bacteroidia > Bacteroidales > FEN-979 > QYOJ01. The sequence goes on from QYQJ01000081.1 coordinate 34,300, forward strand.
GTCACCTGGATTATGAACAGATCACCAGCATTCCCGCGCTCAAGCCCGTGGAGAGCTCCTGCGGCTTTCTGCAGTGCGGCTGCTAAGTGCTCAGGGCTTAGGGCACAGGATAAGGCACAAGGCATGAGCCCCGAGCCATGAGATATCCAGGATCCAGTGTCCAGGATCCAGCAATCAGCATCCAGAATTTATTTACTTTTGCTTCATGGCAAGCAACGAGGAACTTTTCCGGAAGATCATTGCCCATGCCAAGGAGTATGGCTATATCTTTCCTTCCAGTGAAATTTATGACGGCCTGAGTGCGGTTTACGATTACGGCCCCTTCGGTGTAGAGCTGAAGAACAACATTAAAGAATACTGGTGGAAGTCGATGGTTCAGTATCATGAGAACATCGTTGGCCTCGATACCGCTATCTTCATGCACCCGACTGTCTGGAAAGCCTCCGGGCATGTAGATGCCTTTAATGATCCGATGATCGACAACAAGGATTCCAAGAAACGCTACCGGGCCGATGTGCTGGTAGAAGATCATATCCTTAAGATCGAGGAGAAGATAGAAAAAGAGGTAGAGAAGGCCTCCAAACGGTTTGGAGACTCCTTTGATGAAAAGATGTTCAGGGAGACAAATCCCCGGGTGCAGGAGAACGTGAGGAAGATGGATGAGATCAAGCAGCGGTTTTACCCGGCATTGGAATGCAATGATCTGGTTGATGTCAAACGTCTGATTGAAGAACTGGGGATCGTTTGCCCGGTATCCGGAAGCCGCAACTGGACCGATGTACGCCAGTTCAGCCTGATGTTCTCCACCCAGATGGGGTCAGTAAATGAAGATGCCAGCGCCATTTTTCTCCGTCCGGAGACTGCTCAGGGCATTTTCGTGAATTTTCTGAATGTCCAGAAATCGGCCCGGATGAAGATCCCCTTTGGCATTGCCCAGATCGGGAAAGCCTTTCGCAATGAGATCGTGGCCCGTCAGTTCCTCTTCCGTATGAGGGAGTTCGAACAAATGGAAATGCAGTATTTTGTCCGTCCGGGCGAAGAGATGAAATGGTATCAGTACTGGAAGGATGCCCGGATGAAATGGCATCTCTCCCTTGGGATACCGGCTGAAAAGTACCGGTTTCATGACCATGAAAAGCTGGCCCACTACGCCAATGCCGCTGCCGATATTGAATTTGAATTTCCGATCGGGTTCAAGGAGCTGGAGGGGATCCATAGCCGCACCGATTTTGATCTGGGGGCTCATCAGGAGTATTCAGGCAAAAAGATGCAGTATTTTGATCAGGAATTGAATGAAAGCTACATTCCATACGTAGTGGAAACTTCCATCGGTCTCGACCGAACCTTTTTAGCCGTTCTGAGCCAGGCTTACCGGGAGGAGAAGCTGGAAAATGGTTCCGGGCGCGTGATACTGAGTCTACCGCCCCGCCTGGCGCCGATCAAAGCGGCGATCCTCCCCCTGGTGAAGAAAGACGGGTTACCTGAAAAAGCCCGGGAGGTGATGGATGCACTGAAATACGACTACCGCTGCTTCTATGAAGAGAAAGACACCATTGGCCGCCGCTACCGCCGGATGGATGCGTTGGGAACCCCATTCTGCCTTACCATCGACCACCAGACCCTGCAGGACGACACTGTGACTATCCGGGATCGGGATACGATGCTGCAGGAGCGGATTTCAGTCGAAGAGATTGAAGAGGCGCTGAAAGAGAAATTAGCGAGGTAGCGAGAAGCGAAATGGTGAGTTTGTGAGTTTGTGAAGATAGTATTCCATTGGTTTTTCAGAGCCGGCAAGGTAGCCCTCCTTTTTCTTGGATCCGTTGCATTGCTGGGAATTATCCTGGCGTTTACCTCGGCGCCGTTCTGGATATGGTACGGACTGGGAACCGCGAACGCAGACATCACCCGGACTCCGGATTATATCGTTGTTCTGGGTGGTAGCGGGATCCCCAGTGAAAGTGGACTGATGCGCACCTTTTATGCCGGAATTGCTGCCACGCATTTTCCTGATGCCCTGTTGATCGTAGCCCTTCCCGGCGATACTGCCGACAGTTTGAGCTCCATCAGTAAAATGCGGGACGAACTGTTCCTCCGGGGCATCCCACCGGAACGGATCCTGCTGGAAGACTCAGGGACCAACACACGGGCGCAGGCCATGCTGATCAGGGAACTGGTTCACAATTACGAATTAAGAATGACGAATGACGAATTCAACGGCGATTCCCTGACCCTGTTACTGATCACTTCCCCCGAGCACCTCTACCGTGCTGTGCTGGTATTCAGGAAAGCCGGTTTTAAAAATGTGGACGGATTGCCTGCCTTTGAATCAGACATTGAATCCGATATTTCCTTTGCTGCTAAGCGGTTGGGTGGCCGCCGCTGGGTACCTGACGTGGGCGACAGCATAACCCTTCGCTACCAGTTCTGGACGCAACTGCAGTATGAGATCCTGATCCTGCGTGAATATTTGGCAATAACCTATTATTGGCTGATGGGGTGGATCTAATTATAGAGATTCATTGCCCGGTCCACTCCCTGAAGCACAAAGCATTGAATCATTTCCACGGCAGCGTTGATCCTGGGGATCAGCACCTTCTCCTCCTCTTTGGTCCAGCGGCCCAGCACGTAATCGACCTGGTAACCTTTCGCGAAATCATTTCCTATTCCCACGCGCAGCCTTGGAAAATCCATGGTTCCAAGGGTTTCAATCAGGCTGATCAGTCCGTTGTGGCCGCCGTCGCTCCCCTTTTTCCGAAGGCGTAAGGTGCCCAGGGGTAAGGCAAGGTCATCAACAATCACCAGGAGGTTCTCCGGGGCAACCTTCTCTTTGTTCATCCAGTACCTGACCGCTTTCCCGCTCAGGTTCATGAAGGTAGTAGGCTTGATCGCAAGGATGGAACGGCCTTTCAGGTTTCCTTTTGCAACGGATGCCAACCTGCCTGCAGAAAAAGTGGTTCTCAGGGATAATGCCAGCGCATCCGCCACAATAAAACCGATGTTGTGGCGGGTGTCGGCGTACTCATCGCCGATGTTGCCCAGACCGACGATTAAAAAGTGCATGATTATTCTTCAGCGGGCTTGCCGGTCTCTCCTTCTGCACCTTCAGCCGCCTCTTCAGCACCCTCCTCAACATCCTCAACCACTGCTCTGGCAGAACGGACACCGACGACAACATTCCGGGGTGCATCAAGAAATTCAATGTGGTCGCGAACCAGATTAGAGATCGTAATGGAATCGCCGATATCGAGGTCGGAGATATTGATCTCAATGAAATCGGGGAGATTTTCCAGCAGTGCTTTGATCTTCAGTTTTCTGGCTTTCTTGATCAGACGACCGCCGCGAAGAACTCCCTTGGGAGTTCCCGTCAGCTTCACCGGTACAGCGATGATGATCGGTTTGCTGTCGAATACCTCCAGGAAATCCACATGAAGAATCCGGTCGGTAACCGGATGATACTGCACATCCTGAACCATAGCATGGTGTTCGTTCCCACCGATATTCAGCCTGATGATGTACACCTCAGGGGTGAAGATAACTTTTGCAAAGAGCTTTTCATCAGTCAGGAAATGGACCTGCTCTTTGCCGCCATACATGACACAGGGCACTTTCCCCTCCCTGCGTATCTTTCTGGCATCTTTTTTCCCTACGTTCTCTCTGGGAGAACCGCTCAATGATACCTGTTTCATAATAGGTTTGTGTTTTGGTTTAACCGAATGCGATCCCGGATACCGGATGCCGGATATCTCATGGCTGGTGGCTCATGCCTTGTGCCTTATCCTGACCACTGAATCGGGTCGCAAAGGTAGGAATAATTTTCTTAGAATTTAAACAGGGAGGAAATCGATTCCTTCCTTTTAAGGCGGTTGATCACTTCGCCAAAGAGGTCAGCCGTAGTGATAACCTTCACTTTGGGGCTCTCCTGGTGGGTTGGGATGGTATCGGTTACTACCAGCTCCTCAAGGGCAGATTTCTCAATGTATTCATAGGCATTCCCCGACAGGAGGGGATGGACGATCAGCGCACGTATCGTAGCAGCGCCATTCTCTTTCAGCACTTCGGCCGCCCGGCACAGGGTCCCTCCTGTATCCACGATATCGTCGAGCAGGATTACGTTTTTTCCCTTCACGTCTCCGACCAGGGCCATCCGCTCGATTTCATTGGGCCTGGAGCGGTGCTTGTAACAGATAACAAAATTGGTATGAAAAAACTTGGCATAGGATCCGGCTCTCCGGGTTCCACCGGTGTCGGGAGAGGCGAAGGTAAGATTTTCGAGGTGCAGGGTTTTCAGGTAGGGAATGAAAACAGATGATGCATAAAGGTGGTCTACAGGTACGTCAAAGAAGCCCTGGATCTGGTCAGCATGCAAATCCATGGTGATGATACGGGTTACACCTGCCGCCATCAGCAAGTTGGCTATCAGTTTGGAAGCGATGGAGACACGGGGCTTGTCTTTCCGGTCCTGGCGCGCGAACCCGAAATAGGGAATCACCGCCACAATAGTACGGGCAGAGGCGCGGCGGGCAGCATCGATCATCATCAGGAGTTCCATCAGGTTGTCTGATGGAGCAAACGTGGATTGAACCAGGAACACATCAGTTCCACGGATGTTTTCATCGAAAGATGGCTGGAATTCCCCGTCAGCAAAATTGACTACAGACATTTTTCCCAGCTCGGTCCCGTATGCCTGGGCTATTTTTTCACCCAGATACCGGGATGTTCTTCCTGCAAAGATTTTGACTTTAACTGACATGCATGAAAACCGTTTGAATGAAATTCAAAAATACGGGATTTGGGGACAGGATGCAAGGTTTTTTTGTGAACACCCGGTTCAGAAGCAATGTTTTTGCATTACAGATAGGTTTGCAAAACGGTCGACCGGGAAGCATGTTTCAGCTTTCTGATAGCCTTTTCTTTGATCTGGCGAACTCGTTCGCGGGTCAGGTCAAACCGTTCGGCAATTTCTTCAGCGGTTAGCAAAGGGGTTCCGTCCAACCCGTAAGAGGAACGGATGATTTCGGCTTCCCGGAGGGTGAGAGAGGAAACCGCCCGCTCAATCTCAATCCTCAGCGATTCAACCAACAATCCACGGTCTGGTCGGGAGTTTTCATCACCCTGGATGGTGTCGCACATCGTGATCGTTTCATTCTGAATCAGCGGAGCATCGATGGAGACATGGCGTCCGGAATTTTTCATGCATTCCCGCACTTCATTTTCAGAGAGATCCAGTATCCCGGCCATTTCCGACACCTCGGAATCCCGCTCCCACTGTTGTTCAAAGCGAACGTTTGCATGATGGATCTTGCTGATGGATCCGATTTTATTCAACGGGAGTCTGACAATGCGCGACTGTTCCGCCAGCGCTTGCAAGATGGCTTGCCGGATCCACCAAACAGCGTAAGAGATGAATTTAAATCCCCGTGTTTCATCAAACCGCTTGGCAGCCTTCATCAGGCCAAGGTTTCCCTCGTTGATCAGATCAGAAAGGCTTAAACCCCGGTTCTGGTATTGTTTGGAGACAGAGACCACAAACCGCAGGTTTGCCCTTGTCAGTTTTTGCAGAGCCTCCGGGTCACCCTGTCGGATCTGCTGTGCCAGGAGTACCTCTTCTTCCACCGAGATCATGTCAACTTTCCCGATCTCCTGCAAATATTTATCCATCGAAGCAGTTTCCCGGTTGGTAAGTTGCTTTGTGATGACTAATTGCCTCATTAGAACTCCTTTTTTAGGGCATCTTTTTGCCCGGTTTCATTCCGGGCCATCATGGGGAGTACAATACGCTCAATGCCTGCCTGAAGGAGAAAGGGATTGAATCATACCCAGGGGGTGTCAGAATTCTTCAAAGGTAGTGATAATCCCAATACCAGGAGCCTATTAATTCTATATCGATTCAAAGAGCCGTGAATACCTGCTAATTACCAGTTTCTTGCCAACCGGACTTTCGTGACCGGCAATGATCATTCAGGGTGAGGGGAGATGGTATTTTGGAAATGTGGATGAAATGCATAATTTTGCAGGCCATTTGCCCTGATGGCGGAACTGGTAGACGCGCTGGTCTCAAAAACCAGTGGGGTAATTCCCGTGCCGGTTCGATTCCGGCTCAGGGTACAAAGACAAGCTGCAAGACGACCGAAAACACTGATGTTCTCGGTCGTTTGTTTTTCAGACCGTTGCTTATTGGAGAACAGGAATGGACTGTTTATATAATGTTAAAACCCATCTCTTTGAGGTATTCAAATGTCGAATTATAAAAAGATGGATTCCGTGTTGGATCCTCGGGATCTCCCTCTGGTACCACAATCACCATCCCTTGTCGTGCACGTGTTAGCAAGACTCGATATGCGTTTTTTAAATATTGTTTACGTGTCGCTTTTTTAATATGGGTCCATTTATCTCCAATAAATGACCAATGCTCCCAACCATTTCTCGAGTATCTGAAATCGGCGTCCCAAACAACACATACCCAGTCAAGTTCTAATCCTTGAATATGAAATTCTGTTGCAACATCTTCTAAATAATACGAAGAACGAACATCCTGCTTTTCATCAAGGAACCAATGAATAGGATCCATTGGAGATTTTATATCTATCGCATAAGGCTTAAGCCTTATTGCCTGAGAAGAGACAACGATTCCATATCTTTCAGTGCCTCTCGCTTGCTTCTTTAACCATTTTTTGCCGGAAATTAGATTGCGTGTAACAACGATTGGGTAATTTGGACTTAATTGTTTACGAAGTAAAACGGATTCTTCAAAATTGACATCTAGAATAGTCTTTACCAATAATGAAACATTTTCAGCCCTAAATGAACGCATTGAAATAGCCAAATGTAATTCCTCCTTATAAACCACATTCAATCGGTTATTTAACGATTTTAATATTTCACTAGCATTATATTCACTATCATTCATCCTTTCGGAGATGTAAACATGCCAGTCTGGGTATGATCGTTCAAGTGCTTCAATCCATTCGCTAATTCCAGCTTCACCTGTATTGATTTCCTGGCCTCCACCAACCAGACATATGATTACAGCCCAATCACTATGTCTATCTAAGCAAGAAATAAGGAAGTCTGGTTCCGATTTATTGAACCCTGCTATTCCTTTTTTTACTCGCATGAATTTTGATGTTTGTTTGATATTCCATGCGCGTTGGGCCTCATCGAATAAAGTGACATGTTCAATAGGAGGTTTAAAAGGATCAATAAGACATTCATCTCGGAAATGATGAATGTTCTGGATAAATGCTTTCACTTCACTTCTCGCTTGCCCAATCCTTAATTTTGCAAGACTATCTCTCACACGAAATACTCTATCTCTTGCCAATGCTTCACGTAAAATGGCAACTAATGGGCCATTTCCGGACAGAAAGACGCTATATAAAGCATTTGATTGATCAAAGTGAGTAGTTGCGATATTGAGGCCAACCAGTGTTTTTCCAGCCCCAGGTACTCCAGTTACAAAACAAATTGATTTTTGAGAATTTTCTTTTGAAAACCGAATGATTTGAGTAACTGCGTCAGACGTCTTGGTAAGGTTAATGGCGCTTGCATCATTTCTTGAAATTTCGGTTACGGAGTGGCCATTATATAAAGCCATGGCCGCTTCAATAATGGTTGGCGTCGGACAGTATCGACCTTTTTCCCAAGATGAAGAATCAATTGCTACTCCGTCAGAGAATGATAAAACTGCCTTTATAACTTCGGGGAAGCTTTTCACATTGCTCCTAATTGGCAGAATGGTTTTATCAAACTCCGGAGTAACCGATATCGATAAAAATTCAACAGCTGCCCTTGTTGAAATAAGAACCGGAGCGATAATTTGATCATGACTTGTTTCATGAAAATTTTTAAGGTCTAGAGCATAATCCCAAACCTGGTCAATCGCATACGAAGGGAATTCAGACTCGCCAATTTTAAATTCAAGAACAAAGATGACCGACCCAATGATAAGAAGAACATCAACACGTTTCCCCATACGGGGAATACTATACTCGAAATAAATAACACCTTGAAATGGTCGAAGTGTTTCTTTAAGTATTTTGATCTCCTCTATCCATGCGTCACGTTGAGTTTGAAGAAGTGTAAATTCATTTTGTTTCTCTATGTTTCCAAGAATTGCATCTGATGGTGTTTCTAAAAATATATTGATGGGTGCTGAGTAATATGAGCGGAGCATTAATCTTTTTTTTGTTAGGTCAAAAATACCTCGTTTTTACATTCTTTCAAACCGTTTGTGAATTTAAAGATCGCTTCTTTTAATCAAATGTTGGTTCCAAAGGTGCTGATTTCTATCGTTTCTCAACAAAAAGATTTAATTGCTCTTAGCACAGAGGTAAAGGAAAGAAATATAGATTTTAAAAAGCATTTCAAAATACCTGAACACCTGAGGGATATCTACCAAAGCCCTATTCAGCACCCACTGAAGAGCTGGTCAGGAATGAAATTGAATCACTCATGGCGGAATTCAAGAAATTTGATCTGTCGGAATACATCGATCTGTATAAACAGAAGACCTACGCCTTATTTAAGTACGATTACAGTTTCGACCGGTACGTGAAGCCAGAAGTAAAAAAGTTTTGCAAAGACTGGTGTTTCAAGTTCAACTTTGCAAATAATGCCCTGAAGAAGATTTTAGAGCTCAAGGCTGAAAATCCGACTGCGTAAGTAAGCATACTCTACACTTTTACACTAATCTTTCCTCAAGCAAATCCTTCCAAAGGATAAATCCTTTCTGCTCGTCTGAATAATCATGTAAGACACGACTAAAATTCGCTGGCTGTAAATCGAGAAAGGCTTGACGTCCATCATTACGGATAATGTTCAGTTGATGATCAACGACATGCAGCTGGTTGCGAAATTCTTGCTTGTTTTTGTCCATATGCCACAGATATGTTGCTTCCCTGGTATCAAGTGTTTCCATAACCAGATGATATTGTTTGTCACCGGCTAAAAGAAAAACAAACGAAAACGGGTTCAGGACAAACCGAAGTTTGAGCATAGCGCTTTCGTGCTGTTCGGCTAAGTATCTGAGTTGCCGGTAATGAATTACTTTTTTGCTTTTTAAAAGATCATCAAGCAGTTGTTCTCCGAATTCATATAATGAAGATCTGCCATCCTGCTGATTTTGAAGCTGATCTATATCCAATAAGTTAGTCTTGGACTTATTAGAACTACTCCAATGAATGAACCTCGATGCAAATCTGAACCGGGCAACTTCAATAATTTCTCTGTTAATTTTCCCCAGGTCGGAAGATGTTGCCAATTGGGAGACCAGTGTATTGTTTTGAAATTCAGCCTGGATAAGAATGGTGACCTTCTTTTTTTTCAGGATCTTTGAAAAATAGGGTTTCAATACATCAAATTCAGGACGGACTTGGTCATTCTCAATTTCAAATTCCAGTTCCTGGTTTGTTTCAGGGATTAAGTGTCGGAAGGCAATAGTCCCATATCTGAATTCAAGATCAGCTATATTCACTGTGATTGGTTCTTCAATGGATACTGTCAGATCTCCTGATTGAATGTCAGGTTCCGGCTCATCGAATAATGAAGCCTGCTTCTCAAGTTTTCGATAATAGGTATTCCGTTTCAGAAACAATTTATTCAGGTAATCGATTTTATAATCCCTGTAATCATAAATGACCGGGGATATCTCTGATCTTTGTACCCTTCCGATATATTGCACTAACTTTCCCTGGAAGGAAAACGGGTAAACAAGAAACAACCGATCCACATGTTGAATATCAATACCCTCTCCAAAAAATTGACCTGTTGTGATCAGAACCTGGAAATTTCCCTCTTTGAGTAATTTCCATTTCATAATTCGGCTGCTTTCCGGGTCATCCCCGGATAGTGCAATCGTTTCATACGATTGTTTGAGAAATTGGTTCAATGAATCGATATGTTCTTTCCTTTCCGTAATGATGATGACCTTTTTCCCCGAAGTCAGCTCTGAAATCACATCTTTTAGAATCAACCGGTTCCGCGCAGAATCATGGACCAGGATCTTTGACAATGTTTCGAACTTATCTGTTTTTGAATTGAACGGAACATCAAGATCTGTGTTTCGGACGATGATTTTTGCAGTCTTCAGCGTCGAAATGTCCGGCGCATTAATTTCAGAAATAATTTCCCCGAGATGGATAAAAATCAGTTTCCCGTCATTGTACTTCCGAAAAGGTGTGGCAGTTAAACCGTACAAATAAAATGAGGATAATTTCCCAATGGTGTTTCTATACGATTCTGCCGGTATGTGGTGACACTCATCAACAATGACCGTCCCGAACTTATTCTTGATATCATTTGAATCTGAGCTGTCAAGCATCTTTGATAAACTCTGGATCAAGGCTACGGTAATTATATGACCAGTTTTCCCTTTCCCTTGCCCGATTTTCCCGATGTCATTTTTTGGGATACCCAAAAATGCTTGGATTCTCTCAATCCATTGTTCGGCCAGTTGTTTCCTGTGGACGATAATTAGGGCTGGCAGTTGTTTTTCAGCAATGATCTTCAGCCCGACAATGGTCTTTCCTGTTCCCGGAGGTGCGACAATGACGCCCATGTCTTTCCTTGCGGCTGCCTCCAAAGCTTTTTTTTGATGTTCCCTGAGTTGAACATCCATGGTAAAAGAAACAGGTGCTCCTTTCTTCCTTTCATCCAGGAAATCATATTCAATGTGATTATCTCTGCAAAACCGAAGAAGGCGGCCAGCCATTCCTTTGGGGATGATAACATAGTCATCTCTTTCTTCAATGAAATTGAAATACCTTTCTGATCCCCAGGTGCGTTTACCAAGTTTCTTTTTGATAATGAACTCACTGCTCAGGAAATTAAGCTCTTCCCTGAGAAAGTTAATCAGAGGCAAAGGCATGCCACTTCTGGTTATTCTAAGTGTATTGTCAAGTACTAATGTGATTTTATCAGGATCCGTGGATGGTTGATATTCTCCATCTTTCTTTAAATCCGCTTTGGCGGAATACTGTTTATAGAGTTGATCCAGTAATGACAAGGGAACTCTTTGAATACGTTGCAGAAACTCCCATTGATCGGCATAAGGCTCCACGGATTGGCTCCGCCGAACTCCGCTTCGCTTTGGTTCCGGATCGATAAAACAGTTATTTCCCTTTTCTAAACAGAATTTATTCAATGGCAGAGCAATCAGGTTACCAAATCCTTTTCCCGAAAGGGCGTCCTGATTGGGAAATAGCCTATCAAAGCTTGAATTCTTATCAAAGGTCGAGAATAATCCAATTTTCTCGAGTAGCTTTATAATGATCTTTCTGCTTTTCGCCGCCGGATAAGGTCGTTCAAAAAACAACCAGACATGACCTCCTTTTCCTGACCGGGATCTTTCAAGGTAGGCAGGTATTCCTTGCTCCTCGCAACATTTGAGGAAGGCTCTGCATTCCTCCAGCCAATTTGATTTATCAAAATCAGCTGCAATAAACCAGGAAGTGTTGTCTTTCAGCAAGGGGTAGATTCCAATGAAATGGCCCCCATTAAGGTGTTTGAGAATTTGTTCATTTGTAAGCGCACTAAGCTGCTTATCTGGATAAGTCTGGATCGTTCCTCCTTTGATTTTATGGAGGCGGAACTGGTATGGATCAAAATCATACGCCGGGAAATAGCCTGATTTGCCATTCTTCTCCCAGCGAATGGCAAAAACATCTTCCCTTCCTCGAAACAGGGATTTGAATACAGGGATATTGTGCGATGATGGTTGATCCATTATTTATTTAGCAAGTGACTTAGCAACGTTATTTTCCTGAACGAATAATGGTTTGCAGTTTTAAAATCAGTAACGGATGACGTTCTTTTCTTGAAAAGGGATTCATATGACTGAATACAGCCTCTTCCATTTCAGGTGTCAGAAGTGCGGTGAACTCAGATCTGAGATAGGCCAATACACTCTCTCATGAAACCATTTATTAGCCGGGGCCCATCCTATTTCTTTGGTAGACATCACATCGACAAGAATCCCCTCGTATATGAATCGACAAACAACCGTTTCTTCGGGATCCTGATGGAACCCTTTTTTTGCCAGTGCTTGTCTTGTCTGTTCAAGTTGTCCGAGAGTTACGATTTGGAGAGCTATGTCAATATCTTTCGTCGGTCGCATCTCATCTGCAGCCGGATCATTGATATAAACACTGACAACAGATCCACCAACAAACATAGATTTCTCATTAAGATCACCCAGAGCCGTAGCAACTTCTATAATGCTTTCAGTATCAATTACTCTTCTCATAATTGCTTTATATGCGTTTTTTTAACTCTTCAATTGCCAGGGACTGCTCTCTGGCTCGACCTATTCGTAGAGAATCGATCAAGGAAATTAATTCATAGAATTCTTCATCAGCCTTGGCTGCTTTGACCACACCTGGATGAAGCGGTTCTATTGCCTGACCTCTTAATTCGCTCAATGCATCCGGCCAAACAAAAAGTTCCTGACTTTGAATTAGTCTGTTTAGAGGAGGAGCAGAATGGGCTGTTGGCATACCCCTGACAATGGGGCCAGGTAGTTGTGGGAAAATATATTTGAAACCATGCTCCAGGAATTCCAGAAGGGACTTCTTCATTAGTTTCTTTTTATCACTGCTGAGCAATCCGGCAAATGCTGAGCGATTCAGGGATTCACTAACCTCAGAAGGACTGATATTAAGAGAAATGGCCAAATCTTTTCCAAACCATGGCTGATCTTTCCATGATGCAATTTTTAACAAAATGACGATATCCTGGGGCCGCATACCATTGTGTTTCTTCATTTCTTTTTTATTAATTCGCGATTCGCGATTCGCGAATTGCAAATATACACAATTTCTTTATCGTCAATATTTTATCCGGAAATTTTATCCCATGTCCTCTCCATTTCCAACTTTTTAAAATCCTCGGAGATCTTGATGTACTTGTTGAAAACGCTATCCTTTTTGTGTCCGGTAATCTCCTTGATGGTTTTCGTATTCATCCCCAGAACAATACTGTTGGTTATGAAGGTCTTCCTGGCGGTATGGTTGGTAATCAATTTATATTTCGCTTTTGTATGTTCTTTTGCTTTACCCCCAGAGTAATCTACATAAGTAACTGGAGATTTAATTCCTGCCTCCTCGCAGCAATCCTTGATGTGGTCATTCAACTTTTGTGAGGAGAGCTTCGGTAACGGGGTATGCTCAAGATGCTCATACCTGGCGAGGATGGCCAGGGCAATCATCACTTCGAGCAGGGTAAAGCCGCGCCGGCAAGGCGCGCCCTGGCGGGGCCAGCGCCTAGAAATAACTGGTGCGGTAGCCGGCCAGCGCATAGCTGTCGCCCTTGGGATCGGTAACGGTGACGGTGATGAGTTTTGCGGCCGTGCCGTTGAGCGTGGTCGCGGCGATACTGATGGCGACGCTGTAGCTGCCCAACCCGGCCAGCGCACTGCCCCCCGCCTGAGAATAGACCCCCACCTGGCTGTAGCCGTTGTAATCGCTGACATCGTCAAATTGCGACCGGTTGGCCTGGGTTGCC
>QYQJ01000147.1 GCA_007280875.1 Bacteroidota bacterium
ATATATGGCAATAAATGAGCAATTTATGAGCAATCATTCCCTTCGTACCCTCGGCCGTTCCGGCCTTCAGGTCACCCCCATCGGCTTGGGCTGCTGGCAGTTCAGCAAGCGCAACAACATGGCCGGAAAATTCTGGCCCAGCCTCGACGATAAAGTCATTGATCAAATCGTACGTGTGAGTCTTGACCTGGGGATCAACTGGTTCGATACAGCCGAAGTCTACGGTAACGGTGCCTCCGAAAAAGCGCTCTCCAAGGCTTTGCAAAAAGCCGGTAAAAACCCCGGTTCAGTGATCATAGCCACCAAATGGTGGCCCATGTTTCGTTTCGCCTCCAATATCCCCCGAAGCATCGGTGCACGGTTGCGGGCAATGGATCCATATCCGATCGATCTTTACCAGGTTCATCAACCATTTGGGTTCTCTTCGGCCACTGAGGAGATGAAGCAGATGGCTGAGCTGGTGAAGAAGAAACAGATCAAACACATCGGCGTGAGCAATTTTTCGGAGCAGAAGATGCGGGAGGCGGCAGAAGAGCTGGACAGGCATGGGTTGAAACTGATCTCCAACCAGGTAAGATACAGCCTGCTCGACAGGAAAATAGAACATAATGGCGTGATGAAAGCGGCCAAGGAGCTGGGCATCACCATCATCGCTTACTCGCCGCTGGCTCAGGGAATCCTCACCGGGAAGTTCCATGACAACCCGGAACTGTTGGAGCATGTGGGGTGGAGGAAAAGTTCAGGACCGTTCAAAGCCGAAAACATGAAAAGAAGTAAGCCGCTGATCGACCTGCTGAAGGAGATGGGCTCAAAATACGAGGTCTCCCCGGCTCAGATCGCTCTCAACTGGCTCCTCCATGCCAACGGTGATACCGTGGTGGCGATCCCCGGCGCCACAAAGCTTTCGCATGCCGAAGATAATGCCGGAGCAATGCGGTTTCAGTTAACGGAGGAGGAGATTGAAAAATTATCCGGGATCCGGGATCCGGGATCCGGGTAGAGCCGCAATTAATTGCGGCTCTATTCATAACAAAACCTCTTCATCACCCGGTACGCATCGGCAATGCCGAGCTCACCGGCCTGGCTGAGGTAGCGGCAACCCGAATAGTTCTCTTTCAGTAACAGATAGATCAGGCCCAGGTTATAATAGCCTTCGGCGAGGTTCTTTTTCAATTCTACTGATTTCCGGAAGTCGGAAAGCGCTTCCCGGTAGTTGCCCAGAGCAGAAAGAATCACCCCCCTGTTGTAATAAGAAAAGGGAAAATCGGGATCAAGCAGGATCACCTTTTTGTAATCGAGCAACATGGCTTCCAGGATTACTGCGTTCTCCAGCTTCCTGGCCGAATCCGGTTCAGTCTCCACAGGATTCCCGATCCCGGGCAGCCGTTGGGCTTGTACCTCCTCCTGCCGTTGCTGGTAAAGTCCGTAACGTGCATTCGCACGGGCAAAGTAGAGCAACACGAAATCGGGATCAAGCCGAAGGGCTGAATCGCAGTCGCTGATAGCCCGGTCATATTGTTTCAGGCCTGTGTAGGAGACGGCCCGGATCAGGTAGGATTCAGGATTCCGGGAAACAGAATCAAGCAGGATGGTCTGTCGGCCCACCACCTCCCGGCGGGCCGAATCGGACATCAGGTAGGGGCGGTTGGCCAGGGAGATGATGCTGGTGTAGTAGTGCTTCCTGGGATAGGAGTCGTATAA
Source organism: Bacteroidota bacterium (assembly GCA_007280875.1). Classification (GTDB taxonomy): domain Bacteria; phylum Bacteroidota; class Bacteroidia; order Bacteroidales; family FEN-979; genus QYOJ01. The sequence continues at coordinate 1,702 of QYQJ01000147.1, forward strand.
TTCGATTTTATCGTACGGGGCCTGTCCGAAGAAGAGGTTAAAGACCGGAGAAAGCTGAATGTCGACATACTGGTTCTGAAACTTGCTGTTCAGGGTGTTCATCTCTTCGAAACTACCGGTCAGTTTGATCAGGTTCTTGAGGTAATTCTTTTCGTCGAAATCCAGGGTATCGGGCCGGTTTTGGTTCCGTGCGGCTGCCTCCATGGCCAGCTGATGGTCCGTAGCAGCTCCTTTACGGTCCTTGAGCTTCTCCTTCACCCCCGATCGCGCCATGTATCCATCAGCATAGTCGGGGTAGAGTTCGACGGTTCTGGTGAAATCCTCCAGGGCTCCCTGCAGGTCGCCGGTTTCCGTCCGGAGCAAACCTCTGTAGTAGTAACTGATAAGGTTCTCAGGATTGAGCCGGATTACTGTGGTGAGGTCCCGGATAGCGGCCTTTTTCTCTTTCAGCTCACTCAGGATGACGGCCCGGTTGAAGTAGGCGTAGGAGTTATAGGGGGAAAGGATGATGACCCGGTTGAGGTCGTCCAGGGCTCCCTGCTTCTCCTGCTTTTGAGCGCGGGCAAGAGCCCTGTTGAACAGAGCAAAAATGTTCGAGGAATCCAGTCTGAGGGCCCGGTCGTAATAAAAAATCGCGGAATCGGGCTGCTCCAGCTCCATCCAGGCAGCTCCCATCTGCACAGGACCGAATGGATTACCGGGATTCTTTTCCAGTACCTTTTGAAATGAAGCGATCGCGGTATACTGGTTCCCCAGCCCCATTTCGGCACTCCCTTTCAGCAGGTAGACCAGCTCGTCGGAATCATCCAGCCGGATAACCTGGTAGCAGTCGTTGATGCATTCATCAAACCGCTTGGTGTAGAGACTGATCCGGGCCCGGTTGAGGTAGATGGTCGCATTGGTACTGTCGAACTCCAGGGCCCGGCTGAAATCCCCGAAGGCTTCGTCAAATTTTTCCTGCTGACTGCGGACGATGGCCCGGTTCACCAGTACATCCGGCTGGTAAGGGAATAGCTCCAGTGATCGTGTATAGTCGGTTTCGGCCCCGATGAAGTCGTCCAGCCCGTATTTCGCATAGCCGCGGAAAAAATAGAGATCCGAGGCTCCGGGTTCGTAGCGGATAGCATCGTTGAGGGTGTTGAGAGCCTCCAGGTACATGCCATTCTGCAGCTGCGTCACACTGAGTTGGCGCAGGTTGGTCCGGTGCTGGGGAAACAACTGTAGTGAGAAACAGGCAACAAACATCAGCGAAAGGAGAAATCCGCGCATGGTTCAGATCTTATGATACACTAACGACGCCCGCATTCTGATAGTATTCAGATACCGGGAATTCCATGGGCCTAGTGCCGAGCAAGCCGGTATACCTGTACATTGCCTTGCTGGTAAACAAGACTGTATGGAAGGGTGTCCTGAAAACTGCTTCTGATGATAAAAAGGTATTTGCAACCTGCCTGCTGCATCTGATCGACCGCACCGGGCTGACGCAGATCCTCATCCGAAACGCTCCATCCTTTCCGGTGCAGAAAATAGATCAGCTGTGGGTCCAATCCCCCGTTGACAGCTACCAGATCCTCCCGCTCACTAACCTGATCGGCAATCGATTCCAGGTTTACCTTATACTGATCGCTCTCTTTTATCAGGAAATCATGGTACTGGTTGAGGATCGCTTCCACTGCTATTCCAGCCAATAAGAGAAATGAGAAGCCTGGTCTGGGCAAGGAAGCGAGCCCATAGCCGGCCAGCAGGGCCATCACCGGGACAAAGGGAATGATGTAGTAGGTGTGGTTGGAAAAGACGTTTCCGGCCTTGACCATGTAGATGAAGAACATCCCTCCGGTAAGAACAAGGATCACCAGGATCAGTTTGTTACGATTCCTGATGGCGTAATAGAATCCCAGGATGAAAGAGGCCAGACCAACGTAGGACTGAAGAGCTACAAAGGTGAATTTATCAACAGTCCAGAAGCCCATGTCGATCAGCTCCTGAAAGCCCTGGAAAACGGAGCGCGGAAAATAGAGCTGGTTGTGGTAAGTCCGAAGGAGGTAAGGCTCCCACCAGAAGTACCAGGCCGAAATCACGGCCACCGATAAAAACAGAGCCGTGCCGGTCAGTACACGTTGTCCTATCCGGATGCGGCTCACGAACAGGGGGATCAGAGCGGTTGCCAGGATGACCGTAGCAGGGATCTTACTCAATCCTCCCAGAGTGCCGGTCAGAAAAAAGAACAGCAGGTACTCCGGACGGTTACGATCCAGGTAACGGGTCAGGAACCACAGGCCGATAAGCACCATGGAAATACTGAATGTATCGGGCATGATCTTTCGGGAGAAGGTAAACCATACGGAAAAAAGCAGGATCACACCGGCGAAAAAGGCGGTTCGCTCCCCGTAATACCTTCTGACCATCAAGTAAAAACAATAGATCCCCAGGGAGGATATCAGCAGGTTGATCAGGCGCCCGTACCAGTGGCTATACCCGAATGCCCTGGCAACCAGAAATATAATGAAGTTGAAGGCAGGAAATTCCGAGGCCACGATATCCGGATTATATCCAGGCATATCTGTGCGTGGATACATGGGGTTGGCACTGATCTCCACCATATTCCTGGATACCATGCAGGTAAACGCCTGCCGCCAGCTATGGGTGGTTTCTATGGGAGGATCGGTAATTCCGAACAACCTGACGGCAAAGAACAGGAGGATCCAGAACCGGATATCGGACAGGACCGGGACCAACCATTTTGGATTCATACGAAAATTTTACAATCTGGTTATTTGTTGTGAAAGTAATCGAATTTGAGTATAAACTTGAGAAAAAATCAGCTATGAAGTGGTTTTTAATTCCCTGCCTGCAGGGTGTAGAAGTACACGCCTTCGTCCAGGGACTCAAGGTGCAACGTCAGACGATGCGGACCGTTATCAAGCATTCCGAAATTACACTCCCCGACTGCCTGTCCCAGGGTGTTGTATACCACCACGTTCACGGCACAGGCCTGAAGCAGGTTGATGTTGATATAGGTGTAATCCCGGAAGGGGTTCGGGAAATTCCGGATATCGGTGACAACAGGTCCGGATTCCTGATCATCCATGCCCATAACCACATAGGACTGTTCAAAGTCGGGGATATACCAGAACTGTACAGGGGCAGCCACGTCTTCGTCGGTCAGTTGCTCGTAGACAAACGGAATGGTGCAGTCATAATTGCCGCCGCCGGTTACCTCCGCAAAGACATAATGCGACATACCTCCCAGCTGAACCTCGATGGGGTCACTCCAGGTCTGGCCACCATCCGTGGTTTTAAGGAGAATCGGATGATATGAAGTATACGGAAGGGCAGGGAGACGATCGGACATCACACAGATCCATCCGGTCATCCCATCGGGAGCAAACGCCACCTTTACGTCGTTGATCCCGTCGCCGGGAGTAGCCAGCATCCGGTGAATAAAGGTGACAGAGTTGACGTCATTGACCGCCCAGAGGAAGGTGGTACGCATGTATGCAAATCCCCAGGCGTTTCCGGCCTGGCCTATGGCAATGGGATGCACAATAGAACGTCCTGCAGGTCCGTCATGCGAAAAGCTGACGGTTTCCGGAACGGACCAGTCGGAAGAAGATGGCAGCATACGGTCTTCGGTCTGGGAAGGAAATTTTACCGGAGACCGGAACCTGCTTTTGTCTGCGTTTTGTGCAACCAGCATAGTTGCGCTAATCAGGAGAACCAGAGTAAAGATTTTTTTCATGGCACAATGGTATTGGTTAAAACATATATCACTGACCAAGATAAAAAAGGGAAAAGAGGGCGACAAATTTTTTCTTTTAACCGCCTGAATATGCAGATGACCGTTCAAAGTGCATCGTCATGTTACCATGCGGATAGACGAAACCCCTGAAATGACAGACGAAAGACAAAGGAGGAAGGAAAAGTCAGTTGGAAATTAGGGGAATGAATCGGAAATTCCCTTGACCCTAATCCTTCGACTTCATGTAGTTCAGTGCGCTGCCCGCCTTGAACCACTCGATCTGCAGGGCGCTGTAACTGTGATTCACCGTGATCTTCTCAGAGGTTCCGCCGGCATGGTGGATCACCAGGGTGAGCGGTACGCCGGGCTTGAAGGTATCCAGACCCAGGATATCGAAGGTGTCATTTTCGTGGATGCGGTTGTAATCCTCTAGATTGTTGAAGGTGAGGGCCAGGATCCCCTGCTTTTTCAGGTTGGTCTCGTGGATCCGGGCAAAGGATTTCACCAGTACCGCCAGTACATTGAGATGACGTGGTTCCATGGCAGCGTGTTCGCGCGAGGAGCCTTCGCCGTAATTTTCATCACCCACGATCAGGGAGCAGAGGCCCCGCTTTTTATAATCCCGGGCCACCTTCGATACCTCCTGGTAGTCATCAGACTCCTGGTTCTTTACCGAGTTGGTCTGGTCACTGAAAGCATTCACCGCACCCATAAGCAGGTTATTGGAGATGTTATCCAGGTGGCCGCGGTACTTCAGCCAGGGTCCGGCCATCGAGATGTGGTCGGTGGTGCATTTCCCTTTGGCTTTGATCAGTAACCGGAGCCCGGTAAGGTCTTTACCGCTCCATGCCGGGAAGGGTTCGAGCAGTTGTAACCGCTCCGAACCGGGATCTACCACTACGGAGATCTGATCCGGGTTATCCGGGGGAGCCAGGTATCCGATCTCCTTGACCTCGAAGCCATCCGGGGGAAGTTCAAACCCGGCAGGCTCGTCCAGCATTACCTCCTGGCCCTCTTCATTGACCAGTTTATCCTTCATCGGATTGAACGCCAGGCTTCCTGCCAGTGACATCGCCGTGACGATCTCCGGAGAGGCGACAAAAGCGTGTGTGCTGGCGTTGCCGTCGTTACGCTTGGCGAAGTTCCGGTTGAAGGAGGTGATGATGGAGTTTTTCCGGCTCGGATCGTCCATGTGCCGTTCCCACTGGCCGATGCAGGGGCCGCAGGCATTGGCCATCACCACCCCGCCGATCTCGTCGAATGCCTGAAGGATTCCGTCCCGCTCGGCAGTGTACCGGATCTGTTCCGATCCGGGTGTGATGAGGTATTCCGACTGCACTTTCACCTTCTTTTCGCCGGCCTGTCTGGCTATGGAAGCGGCCCGGGTGAGGTCCTCGTAGGAGGAGTTGGTGCAGGATCCGATCAAGCCGACCTCCAGTTTATGCGGGTAATCATTTTTCCGGAGGAAGGCAGCCAGTTCCGATACCGGGTGTGCGGCATCCGGTGTAAACGGACCGTTGACATAGGGTTCCAGTTTCGACAGGTCGATGCGGATGTATTGATCATAGTATGATTCCGGTTTTTTAACTACCTCATCATCCGGATTCAACGTGTGGGTATATTCATCGGCCAGGGCGGCCACGGCGGAACGGCCGGTAGCCTCAAGGTAGCTCTTCATTTTTCCGTCGAAAGCAAACAGGGAACAGGTGGCACCGATCTCCGCACCCATGTTGCAGATGGTTCCTTTTCCGGTGCATGACAGATTCCGGGCGCCTTCACCGAAATATTCCACGATGTAACCGGTCCCCCCTTTCACGGTAAGAATCCCTGCCAGTTTCAGGATCACATCTTTCGGACTGGCCCAGCCGTTCAGTTTGCCGATAAGCTCCACGCCCAATACCTTTGGCATCTTAAGTTCCAGCGGCATTCCCGACATCACATCCACGGCATCGGCTCCGCCCACACCAATGGCTACCATCCCCAGGCCGCCTGCATTGGGCGTATGTGAATCGGTCCCGATCATCATCCCGCCCGGGAATGCGTAATTTTCAAAGATCACCTGGTGGATGATCCCGGCTCCGGGTTTCCAGAACCCGATCCCGTATTTTGCCGCCACCGACTGGAGGAAATCGTATACCTCCCTGTTGACATCAAGGGCCTGGATCAGGTCGTCGCGGACCCCCTCTTTGGCCTGGATCAGATGATCGCAGTGAACGGTTGCCGGAACGGCAGAAGATGACCGGCCGGCTGTAATGAATTGCAGCAGCGCCATCTGGGCCGTGGCATCCTGCATGGCCACCCGGTCGGGCTGAAAGTTGACATAATCTCCTCCCCTTACAAATGGTTTGACCGGGAAGGGATCAAAAAGGTGTCCGTACAATATCTTTTCGGTAAGGGTGAGGGGCTTATGCCATTTAGTCCGTGCATGTTCCACCCCTTTCGCAAGCTTCTGGTAGCTCTCGCGAATCATTTTGACATCTATCATCATGGTTTTCTAAAAAAAAATGATTTCAGAGCAAAATTACCAATTCAAAAGAATAAATTTGCTTTCAGAAAGAAGAAATCCAATCTATAACATGAAAAACTATGACAGGAGAGAAAATTACAATTAAAAATGGTACATTAAATGTACCTGATTATCCGGTAATTCCTTTTATCGAAGGTGACGGGACCGGTCCTGATATCTGGAATTCCAGCGTACGCGTGTTTGATGCGGCTGTGGAAAAGGCTTATGGAGGAAAACGAAAGATCATCTGGAAAGAGGTGCTTGCCGGGCAGAAGGCGTTTGACCGGACCGGAGAGTGGCTGCCACAGGAGACGCTGGATACCATCCGGGAGTACCTGGTGGCCATCAAAGGACCTTTAACCACACCGGTGGGTGGGGGGATCCGCTCGCTGAATGTGGCGCTTCGCCAGATCCTCGACCTCTATACCTGCCTCCGCCCGGTACGCTATTTCAAGGGGGTTCCGTCCCCGGTGAAGCGACCGGAGCTGACCGACATGGTAATCTTCCGGGAGAATTCAGAAGATATCTACGCCGGCATCGAATGGATGGCCGGCACTCCGGAGGTTAAAAAGGTCATTGATTTCCTGATAAAGGAGATGGAAGTGAAGAAGATCCGCTTTCCGGAAAGCTCCTCCATCGGCATCAAGCCTGTATCGAAACAGGGTACCGAGCGGTTGATGCGGGCGGCGATCGAATATGCACTGAAGCACGGGAGAGCCTCTGTGACACTTGTTCACAAAGGGAATATCATGAAGTTTACTGAGGGGCAGTTCAAGCAGTGGGGTTATGATCTCGCCGAACGGGAGTTTGGGGACAAGGTCTTCACCTGGCAGCAGTACGACAAAATCAAAGCTGAAAAAGGGGAAGAGGCTGCCAATGCAACTCAGGATGAAGCCCTCGCCGCCGGCAAACTTCTTATCAAAGATGTGATCGCCGACGCCTTCCTGCAGCAGATCCTGACCCGTCCGGCCGAGTACTCGGTGATCTCCACCCTCAACCTCAACGGCGATTACATCTCCGATGCGTTGGCAGCTATCGTTGGCGGGATAGGGATCGCTCCCGGAGCCAATATCAACTACGTAACCGGTCATGCCGTCTTTGAAGCGACACACGGCACCGCTCCGAAATATGCCGGAAAGGACCAGGTCAATCCCGGCTCGGTCATCTTATCCGGTGTGCTGATGCTCGAATACATGGGCTGGCAGGAGGCTGCCGATCTGATCGTCAAAGGGCTCGAAGGCGCCATCAACAAAAAACGCGTCACCTACGATTTCCACCGCCTGATGGAGGGTGCCACCAAACTGAAGTGCTCGGAGTTTGGGGAGGAGATTGTTGCGAATATGTAACACCGTCCAGTAGGGGCGGGTTCTGAACCCGCCCCTACTGCGACACTACGGTACCCCTACTACGTGATGATTAAACAACAGGACATTCGGATAACTATCCTATCGTTACTACCTTATTGGTCTGGGTCAACATGATCCGTACGGTCATCATCGACGACGAAGATCACATCCGTGATTCACTTGAAAAGTTGCTGGCAAGGCATTGTCCGCAGGTTATGATTTGCGGAACCGCCTGCAGTGTAGCCAGTGGCATCAGGATCATTCAGGAGATGCACCCTGATCTGGTTTTACTGGATATCGAGATGAAAGAAAGTTGGAAATTGGCAGTTGGAAACCATCTAAAGCAATTGGCTTTCCCTATATAAAAATTCAGGGTCTAAATCTGCTTCATTATTCCACTCAATTGTATCGAAACTAATGTGAACGGTATTAAATAACGAAATGTCTTTTAATTCTTGAAATATCCCAATATTTAAATATGGTTTCATATCAAATTGGCGGACCTCTCCATTCTCAAATTTTAAATGAAGGAGATAATCAGGATTAGGTTTTACTTCTTTTATCGATAAATACATTCTTTCTACTTTAAAGGTTCAATTGAAAATGGTTTTTCACCATTTTGACATAATTTCCAATTTGCCATTTTACATTTGAATCAACTGCTCAGGTACTCCTTCATGGATATAATAATCCGGACTAGCTCTTCAGGGGTAAAATAGGTCGAATAGCACCGTTTAAAGACCTCTATCTTAAGATCAGTTTCAGATATCCCGGGGTGACCCTGACGGATAGAACTTTCAACCACATTCCTGCCAAATTTATTGAGTTCATCACCAATCTGAAATCGTTCGGTTTCTGATTTCGACAGGAAAATTTCAAGTTGTTTCTTCGCTATTTCAGCAGGGGTATCTGTCATGGCCATTAAAGGATATCGAAGGTTTTAAGGTTCAATTTTTTACACCAATGCCTGATGTAATCAACGTCAAGTCCGGCTAAAGCCATTAGCATGCGGATATCCTGTATCTGCCTTTCGCTTTTTAACTGCTGGATCCATTCCAGTTTTGAAATCACCAGGTCCTCCGGGGAGACCATCCATACCTGAACATTCTCAATAATTTTCAGGGTTTTTCGTGAAAACTCGAGTCGCCGGTATTCCGTATCTTTTCTGATAATAAAATCAACTTTTAATCCTGACCGGTGATCGATGACATTGAACATCCCCTTTCTTCTGATCTCCTCCCGAACGGTTTCTTCACTCAGGTAATATCCCGACTTAAATAACTCCAGAAAATCATCCAGATTAGACTGATTGAGTTCCGCCACGATATCGACATCCATGGTCATTCTTGGAATGCAATAAACATTCAGGGCAAGGCTGCCGGAGATCATATAGTCAATCCCCTTTCGTTCCAGTGAACCGGTGATCCTTTTTACTAACTCATGAAACATAAACCAAAGATAATGAATCTAATCATCACATTGAAGGCAACATTGAAATGGGGAAACTGGAAAATGTAAAATTGGGACATCAATCCCACACCCCGATGTACCGCGCAATCACCAGCCGCTGGATCTCGCTGGTCCCTTCGCCGATCTGAAGGAGGCGCTGGTCGCGGTAAAACCGTTCGATGGGGTAGTCTTTCATCAGGCCATAACCGCCGTGGATCTGAACCCCTTCGTCGGCCACCTCCTTGGCGATCTCGGAACAGTACAGTTTGGCCATGGCTGCCTCTTTGGCGTATGGTTTATGAGTGTCTTTCAGCCATGCCCCCTTATAGAGCAGGTTTCGGGCCAGTTCGATCTTGGTGGCCATGTCGGCCAGTTTGAAGGCGTTGACCTGGAAATGTCCGATCGGCTGACCGAATTGCTTCCGCTCTTTCGCATATTGCATGGACACCTCGTAAGACCCCTGGGCACATCCGAGCCCCATCGCCCCGATGGCCAGCCTGCCGCTGTCGAGAGTATTCAGCATGATGTGTGATCCTTCGCCCCGTTTTCCCAGGATGTTGGAGTAGGGGACCCGGCAATCGTCAAAGTAGAGCTCAGCTGTATCGGAAGCCCGCCACATCATCTTGCCGTGCATCGGAACCCGTTTGAATCCGGGGGTATCCGCATCCACCAGGATGGTAGTGAACTCTTTCTTCCCGTTCTGTTCCCCGGATACAACCTGGACCGTAGCTCCCTTGTTGATCGAGGAGGCCCCGTTGGTGATGAAGATCTTGGATCCGTTGATCACCCATTGATCATCTTCCACGCGGGCGGTGGTCTTGGTCCCCCGGGAGTCGCTGCCGGCATCGGGTTCGGTCAGACCAAACGCCCAGAGGGCATCACCAATGGTGAGCATAGGGAGATACTTTTGCTTTTGCTCCTCTGTGCCGTAATTCATAATAGGCCCCATTCCCAGGGAGATATGTGCCGCCAGGGTAGCTGCGTGGGACCCATCAATGCGGGCCAGCTCCTCCACGGCGATCACATAAGCCAGCATGTCCATGCCCGAACCTCCGTATTTGGTCTCTGTGATAAGGCCGAACAGCCCCAGTTCTCCCATTCGTTTGGTCAGCGGAAGGGAGAACTCTCCTTTTTCATCCAGTTCCTGTGCGACCGGACGGATCTCCCGCTCGGCAAAGTCCCGGACCGTTTTCCGGATCATTTCGTGTTCTTCGGTGATATACATAAAGTTCAAGGTTCAAGGGTCAAGGTTCAAGGGTCAAGGAATCAGGATCCAGTTATCCAGTTATCCAGTCATCTGGTATCTGGTATCCGGTATCCGGAATCCAGCATCAAATATACTATTTCCTACTGATATATTTCATTTGCTATCATGATTGAATCTTTCAGCAGTTCCGGTTCCAGGGGGTTCGGAATCTGTTTTTCATGAAGAAACCTCACCAGGTCCTGCGTCGCCAGGTTGCCCATCAGCTCGTGGCCCGACTTCGGGCAACCGCCAAACCCATTGATCACTGTGTCAAAGCGACGGCAGCCGGTACGGTACGCTGCATCCACTTTGGAAGACCAGTCACCCTCCCCGTGATGGAGGTGGAGCCCGAATTCGAGATCCGGGTATTCGCTGATGATAGACGTGAAGACCGTTTCAATCATCGCGGCATCAATTTCTACTGATACGTTGGAAAGTGGAATGACCTGAGCACCAATATCCCGGAGTTTCCCGATCCAGTCCAGCAACAGGTCCAGGCTCCAGGGATCGCCATAAGGGTTTCCGTAAGCGTAGGAGATGTAAATCACGGCTTTTTTTTCATATTTCCCACATAGGTCAACCACTTCAGCGGTTGTTCCAAAGACTTCGTAAACCGTCGACCTGACGTTTTTCTCCAGAAACGATGGGGTAAACGAAAAGGGGCAGGAAAGGGCTGTCACCTCCTCCATGGGAGCCACCTGTTCGGCGCCCCGGCGGCTCATGACAAGCACCATCCGTTCCGAATCGGAGTTGAAAAAATTAAGTTCCCGGATGAGATCCAGCGTGTCGGCCATCTGGGGGACAACCTTGGGATTGACGATGCTTCCGATCTCAACTGTGTCAAAACCAACTTTCAGCAGGTTATTAATAAACCGGACTTTGGAAGAGGTGGGGATGAGACTCTCCACCCCCTGCATCCCCTCCCTTGGTGATTCGATGATCTTGATCATTTCCGGCCCGAGAGGGATTTCGGGATCCGGCCGTTACGGATCGCTTCGGAGCGAAGGCGGCGGCCGACGATGCGTTCCACCATGGCGCCGATCTCCAGCACTTTATCCACATCCAGCTGGGTATCGATCCCCATTTCGTCCATCATTACGACCATGTCCTCGGTGGAGACCAGTCCCACGATGTTGGGATCCTTGTAATAATATTTTCCGGTACCGGCAACGGGTACGCCATCCACAAAGTTTGCCGGTTGCCCCCCGATGCCACCCATGGTGGATTCGAAATTGACCATCCCGGTCTGCAGGGCGGCCAGCACATTGGCCAGCCCCCATCCGCGGGTGGTATGGAAATGGACGATCTGCTTCTCCACCCTGACGCCCGAATCGAGCAGCATCGAGTAATAGTTGTACACCCGGTCGGGAGAGGCAGAACCGTCGTGATCGGCATGCTCCACATCGTTGGCTCCGATGTCCAGCCAGCGTTTTGTGAACTCGATGGCCTTGTTCATGTCGGTCGGACCTTCAATCGGGCAGCCCCAGATGGTGCTGACCGTCCCGTTCACCTTCAGTCCGGCATCGTGTGCCAGCGGAATGTACTGTTCCACCATCTTCCAGTAGTCGGCCAGGCTGAGTCCCGAATTGGTCCTGTGGTGGGATTCGCTGGTGGATACCATGAAGAGGATGCGGTCGGGGCCCCAGCCCTCTTTACGGGCTTCAATGGCGCGCTCCACCGCCTTCTCCCGGATGGTGATGGTGGTGAGGGATACCTTGTCAAGCAAATGAGCAATTTTTTTACTCGATCTGATCCCTTTCAGCACCTCATCGGCATCCCTGAACTGGGGCATTCCCTTGGGATTACCCAGGTTGGTCACTTCAATATGCCTGAAGCCGGCCAGGATCAGTTCCTCCGCCAGCCAGATCTTCGCGTCGGTGGGAATGAACTTCTCTTCGTGCTGGAATCCATCCCGGACCGTGATGTCGCCTATGGTTACTCTCTTTGGATAATTCATGATGCGTTGTAATTTGTTGTTCGCTGTTCGCTGTTCGCGGATACCGGATACCGGATACTGGATGCTGGATGCCGGATTCTTGATACCTCGATCCTCGACCCTCGACCCTCGACCCTCATACCTGCATCTCCGGCACTTCTCCTTCCACGATCAGCTTCCCTGCCGTCGCCTTTTTAATCTCTTCCACTGTTACTCCCGGAGCCCGTTCGATCAGCTTGAAGCCTCCTTCCACCACATCAATCACAGCCAGGTCGGTCACGATCCGTTTCACGCAGTTCACTCCTGTCAGAGGCAGGGTGCACTCTTTCAGCAGCTTGGAATTCCCCTCCTTGTCGGTGTGCTGCATCGCCACGATGATGTTCTTGGCAGCTGCCACCAGATCCATGGCGCCACCCATCCCCTTGATCAGCTTGCCGGGCACCTTCCAGCTGGCAATGTCGCCTTTTTCAGATACTTCGAAAGCTCCGAGCACGGTCAGGTCGATATGACCTCCCCGGATCATCCCGAAGCTGCTGGCCGAATCAAAGAAGGCCGCCCCGGGGATGGCGGTGACTGTTTGTTTCCCGGCATTGATGAGATCCGGATCCATCTCATCCGGGCTGGGAAAAGGACCTATGCCAAGCAGGCCGTTCTCCGATTGTAAAATGACCTCCATCCCCTCCGGAATGAAATTGGCTACCAGGGTTGGGATTCCGATGCCCAGGTTAACATAGTAGCCATCCCGCAACTCCTGGGCGATCCGTTTTGCTATGCCGTTTTTATCTAATGACATGGTTGTTCGTGTTTACAGGTTAACTTCGTGTGGTTGCAAATTCGATCCGTTTTTCATACTCCTTCCCCTGAAAGATCCGCTGCACATATACACCGGGCGTATGGATGTGGTTTGGTTCCAGTTCACCATAGGGAACCAGCTCCTCCACCTCGGCAATGGTGATCCTGCCGGCGGTGGCTATCGGTTGATTGAAGTTATTTGCCGTTTTGTTATAGATCAGATTGCCCATCGTATCGCCGTATTTGGCCTTGACGATGGCAAAATCAGCGGTCAGCCCCAGCTCCATAATATGCGGTTTGCCATTAAAGATACGGACCTCTTTCTCCCCCTGGACTTCGGTCCCATAACCAGCCGGGACGAAAAAGGCCGGGATGCCGGCGCCTCCGGCCCGGATCCGCTCAGCCAGGGTCCCCTGGGGGATCAGCTCTACCTCCAGTTCGCCGGTGAGGAACTGGCGTTCAAACTCCTTGTTCTCCCCCACGTAGGAGGCGATCATCTTGTTCATCTGGTGCTTGCGCAGCAATACTCCCAATCCGAAATTGTCAATCCCGGCGTTATTGGAGATGCAGATCAGGTTGGTGATGCTCGACTCAGCCAGCGCTTTCAGGCAATTCTCCGGGATCCCGCACAACCCGAATCCCCCGAACATCACGGTCATCCCGCTCTCAATTCCCCGGATCGCTTCATAGGCGTCTTTTACTACTTTGTTCATATAAGGTCAATTTTACATTATCAAATTATTTTGCTTTTTGTGGTGCTGTGGTGCTGTGGTGACGTGGTGCCGTGGTGAAAATTTCGCTACCTCGCTACCTCACTTCTCGCTACCTTCTTCCTCAAACACCACCAGTGGCGAATGAACCTCCACCAGCTGGTTCAGTTCCACATTCACTTCACTGATCTTCGCATCCTTTGATGCAATAATGTTGTTTTCCATCTTCATCGCTTCGATGATAAGCAGGATAGCTCCCTTCTTCACCTCCTCTCCTGGCTTCACATTGATCTTGATCACCTTCCCGGGCATCGGGGCGGTGACATGCGACTGGTCGCTCCCCAGCGACTCGGCCGAGGCAGCGATCAGCTCGTTGGGTAAAAAGTCAAACCGCTTCATCAGAAAGATATGCCCTCCCACACTGATATACTCCCGGTGATTACGGTCTTCTGAATAGAGGATATGGTAAGGCTCTCCATCTACAGAGAAGTGCAGGGATGAGGGTTGTCTGCCACAAATTTTCGTCCGGTAGCTGGTTCCTCCGATCTCCACTTCCACAGCATCTTCCGATGATCCGGGAAGGGTGACCGGAAACTCCTCTTCTTCGCAGGATACCGTAAGGCGAGCGAGATGCCTCCAGAACCCGACAGCGCTCCACAGATCCCCGGCTTTCCGGCAGAGAAACCCTTTGGCTGACGGATGCTGCAGACTCAGCAGCAGATATCCGATCAGCAGGATGTGCCGGGGGACATCGGCCTTCTCCTGCCGGATCTCGGATACGATCTCTTCGGTATGTTCGTCGCAGAACTTGGTCGAGATGCTGTTGGTGAGAAAAGGCTTTCCAATGATCAGTTTCTTCAGGTAGCTGATGTTGGTACGGATGCCGTGAATGCCGTAAAAGGCCAGTGCTTCGTTCATCCTGTGGGCGGCCTTTTTGCGGGTTTCAGCCCACACCACCAGCTTGCTGATCATGGGGTCGAAGGCGCTTTTAATCTCGGTCCCCGGGGTTACCCCGGTATCGATACGGATATGATCACCCTGGGGTTCGCAGTAGAGTGTCATGAAGCCAGGAGAGGGGAGGAAGTTGTTCTCCGGGTCTTCGGCGTAAATCCGGCACTCGATGGCATGGCCTTGCTGGCGAATATCCTCCTGCTTCAGCCGCAACGGCTCCCCTTCGGCGATTTTGATCTGCTCCTCCACGATGTCGATACCGGTAACCAGCTCGGTGACCGGATGTTCCACCTGGATGCGGGTGTTCATTTCCAGGAAATAGAAGTTGAGCTTTTTGTCCACCAGGAACTCTACTGTCCCGGCACTGGTATAGCCGATCTCCTTTCCGATCCGTACGGCGGCTTCCCCCATCTGTGCCCGGATCTCCGGCGTGAGAGTGGCTGAGGGCGACTCTTCGATGATCTTCTGGTACCGGCGCTGGATCGAACATTCGCGTTCGAACAGGTGGATCACGTTGCCATGCAGGTCGGCCAGGATCTGGATCTCGATGTGGCGTGGTTCGTCGAGGTACTTTTCGATGTACACCGTAGCGTCGCCGAAATAGGCCCTGGCCTGCCGGGCAGTCGCCTCCAGAGCTTCTTCCAGCTCTTTTTCGTCGCGGACGATCTGCATCCCTTTGCCCCCTCCTCCGGCTGCAGCCTTCAGCAGTACAGGGAAGCCCACACGGTCCTTCGCTTTCAGCAGCACCTCTTTGGTGCCGGTGAGTCCTTCGGTGATGGGAACCCCGCTTTTCTTTGCCCAGGCCCGGGCTTCGATCTTGTTGCCCATCACCTGCATGGCATGGGTATTGGGACCGATAAAGATCAGGCCGGCTTCGTCGCAGGCTTGGACAAAGGCAGCATTTTCGGCCAGGAAGCCATATCCTGGATGAACGGCATCACAGGAAGTGTTCAGGGCTACCTCGATGATCTTGGGGATGTTGAGGTAGGTTTCACTCAGTTCACTCTCCCCGATGCAGATCGCTTTATCGGCCATGGATATGTGCAGCGAGTCGGAATCGATGCGGGAGTAGATCCCTACTGTACGGATTCCCATCCTGCCGGCGGTCCGCATGATCCGTACCGCAATCTCTCCCCGGTTGGCAATCAGGATTCTGGTTATTCTTTTACCCATTTTGGTTTTCGTTTTTCAAGGAATGCGTTGATCCCCTCCTGTCCCTCTTCGGATGCCCGGATGTCGGCGATCATCCGTGCGGTGAAATCGTACGCTTCCTTCAGAGAGAGGTTGTTAGTGACTTCGTAGATCAGTTTTTTACCATGGTTCATAGCGGCGGGTCCGCTGGTACGCAGGTGTTTGATGGTTTCCTGGGCGGTGGCCTCCAGTTGTTCGGCCGGAACCGATTTATTGACCAGGTGAAAGGCTTCAGCCTCCTTGCCGTTGATCCGGCGTCCGGTGAGCATCAGTTCCCGGGTTCCGTATTCGCCTACGCGTTTGACCACATAGGGGGAGATGCAGGCTGGAACAATCCCGATCTTCACTTCACTCAGGGAGAAGGTAGCATCATCGGTGCAATAGGCGAGATCGCAGGAGGCCAGTAATCCATTCGCCCCTCCCAGGGAAGCACCATGTACCAGGGCAATGGTTGGTTTGGTACAGGTGTAGATGGAATAGAAACACTTGGACAGCAGCAGGCTCTCCTGGTAATTGATTTCATAGCTGTTAGTCGCCACATCTTTCATCCAGGTAAGATCTGCCCCGGCGCAGAAAGATTTGCCTCTGCCGCGTAGGATCACACAGATGGCATCTGTCGACTGCAGGTCAAGGAAACATTCGGCCAGCTCTTCCAGCATAGTGGTGTTGAAAGCGTTGTGCACCTCCGGGCGGTTCAGCCAGACCGTGAAAATGCCTTTCTCCAGGGTTGTCTCTATTGTAGTAAACATGATACTGTTTCGGGTTTTGAGTTTCGGGTTTCGGACTTCGCTACCTCGCTATTTCACCATTTCGCAATCTCACCATTTCACCATTTTCCTACATTCTGAACACCCCATACTTCGTCTCTTTGTATGCCTTATTCTGCGAGATGGCGATCGACAGGCCGATGATCTTCCGTGTGTCGACCGGATCGATGATGCCATCGTCCCAGAGGCGGGCCGTGCTGAAGTAAGCCGAGCCCTCCTCTTCGTACTTCTGTAGAATGGTCTGTTGCAGCTTGTCCCGGTCTTCCGGAGAGAGCTCCTGGCCCCTTGCTTTCAGCTGTTCCTCCTTTACCTGGATCAGCACCTGAGATGCCTGTTCTCCCCCCATTACGGAGATCTTGGAGCTGGGGTACATAAAAAGGAAACGGGGTTCATATGCCCGTCCGGCCATGGCGTAATTGCCGGCACCAAATGATCCGCCAAAGATCACTGTAAATTTGGGGACATTGGCATTGGCGGTTGCATGCACGAACTTGGCACCGTCGCGGGCGATCCCTCCGTGCTCGTATTGTTTCCCTACAATGAATCCTGTGATGTTTTGCAGGAAGAGGATCGGGATATTGCGGGCAGTGCAGAGCTCGATAAAATGGGCGCCTTTAAGCGCACTTTCCGAGAAAAGCACTCCATTGTTGGCCAGGATACCCACCTCATACCCCATGATCCGGGCAAAACCTGTCACCAGAGTGAGACCATATCTCTCCTTGAACTCATGGAAGAGACTTCCGTCAACCATCCGGGCGATGAGTTCCCGTGAATCGACCGGTTTCCGAACGTCGATAGGCAGAATCCCATAGAGTTCTTCAGTATCATAAAAGGGTTCTTCAATCGGTGCGGTTGGCAATGGCTGGTATTCACGACGTTCAATCGACTCGAAGATATTGCGGCAGATCTGGATGGCATGCACGTCGTTTTCGGCCAGGTGGTCGGCGACGCCGGAGATCATGGTGTGCATCTCTCCGCCGCCCAGCTCTTCAGCGGTTACCGTTTCGCCGGTAGCGGCTTTCACCAGCGGGGGTCCGCCGATAAAGATAGTCCCCTGGTTGCGGACGATGATGGTTTCGTCGCTCATTGCCGGCACATAGGCTCCCCCTGCGGTGCAGGAGCCCATCACGACAGCTATCTGCGGGATTTTTTCGGCCGAAAGACGGGCCTGGTTGAAGAAGAAGCGGCCAAAATGGTACTTATCAGGGAAGACGTTGGACTGCTCAGGTAAAAAAACCCCTCCCGAGTCGACCAGGTAGACACAGGGGAGCCTGTTTTCCATGGCGATCTCCTGGGCACGGACATGCTTCTTGATCGTCTCTTTGGTGTAGGATCCGCCTTTTACCGTGGCATCGTTCGCGATAATCATCACCTCTTTTGCATGGATCACGCCGATACCGGTCACCACCCCGGCTGAGGGGAACTCATTGTTGTACAAGTTATAAGCGGCCATTGGGGAGAGCTCCAGAAAAGGAGTGTTCTTGTCGACCAGCAGGTCGATCCGCTCCCTGGCAAGCAGCTTTCCACGATCCTTGTGCCGTTTGACGGCAATTTCCGGACCTCCACGCGTTGTTGAGGCTAGCCGTTCTTTGTAAATGGCAAGGATCTTGAGGTACTCCTCTTTCTGCTTCCGGAATTCAGGGCTGGAGGTGTCGAGTTTACTTTGGATACGAAACATGCAGGGTGTGGGATAAATTCGAAAGAGTAAAAATACAAAAATTTCACTACTTCTATTCGATCTTATTTCCCAGCGAGATATTCAATCGGACGAGGTTGATGGCATGGTCGATCTGTGCCCGCAGCAGGTTGATCCGGCTCTCTTCCAGTGCTGTTTCAGCGTCCAGCAGGTCGAGGTTGGTAATACCACCGCTTTGAAAGCTGACCGCAGCCAGGTGAAGCGCCTCTTCAGCCTGCTTAACCTGCAGCTGGCCCTGGTCGATCCTGGTTTCAGAGGCATCCAGGCTGGTTTCGTTCTGGAATACTTCCGTAGCGATATCCCGTGATACATTATCCATTTCAAAACGACTCTCCTCAATGGATGAATTGGCAAGCCGGATATTGTACTTATGCCTGGTGGCATCAAAAACCGTCATGGTGATACTCAGACCGGCAGCATAATTCGGTGTGATTTTGTTGAGATCCGGGATATAGCCGTTTTTCCAGCCTCCGGCGAGAAAGGCATTCAGGGAGGGGTTGTTTTGCACCTTGACCGAACGAAGCTTCAACATGGCATGTTCCTGTCTTAGCCGGGCAAGAAGCATTTCATTTCGGTGCTCCAGGGCAAAAGGGATAAGAGAATCCGAACTGACGTCAGGCTGGGATGAAATGTACCTGCTCGTCATGATTAAAGGGGTTCGTATGGGTAATCCAATCAGCGAGTTCAGGATGGCCACCTGTGTCTGACGGGAGGTTTCAAGGGATACCCGCTGGTTTTGAGCGTTTGATAACCTGACCTGGGTGGAGAGGATCTCATATTCGGTAGCGGATCCGGTCTGCTCTTTCCGGGTCACAAAATCGAGGTGCTTCTGCAGGTTCGCGATCTGTTCATCCTTGATGCGGATGGCCTCCTGAAGATAGACCAGGGTGTAATAGCTTACCGCGGTGATCAGGGTCAGCTGCTGGCGAACCAGGTCTACATTTGCTTCTGCCATATCCCGGGTTGATTCCTCCAGTTTGATCCGGCGGGAGGTCTTGGAAAAATCATATACGGTTTGACCTATGCTGACACCGGCATCGAAGTTATTCTCCGGCATGATCTTGAAGGATCCCATGTTTGGGATTGAAAGTTCAGGGACCGGGCCAAGTCGTGTATAACCGGCGTCGGCCTGGATATTCGGATAGTACCCTGATCTGGCCAGACCGATTCCGGCTTCAGCCGCCTTGATCGCCTCCATGGCTTTGCTGACGGCAGGATAACTGGTCAGCACATGCGTGAGGATCTCCGGGAGAGAAAGGGAATCGGCGATAGTTAAGTCCGGACCGGATGGTTGGTTTTGTCCACGGCTTTCCCGGGTATTTCCCAGCATGCCCAGGGTGATAATGATGGCAATGATATACGTTCGTTTCATAGTTGAAGATGCTTCTTTCTGACTTTTAAAAAGAAAACCGGGATTGCGCTGACCAGGGTGATGATGGCGGCAATCCGGAAATCGTCGCAGATTGCCTGGACAAACGCCTGCTGGTTGATGTTGGACATCAGGAGATAGGAACCCTGTTTGGCAGCAACGGCTGCCGGACTGCCGGCCTGATGAACGAGGAAATTCCCCAGATGGTGGACGACTCCCTGGTAAGACGGAGAATTTGCCTGCAATGCTTCTCCGAAGATTTGTCCGTGAAATCTGGACCGGGAGATCAGGATCGTTGTCAGTAATGCTACACCGAAACTGCCTCCAATCTGACGCAGGACGTTGATCAGTCCCGAAGCCTGCCCCATCTTTTCTTTCGGGACATCGATGGTCGCCATGGCGGTAAGCGGACTAAACATCATTCCCATAGCCAATCCCCGCAGGTACAGGGTCAGCATGATATAACTGTGTTCGGTCAGCCACGACATCCGGCTGTTCATATAAAAACTCAGAGCAAGTAAAAAGGCTCCGAGGATGATGGGAACCTTAGGGTTGGCTCTGTCCGAAAATATCCCGGCGATGGGGGCCGTAATTCCCTGGATGATGCCGATCGGAAGAAACACGGCACCGGCCTGGAGTGCCGTATAACCCAGTGAACTTTGCAGGTATATGGGAAGAAGGAATGTACTTCCGAACATGCCTATTCCGAAAATGAAGATCACCAGGTTGCTCACTGCGAAATTGTATCCTTTGAACAGACTCAACTCGATCAGAGGCTCCTTGATCGTCAGTTCAGTTACCAGAAAAACGGCCAGGGAGATGACGGCGATTCCGAAACAGATCAGGACGATCGGAGCATTCCAGCCGGCCGAATTGGTGGCAGCATTGCCTTCAGTAAGGGCATAAAGCAATACGGGAAGAAAGATGCTGATCGAGATGAACCCGACCGGATCGAAAGCCCGCCTCCTGGGACTTTTAAACTCTTTCTGGATGATAGCCGTGGCTAGTAAGCCGGCAATTCCGATTGGGACATTGACATCAAAGATCCATGGCCAGCTGAATGTATCGATCAGGTAACCGCCAATCAACGGGCCAAATGATACGGAAGCGGCAGCGGCTATCGACCAGAACCCAAGCGCAATGCTTCGCTGGTGAGGAGGGAATTCACGGGTTACGATGGCCATCCCGACAGGCATGATCGCTCCGGCTCCCAATCCCTGAATAACCCGGGAAAGAATCAGCATGTCTTCTGTGGCCGAATAACCGCAGAGAAAGGAGCCGAGCGTAAAGAGGGACAACCCGAGGAAATAAATGCGTTTATACCCGAATCGGTCGGCCATCCATCCCGAAGTGGGCAACATGACAGCCAGCGCGAGCATGTAGGCAGTCAGAACCCATTCAATCTTGTCGATCCCGACTCCAAATGAGGCCATGATCTTCGGAAGGCCCACATTGACGATGGTTGCGTCAAGCACCGCCATAAAGGTTCCGATCATGACATTGGCAAGCAGCCACCATTTGTAGGAGGGGCTCTCCGGATCAAACGTGGCGCTCTGGGCCCGGATGAACGAGGTAATGTGTTTGAATGGCATCATGGTGAGATCACCTCTTCAACAATTTCACTTCGACTGACATGCCGGAGATGAGCCTCTTCCGGAGATTGGCGTCAGGACTGTCGGTTGAATCGATGGAAATCTTAACCGGGATGCGTTGGGTTACCTTAGTGAAGTTTCCGGCAGCGTTATTTGGAGGGATCAGGGAGAATTGTGCAGCCGTATTTGTCCCGATCTGATAGACGGCGCCCGAAAAATGGACTCCCGGGAAAGCATCCACCGTAAAGTTGGCGGGCTGCTGATCATAGATGTAACCGATCTTGGTCTCCTCAAAGAAGGCGGCGATCCAGTATAGAGAGTCCTTGGTGATGGTAAGAACCGATTGCCCCGGCTGGGCAATGTCGCCCGGGAGCAGCCAGCGTTTGGCAATCCGCCCTTCGCCGGGAGCACAGATGCGGGTATTCTGCAAGTTGGTCTCCAGGGTGTGGATCTGGGATTCGGCGGCCTGGATACTCATTTCAGCGACCGCAATCTGCGACCTGACCACCTGAAGCTGGGACCTTGAGGCATCCAGCTGGGCCTGTGCCACTTCATAGGCCTTGCTGGTATGATCGAACTGTTCTTTGGGAATAACCTTTCCTTCGTACTGGATGGTAGCCCGGTCGAGGTCCTCTTTGGCCCGTTCCACACCGATCTCCTGGATCCGGATGTTTTTTTCAGCATAATCAAGGTTTGCCTGTGCCTGATTCACGGCTGCAATGGCCTGAGCCCGTGAGACCTGTGCCTGTTGTTTCTGGGCAACCAGGTCGGTACTATCCAGGACGACAAGCAATTGACCTGTCCTGACTGTATCCCCTTCATCCACGAAAATGTATCGTATCCGGCCCAGCATCTTGGAACTGACAGAGACCCGGTCAGAATCAATGTATGCGTCGTCGGTTGACACATACTTATCATACTGGTGGTAAAAGTACCAACCGGTAATCAATACTGCAATTATTACTACTGCCAGGGCAATGTATGCCCTGATCTTCTTTTTCCGGGAAGGTCCCTGGGGTTTGGTTTCGTCCATGGTTTAATGACTGGTTGATGAAATGGTTTCAATGCTTCGGATAAACAATCGGGTAAAATCAATGGTCTTGATCATCATCTGTTCAAAATCTTCCTCCCTTAATTCAATAAAGGGTTTTCGCTGGATGATGACGAGCCTCAATCCGTGAAGGATCTCCAGGAAGAGGGTCGCAAGGCTTTGCGGATCCCCTATCCGGAACACTCCCTGCTGGATCCCTTTCTCAAGAAGGGAAGTCACCAGCTGGTGATCCTTCTTCCGGAGTTCCTGGATCATTCCTTCGAAGTGCGGTTTGATCTGCCGGAAATCAGTAAACCGGAGTTTATTCAGGTTTATGAAGGTCATGAAATAGGTCTGCCTGAGCCTGACCAATTCCCTGATCGCTTCTTTCGGATCGCTGATCTCGTCCATCCGATGTTGCACAACAAGAAAGTATTCCTGCTGTTCTTTCCTGATCACTTCAAGGAAAAGACTCTCCTTGTCGGGAAAGTAATAGTAGAGGGAAGCCTTTGACATCTGAAGATCATTGGCGATCTCCTGCATGGTGGTCTTCTTAAATCCATACAGGCCCATCCGTTTCTGAGCTGCATCAAGGATCTCGTCGATGCGTTCCTTGCTGTCACCAGTGTAGGATACTTTTCCCATGCAATTCAGATTTAATAATTAACCGTTTGACTAATTAATTTGAACGGTCAAAATTATAAATATATTTGTTTGCATTTGTAATCTTCGGAAACTTTTTAATTTCAAGGGATTGCTGATAATAGAACACAGATCACACAGGTGCCTTCGTCCTTCCAACTTCGCACTTCCAGTTCGTAATTCGTACTTCTGACTTACTCTTCCAGCTTCTTCCCCCTGGTCTCCGGAAACGTCCAGATCCACAATCCCGTGAGAATTGCAAAGAGAGCCGCCAGCGAGATCCCTCCGGCGAGGCCGTAATGAACGGCGATGATGGAGATGATCACCGGGGTGACGAACTGCACTCCACGGGCGAGGTTGAAGGCAGTTCCCATGGCGGTACTGCGGATGGATGTGGGGAAGAGTTCGGAGAACAAGGCGCCATACCCCCCGAACATCCCGGTGCCGAACCCCACCAGGAACATAAATGCAAGGATCACGGCTGGATAGGCCACAACGGTGCTCCAGAAAAGGGTGATCATGAGCAGGCCGGCGGCCATGATGAAAGAATAAAGGGTATAGGCCGGCCGGCGGCCCCACCGGTCGGAGACAAACCCGAACAGGGCATAACCCAGGAAGCCTCCGGATTGGGTCACCAGCATCCACAACGCCGATTTGGTCATCGAGAACTCCCGTTCGGTATGCAGGTAACTGGGCATCCAGGAGTAGGTGAACCAATAAGCGGTCATGTCGAAAATGGCAAGGATCAGGGCCAGGATGAAAAACTTGCGGTGGGCCTTGGAGAAGAGTTGAAGTAGCTTGTTTTCCTCTCCCAGGAGGATCTCTTTGATTTTTCTGACTTTTACCGTTCCCTTCTGTTTTTGCGCAAGCCACAGATCCGACTCGGGCAGCTTCTTCCTGATGTAGATGATCAGCAGGGCAGGAAGGATAGAGATGAAGAAACTGGCCCTCCACCCAATGTGTGGAGCCACCAGGCCTCCCACAATAGCTGCCAGGGCAACCCCCAATGGGGCGCCGGTTTGCATGAAGGCGCAGTACCGCCCCCGGACTTTCGCCGGGAAAGTCTCTCCCACATAGGTTTGGCCCGTAGCCCATTCGCCGCCCACACCTAGTCCGGTGACCACCCGGAAGATCATCAGGAACCAGAAGCTGCTGGAGAATCCACAGAAGAAGGTACCGATAGAATAGGTGAGGATGGTCCATTGCAGCACAGGCCTGCGTCCGTACCGGTCGGCCAGCACACCGAAGATGATACCCCCAATGGCGGTAGCAGCCAGCGATGCCCCCAGGATATAGGAGATCTCCATGTTGGTCAGATGAAAATCCTGGCGGATCATGATCAGCAGGAAGGTAAAGAGGATCAGGTCGTAAAAGTCAAACACCCATCCGGCCCAGCTCAGGCCCAGGATGCGGTAATGCTGACGGGTAATGGTAGGGGATTCGTTAAGGAGCATAGACGTAAGATTGACGAAACGTGATGGCTAATTTATATAATTGCTCATTTATTGCACATTTATTGCACATAAATTGCCATTTTACATCTGGTAACAGAACACAGATTTCTTCTACGTTCTAACTTCGTCCTTCCAGTTCTATTGCTTCTCCCGAGTACTCGGGATGATGAAGCAATCCGCTCGAATAATTGGAAAGGTCTGTCTAACTCTTCCACCTCTCCAGCTTCGGAATATTCAAGGTGAAGAACCATGCCAGAATCGGCGAATATCCCATTTCGGACATTTTCTCCTTCACCCTCTCCTTCATGCCTTTTGCCGTGATATCAGGGAGAGTAAAATGGCCGTTCTCATAACAGTGAGAACAAAATTTAACGCTTTTAGACCCATCGGCTTTGGTACCACCACCCTTCTCATCCTTGCTGAGAGGCATCCCGCAGCTCTGACAGAATTTGTAATTCTTTTCCATGGTAGTTTTGATTAGAAACAGATCAATTTACGAGGGACAAGTTACGATTTTCGATTGAATTTTCAATTGACGCATTGTGACTTCCTTCGCGCCTTTGTGTCTATGCAGTGAAGCCTTTGTAAGGGAGACTTTATCCGCTTCGCTATTTCGCTTCGCTATCTCCAAGTATTTCACAGATCTCCCGGTTCACCTTACGGATCCTTTCCGCATCCGGCTTCACCACCTTCCGGTCGTAGGTCATGATGCCGTTCACCTCGATCTCTACATCTGTGGTTTGGGTATATATGGCGGCTGAAAATCCGGGCTTGATCAGTTTTTTGAGTTTTTCCGCCAGCTCATTGTAGGCGTCAGTGACCTCATCAGAGGTTTTATATTGTACATAGCCCCAGTTGCGGCCTGTCTCCCAAAGGTGACCCTCTACCGCCAAGCCCAGGCCGCCGTACTCTCCCAATACGCATACCCGGCTACCTTCATAGAGCGTGAGTTGCGGATCGGGGTAGTTGTGGACGTCGAGGATATCGCCCACAGCATAAAAATTTCCCCCGCTAGCCGGGTTGACCAGCCGGGAGGGGTCATAGGCTTTTGTCCATTGGGCGATCCCGACGGTATTGAACTGTCCCCACGATTCGTTGAAGGGAATCCAGACCACCACACAGGGGTTGGAGATCAGTTTGTCAATAATGGCCCGCCATTCGTTCATGTAGTTTTCGGCCGACTCGGGGGAGCGTACTTTCTCCTGGCCGGTAAAATATTGCCCGGGTTGCCACTGAGGCCCCCGGTCGCCGCTGGGCATATCCTGCCATACCAGCATAACTCTTAACCCGGTCGAGCGCTTTTCCGTTTCGCGTCAGGGTGATCCCGAGGTCGTAAAGGAATGGATTTTCGGGACTCCAGAGTTTCGGTTCGGGAACCGCCAGGAGAACTTCCGTCCCTGCCGCCGCTCTGCCTGATTCTACCACTGTCCCCTGGTCAAACAGTGTCACCTCAATGAGATCGCCTGATGAGGAGCCGGAGGCAACGGCAGTAACGGAGAGGGTTTGCCCGTCAATATCGGGGATGCTTTTTACCGATATGATGTGGTTCTCCCCAACCGGCTCAAGCCAAACGGTTTGCCAGATGCCGGTGACCGCTGTGTACCAGATGCCTCTGGGGTCATTCACCTGTTTGCCCCTGGGCTGATAGCCAGCGTTGGTCGGATCCCATACACGGACCATCAGGGTCTGTTGCGTCTCTTTGGATAGGTATGCTGTGATGTCGAACGTAAAGGGAATGTATCCTCCCTGATGAGATCCGATACGGATACTGTTGATCCAGATGTCGCATTTCCAGTCAATGGCGCCGAAGTTCAGCAGGATGTGCTTCCCTTTCCAGGAAGCCGGGATAGAAAAGGACCGGGCATACCAGAGCTCGTTTTCAGCGCCTACCGGTTTCTGAACTCCCGAGAGGCTTGATTCGACTGCAAAAGGGACGAGAATCTTCCCGTTAAAGGCATCCGGGAGGCTATGACCTTTCGGAAGGATGGCATAGTCCCACAATCCGTTCAGGTTTTGCCATTCGTCACGTTCCAGGATTGGTCGCGGGTATTCAGGTAAAGGATTTGCCGGATCTACCTGTTCAGTCCATTGCGTTTTCAATCTATCCCCCGCCGGATGCCATTGCTGAGCGTTGCCGGATATGCAGGCAAGAACTGTTATAAAAGAGAGTACAAGATGCCTCATGGTTTTATAAATGGCTATATCGAAATTACAATAATTCGGAAAATCAGCTTTTGTCGGGGAGATTTTCTGTCATGAATATTTAATGCAAATTTAATCTATATGAAGCAACTCTGAAGTAATTTTGCCATATCATGCAGGGTTGAGTTCCTCATCTTATTAACTGACATAAAATGAATCCTATGAAAACGCTCAAAATCATCATGGTTCTCGTTATCGGGATTTTTTATTTATTCGCTCCCACAGGTTGCAGGAAGATTAGCGGTGATACTTCTACCAAAACGGGGATGGACGCGCTCCTGATCCCTCAGAACTTCTCATGGGAGACCTCCCGGGTAGTCAGAATAACTATTTCCAGCAACGTGACCGGGAGCGCAATCGGTTCTCTGCAAAAGATCTCAATTTTTGATGGAAACCCGTTGCAAGGTGGTGCGCTGCTGATCACCGGCTCAACCGGCTACCAATTGTCATTCGAGTCTACTTTGCGTGTCCCCACGGCTCTGAAAGTCCTTTTTGCCGAGATCCAATCGGAGTCGGGATTTTCCCAGATCGTCTCCCTGGAGGTATCAGACGATATTGCTTATACTTTTAATGAACCGGGAATTATAAAGAATTCCGATGAGATCGAAGAACCAACCTGCACCAGCGGCTGCGATGTTACATCTACCAGCGGTACGGCTCGAACCATCAGCGACGGCATGGTTTGGTGCATGACCGGCAACATCAATACGGGAGCTGCCACATTTAAAATCACCAATGGAACAGCCCGGATTTGCGGCTCCTTCATTGGAAAGATCAACCTGGATCCCATTGCCGGAGGTACTGCAAACATGATTTTTACCAATGGAGCGCCCGGATCGATTAACACCCTTACCATGAAAGGGAATAGTACGCTGACCATCTACAGTACATGCAACGTGACCGTGAGCGCTACGCCCTCTATTACGCAGAATGCCAGGGTTATCAATTACGGCACTCTCTCCATCACAGGAACTCCTTTTGCCCCTAATGATTTGATTCAGAATATGGGAACTCTAACGATTAATGGAGAATACCTGATGAACGGCACCTCCGGATCACTAGTGAATTCAGGGACCCTGGCTGTCACGGGAAATTGGAATGTAGCTAATCCGGTCACCAACACCGGGATCATCGTTGTTTCGGGGGCCATTAACTTCAACGGAAGCACTGTTGAAAATGATTGCCGGATCGTTGGCCAGCAGCAGGTCGTTTTTAATACGGTAACTTACTCTTCCATAGCCGGATACCTGAAAGGCACGAATCAAATCACCGTGAATGCAGGAGCGACCCTCACACTGATCAGCCAGTCGATGATGGTATCCCCTACGATCAATATCATGGAAACTATCAATGGCCAGGGCTCATTCAGCGTTCTGAAAGCAACGCAGCAAGCCGCCATCACCGGAACGAAAAAGTTGAACGGACCGCTGGAATTGTTGACTCCTTCCGGCACACTGACCACCGGCAGTTTTCCGGCAAATTTCTCCAATGGGGCCGTCCTCTATGCCATAGCCAATGCAACAGCCTATATTCCGATAACCACCTGTAACCCCGATGGGAGCGGGCAACCCCCTCCTCCCGATAGCGATGGCGACGGAGTAGCCGATAACCTGGATGACTACCCGGCTGATCCTGCCCGCGCTTATGATAACTGGTATCCCGGGAAGAACAATTGGGGGTCGTTGGCATTTGAGGATCTATGGCCATCCAAAGGGGATTATGACATGAACGATATGATCGTAGATTATCAGTTCAGGGTGGTATCCAATGCCCAGAATAAAATAGTTGATATCCTGCCTCTATTTTATATCAGAGCGGTAGGCGCCAGCTTGCACAACGGATTCGGATGGCAATTCGACAACATCCTGCCGGGAGCAGTATCTTCTGTGACCAGAACCTATGCCAACCTCCCGCCTGAGCCATGGACGTATATTTCGCTCGATGCCAACGGAACGGAAAACGGCCAGGAAAAAGCAGTCATCATCGTATTTGAGAATACGGAAAATGTGATCAACCGGGTAGGAGGGACATTCTATAATACAGAAAAAAACGGATTCTACGGGTTGTCTGATACAATCAGGGTTGCGGTACACTTCCAGATCCCACAGCTTCAGGCTGATCTCGGGACCCCTCCCTATAATCCCTTCATCATCAAAAATCTGGACAGGGGAGTCGAAATCCATCTTCCCAACTATGTGCCAACATCTCTGGCCGACCTGACCTATCTGGGTACCACAGATGATGCGTCCAACCCTGCTTTGGGGATCTATTACAGGACAGCCACCAATCTGCCCTGGGCTATCAATCTCCCGGTACGGTTTGATTATACCTGGGAATATGTCCAGATCCTATACGGACACCTGAAGTTTGGGTCCTGGGCTGAATCCGGAGGGGCAACCTTCCCCGATTGGTACAATAACCTGGCAGGTTACCGGGACACAACGAAAATCTATGCAACTCCTGCAAAATGACAGGTTGGTGCTTACGGATTTTCACGGATTTTCTTCGCGTCTTGGCGTCTTCGCGGTGAAGTCTTAGCTGGCGAGACTATTACCCCTAAATCGCAAAGCCGCCAAGAACGCAAACTTCTAAGTTCTACCTTCGTACTTCCAGTTCTATTGCTTCTCCCGAGTACTCGGGATCGCAATGACATTACTTCTGACATCTGACTTCTGACTTTCCTTTTATCTTTGCACCATGTCCCCCTCTCCCGTCATCGAAGTCCGCAACGTCTTCAAGTCCTTCAAAACGGTTCAGGCTGTTTGCGGAGTGGACCTGACAATCCTCCCGGGCCAGTTCGTGGCATTGCTTGGCCCCAACGGGGCAGGTAAAACAACCCTGGTGGAGATGATCGAAGGGATCCAGAAGCCCGACCGGGGCGAGATCCGCATCCTCGGGAAGCTCTGGAAGGGGTATGAGAAGGAGCTGCGGAAAATCATCGGGCTCTCGCTGCAGGAGACACGGTACATTGAAAAGCTGACAGCCTGGGAGACATTGCGGCTGTTTGCCAGCTTTTTCAATCTTGGCCCCGAACGCGTAGAAGAAGCGCTTCAGCTGGTCGGACTGGAAGAAAAACGCAAAGCCTATACGGTGAATCTTTCCGGGGGGCAACGCCAACGATTGGCCCTGGGCATCGCCCTGATCAACCATCCCCGGATCCTGCTCCTCGACGAACCCACTACCGGCCTTGATCCCAATGCCCGCAGGGAGATCTGGGAGATCCTGCGCAACCTCAGAAGGACATCAGATACCTCGATGATCCTAACGACACATTACATGGAGGAGGCGGAACAACTCTGCGAGCAGATCGTGATCATCCACGAGGGAAAGATCCTGAAAGAGGGGACCATGAAGGAACTTTTAAACGAAGATCCTTCGTTGAAGAACCTGGATGACCTGTTTACTGCATTAACGGGGAGGAGGCTGCATGATTGACCGGATCAGGAATAACCAGCTCTGGCAACTGACCCTGGCCAACATCCTGGAGAAAGTCCGCGAACCAGGTGTGCTTTTCTGGGGGATAGGCTTTCCGATCCTGATGTCGATCGGGTTGGGTCTGGCGTTCACCCGGAAGCCGGAAAGTGTCAGGCACGTCGCGCTGATCTCACCCGACACCGGAACCTGTACCATTATCCTGAAGGACGACAAACTGGGAAACACTACCTTCCGCCTGGAGAAAATGTCCTGGGAAGAGGCCATGGTACAGCTCAAACGGGGGCACGTGAATGTAGCGGTCACCGCAGGAGATAGTGGATACAGGTACCATTTTGACCCTATGAATCCCGATGCCCAGCTTACCTATGTAAGACTCTCCCCCATACTGAACAGGATCCCTGCAGCGGATCTGATCCGGGATCCGGTTTACGAAGAGGACCTGAGTGCAGCAACCGGATCGGAGGTGGATGCCCTGACCGTCACCGGTACACGGTATATCGATTTCCTGATCCCCGGGATGATCGCCATGGGGGTGATGTTCTCCTGCCTCTGGGGATTGGGATACGGCATCATCGATACACGCTCCAAGAAACTCCTCCGAAGAATGATCGCCACCCCGATGAAACGGTCGAACTACCTGGTGGCAATGATCACGGTGCGGCTGGTGATGAACGTGATTGAAGCAGGACTGCTGATGCTCTTTGCCTGGTTAGCCTTCGGGATCACCATCCAGGGGAATATCCCGGCCCTGCTCATCCTCTTCCTGGCAGGAAATATCGCCTTCTCCGGGATCGGGATCTTCCTGGCCTGCCATACATCCAAAACAGAGATCGGCAATGCCTTCATCAACGTGATCAGTATGCCGATGATGGTCCTTTCAGGGATCTTTTTCAGCTACCACAACTTCCCCGACTGGGCCATCCCCATCATCAAACCTCTTCCCCTTACCATGCTGGCCGATGGCATCCGCAGCATTTTCATTGAAGGTGCCGGATTCGCACAAACAACAATCCCCTCACTGATCCTGACAGCCACAGGGATCCTCTTTTTTACCGTGGGGTTGAAGCTGTTTAAATGGCATTGATTCTTTTTTTATATATTTACGAATCGTAACCAATAGAAACCAATTCCAGCTTCATGAGTGACAAGAAAAAACTCGGCATGATCGGTGCGGTGGCGCTGATCGTGTCAAGCCTTGCGGGCAGTGGTGTCATTGCCTTGCCCCAGCAACTGGCATTTACGGGATCCATTACCCTCATTTCATTTATCCTGGTGACCATCGGGGCATTGTTCCTTACGCTTGTTTATGTGCGTGCGGGATCCCGGTTTGATGACCCCAGTCCGACCGCCCTTGCCACCTATGTAAATCCCATCCTGGGCGCCAAAAGCGGATTCTTCTATGTATACGGGAATCTCATCTCCAATATCTCCATTTTGATCGCCGGTCTGGGGTACCTGGAAATCTTTTTGCCCCAGCTAAAACACCCTGTCATCCTGGGCATCACCGTAATCGTTTTGATCTGGGTTTTTATTGCTCTTTCGTTGCGCGGAGCAGGAATCATCACCAAGATAGTCTCCATTACCGTGACCTTATTACTGCTTTCGGTAATTATAACGGCTATTGCCGGGTGGTTGGATTTTGATCCGACGCAATTTAATAACAACTGGAATGTCAGCGGAAAGAAAGAAGGAATGGCTATCATGTCGGGGTTTGCTGTGCTGATCTTCGCGTTTGTGGGGGTGGAAAGTGTGGCCACGAACAACGTGTATATCCGGAATCCGAAAAAAATCGTACCTGTTGCCACAATAACAGGATTCATCATTGTAGCCATCATTTACATCACCTCTACCACCGTGATCGAAGGGATGTTCCCGGCCAAGGAGATCCAGACTGCATCAGCCTCCTTTGCCTTATCTATGCAAACGATCACTGGTTCAGTAGTCATGGGGGATGTCGTATCCATTGTGATGGCCATAGCCTGTTTGGCCAGTTTTCTGGTATGGAATCTTTCGTCGGCCAGCGCTGCCAAAACCAGTGCCGACAATGGGTTCCTTCCCAAAGCCTACGCCTATACCAATGCGCACGGCATCAACAGCAAAGGGCTGGTGATCAATGGGATCATCATGACCATCCTGCAGGTGATCCTGATGATGCTCGGCAGCAATGTGGCTGCGGCGTTTAATATCACTGTCACCCTCTCGGTACTCCTCCTGCTGTTCCCCTATTTCTGGTCGGGCATTGCCCTGCTTAAAAAGGAACGGGTTGATGGGACCGGAAAAATCAGCACGAAGATCATCGTAGCCATCTCCTCCATCTTCATCATCTCGGCCTTTGTTTCGGCCACCCTCAGTGAACTCTGGCTGGTCATTGCCTTAGTCCTGATCATCATGGCGGTATACAGTATGCTGTTGACCCCCAGAAAAAAATGACCTTTTAGTAACTTAAAACCAGATACAATGAAAATTACAAGACATCATTGGCCTGTTCTGATTGTTTCGGGCGAATTCAATGCACCTACGGATGAGGGCTTCCGGCTTACGGAACTGGTAGAGGAACTGGAAGATGTTCAGGAGTGCAGTGTAATCCCATCATTGACCTATGAAGATTCCATGGAGATCATCCATTCCCGGGCCGACATTGGGGCTGTTGTCGTAGACTGGAATCTTCCGGAAGAAGATCCCGGTGAAAAATCTACGGCCATCGATTTAATCCGGGCGATCAAAGACCGGTATGCAAAATTGCCCATTCTATTGCTTGCCGACCGGCTGGAAACGGAAGATATCCCCGTGGAAGCCCTTCAGATGATCGATGGCTACCTGTGGAAAACAGCCGATACCATTGAGTTTCTTGCGGGACGAATCGTGATGCACCTGGTGAAATATACGAACACCATCTACCCCGATTTCTTCGGGATGCTGGTGAAATATGCCCAGGAATACAAATATGCCTGGCATACTCCCGGCCATATGGGAGGGGAAGGATTTCTGAGAAGTCCTGCCGGTGTGGTTTTCCATAAGTTCTTTGGAGAGAATACCCTCCGTTCCGACCTTTCCATTTCAGTGCCGGAACTGGGTTCCCTGCTGGATCATAGCGGGGTGACCGGTGACGCCGAAAAGAATTCAGCCCGCGTCTTTGGAGCCGACTACACCTATTATGTTCTGAACGGGACCTCCAATGTCAACCAGATCATCTGGCGCAGCCAGCTGGTAAGGGATGATATCGCTTTTGTGGACAGGAACTGCCATAAATCGCTTAACTATGCCATGGTGATTACCGAGGCTATCCCGGTATATATGATTCCCCGGCGAAACATGCGGGGGATCATCGGGCCGGTGAGGCTTTCCGAGTTTTCGCCTGAATCGATCAAGAGTAAAATCAAGGCATCTGCGCTCATAAGCTCCGACAGGAAAGACGAGACCCCCAAAATGTCGGCACTGACCAACTCAACCTACGATGGTGTTTGCTACAATGTGATCCAGATTAAAAAGCAATTGACACGGAGTGTCGAGAACTTACATTTCGATGAAGCGTGGTATGCCTATGCCCGGTTCCACCCTATCTACAAAAACCATTTTGGTATGGCTGATGATGACCTGAACCAGGAGCATCCGCCGATCTTCGTCTCCCAATCGACCCACAAGCTGCTGACAGCTTTTTCGCAGGCATCCATGCTGCATATCCGGAATGGCAGCCATGAAAAAGTCGACCCTGATATGTTCAACGAATCGTATATGATGCATGGATCCACATCGCCCCAGTACAGTATGGTCGCTTCCCTTGATGTAGCCACCAAGATGATGGACGACAACGGGGAGATCATGCTGAACGACACGATCATTGAAGCCATTCATCTCCGGAAGAAAATGGTGACCATCCTTCGCGATTTGCAGAAGAAAAATGCTGACGATTGGTTTTTCGGGATGTGGCAACCCAAGCGGGTGGAGATCGACGACGAATGGGTTAA
This sequence comes from Bacteroidota bacterium, assembly GCA_007280875.1. Classification (GTDB taxonomy): domain Bacteria; phylum Bacteroidota; class Bacteroidia; order Bacteroidales; family FEN-979; genus QYOJ01. The sequence goes on from QYQJ01000147.1 coordinate 35,720, forward strand.
CATTGAAGATGTTCCTGCAGAGGTGCTTGCCGGAACCCAGTCGGCCTGGGTCATGAGCAAAGAGAATCCCTGGCATGGTTTCAAGGATATCGAGGATGACTACGCCATGCTCGATCCCATCAAGCTGACTTTCACCACCCCGGGCATCAACGATGAAGGAGAGATGACAGAGGAGGGTATCCCCGCCTCACTGGTTACCAATTACCTGATTGACAAAGGGATCGTTTGTGAAAAGACGGATTACTACTCCTTCCTTCTTCTGAATTCACTGGGGACTACACGTGGAAAACAGGGAACACTGTTTGCCGAACTGTTGAAATTCAAGGAGGCTTATGACCGGAATGCGCCGCTGGCAGAGATCTTTCCAGAAATGGTCGCCGCCTGGCCTGACCATTATACCAACGTTGGCTTAAAGCAACATGCCAATGATGTTCACAGGTATACCCGGGAACACCGGATGCTGGACCGGATGCAGGAAGCGTTTCAGGTGATCCCCGACCAGGCCATGAAGCCGGCGGATGCCTACCATGCCGTGGTGAAGAAGAATGTGGAATTTGTGGAACTGGATCAGATGATGGGACGAATTCCGGCTGTTATGATTGTCCCTTATCCTCCGGGAATACCCATCATGATGGGCGGGGAGAAAATAAACGAAAAAGCCAAGCCGATCTTCGATTACCTGAAACTAAGGCAGGATTTTGAAAATGCATTTCCGGGTTATGAGAGCGATATCCATGGAGTGGAACGCGTCGAATGGAACGGGAAGAAGTATTTCCGGACCCTGTGCATCAAAACAATATAAAAAAGGAGGTCATTATGACGACAGAACATCAGGATCCGTCAATCTGCTGCCCGGAGTTTGACCCGGCTCCCTGGCAGGATAAACTGGTTACCTGGGAAAACAAGAAATTCATCCGGGACAATGTCTTTACCCTGTTCTACATGCCCATAGGTTTTGGGAAAGTGATGAAACGTTTGGATGAAAAAGTCAGAAATGCGGAAGCGACCATGCCGGATTTCCTGTGCCTTTCTGACCACACATCACAATGGAACATGGATGTTTACCTGGCAGTTGATAAGGAGATCCCAGGAGCGGAAAACACAATGATCAGCGGGAAATTTTTCAGCAAGGTCTATGAAGGCCCTTACAGGAACACCGGGAAATGGATGAAAGACTTCGACGCAGTTGTTAAGACCGACGGAATAACCTGTAAAAAGGTCTATATGTGGTACACCACCTGTCCGAAATGTGCGAAAAAATACGGAAAAAACTACGTTGCCATCCTGGCCGAGGTCGAATGATTGACAGTTGGCAGTCAGCAGTTGGCAGAATCAACCTCGACCCTCGACTTTGGTCTCATGTTTCACGTCCCCCGCCTGAACCTTACCCGTTCCTCTTTCGCCATTTTTTCGGTAGCATACTGAAAAATTAATCGGGCCGCATCGTTTTTCCACTTCAGGAGGAATGCTTCCACCGGTTGTGGATGGACTTTCCAAGCCTCCCGCAGGAACCAGCCCAGTCCCTGGTGAACCACGCGTTCGGCATCCATCATCAGGGGATCCAGGAAATCCAGGTAAGGTTGCACATCAGGACTCTTTTTCACAAATTTGATCAACGCAACCGGAACGGCCCGGCGCTGGAAGGGGAATTTCGACTTCCGCCAGGCTGCGAAATCCTTCATGGAGATGATCCCGTTCTGAAGCATCGGGGTGAGGAGTTCGCTGCAGAGCCCGTCGGTATGGGCCCAGTTGCGGATCCCGATAGGGAACCATTGTTCGATCACCTGAAATGTTTCCCTGGAAAACTGTTTGGAGAACCCCTTTAGCAGCTGCATGGCAAAACTGGGCTCTTCGTATTTTTCGCTTTGGATCAGCTCCCGGCTGGCTTCGATCACCGTATCCATGGTAAGTGATTTGGAGGCCAGCAACTCCTTCACTTTGGCCATAAAGACCCCGCTGGGCAACCCATACGCATTGTAGCCTTCCTTGAAGTAACGGGAATATTTCTGTATGATCGCCGGATCTGCATGCGTTTTACAATAGCTCCGGATATCCCGGATCAACTCCTGTGCATTCATCTTGGTTTGATTATTTTTTCATCACATAACGTCCACCAAGATACAAATTTTCCGGGATTCTTATGCATCTTTGTCTGAAATATTGACCGTATGAAGCGAATAAAGAGAAATTTGAAATTCGAAAATCGAAATTCGAAAATCACTTCGACCCTCGACCTTCGACCCTTGACCCTACTGGTTCTCCTGACATTCCTCATTCTTCATTCCTCATTCCTCCTTGCTCAACTCACCTCAATCCCGCCCTGGAAGGATCCATCGAAGTCAGGGCCAAATTCAATGCGGCTCTCAGGATCGGCAACATCACCCAGTACGGGGGACTTAGCTTCTGGTCACCCAACATCAATATCTTTCGTGATCCCCGGTGGGGCAGGGGGATGGAGACCTGGGGAGAGGATCCGTTCCTGACCGGGAAACTGGGGGTTGCCTTCAGGGAGTTACTGCCTGCCATCGAACAGGGGTTGATCACTGAAGCCGATATCGACCTGAACCTGGCTTACCTGCTGAAGACCCGGTTCAAGCTGGGGCTGTTCGATCCACCCGGAAGGAATCCCTGGGAACTTATTCCGGTAAGCGTGATCAATTGCGACAAGCATAAGGAGATTGCCAGGGAGGCAGCCGTGAAATCGATTGTCCTCCTGAAGAACAACGGGGTATTATCGTTGAAAAAGGACCTTCACCGCTACATCATTACCGGCCCGCTGGCGGCTGATGTCACGGTGCTGCTTGGAAACTACAATGGTGTTCCGGCCGGTTACCGGTCATCTTTCCGAAATCAGTGGATCAGCTCCCACCCTTTGATGATTATTCGATGGTTGGACGTACCTATAAGTACATGAAGGAGGAACCGATGTTTCCTTTTGGATTCGGACTGAGCTATACTACTTTCCGGTACGATGCACTGGCAACCGGTATCAGGGAAACAGCTGAAGGAAAAGGATTAAGGATTTCTTGCACCATCAAAAATACTGGAGAGTTTCCCTCGGATGAGGTAGTCCAGTTATACCTCTCCCGGGAGGATGTGCCATTTCGTATACCCCTGTACGATCTGCGAGGCTTCCGGCGCATCCACATGGAACCGGGTGAAACGGATTCCGTGGTATTCAATCTCTCTCCCGAAGACCTCCTGTTGATAAACGAAAAGGGGGAGTCGGTCTACCTGCCTGGAAAACTGAAGCTCTATGTCGGAGGTTCGTTACCCGATGCCAGAAGCAAGGCGCTGGGGGCAGGGAAAGGGCTGGAAGCGGAGGTCGTTTTGCTGTGATGAGGTGATGGAGTGATGAAAGTCATGAATGCTCTTAGCCCTGCATTTTTTCTTATTTTTGCCGAACAACAACCACTCCTTATGAATGACGTTTCACTTCCGACGAAGTATCATCTGAAGTCCCTGGTTACAGGAAAGACTTTCGATGATGCAGGGTGGATTCTTGATGCGCCGGGAGAACCAACTCCTTCCCTTCTTGCAAGTGTCTATGAAAAGAAACAACTGGAGATCAAGGATGACCGGTTCGGGATCTACAAGTTTGCCGAATGGCTTCCACTGCACCGCATCCTGGAGGGCTCTTCGGCCCCGGTGACGTACAAGAGTGAGAATATAGCACGGCATCTGGGTTTGGAAAATCTTTACATTACTTTCAGCGGATACTGGCCGGAACGGGGTGCATTGATGCGTACCTGTTCCTTCAAGGAGACCGAAGCCTATTCGGTTTGTGCACGGATGCGTCCGGAGGAGCACCAGACCCTTGTGGTGGCATCGGCCGGCAATACGGCACGGGCCTTTGCCCGGGTGTGTTCC
>QYQJ01000144.1 GCA_007280875.1 Bacteroidota bacterium
ATCTTTCTTTGGTTGTAAACGGAAGGGGTTGATTTGCGAATTATTCGATTTTCGAATTACGATTGAATCTAAAATCTAAAATCGAATCAATCGGAGATTTAATAGGCGATTGGGCCACCAGGGTGGCCTCGGGAGGCTCGGAGAGGTGAAAGACCTTCAGCCCGTAAAATTTATCTGCGATGTAGACCAGGTTGTTCCCGTCAATAGAATACCAGGCAAACTGGAATAACTCGGTGGTCACAGCCAGGGTTGATCCATCACGGGAGATGCCGTTGATCTTCTTTACATCCATTTCCTCCGTTTGAAATAAATCAGCATACCAACTCCCAGTGCCACAACCAGGCCCCACCAGGCAGGGTAACCCCATTTCCAGGACAATTCAGGGATGTTATGAAAATTCATGCCGTAAACACCTGCCAGGAAGGTAAGCGGGATAAAGATGGCAGCAAAAATTGTGAGAACCTTCATCACTTCATTCATTTTATTGCTGATAGTGGATAAGTACAGATCCTGCATCCCGGAAGCCATGTCGCGAAAGGTCTCCACGGTTTCGATCACCTGGATGGTATGGTCATAGGCATCCCGCAGGAAAAAGCCGACCTGTTTGGTAATCAGATTGTGTTCGGCATGCTGCATCGAGCTGATCACCTCCCGCATCGGCCAGATCGATTTACGCAGGAAGATCAGATCCTGTTTCAGGTGATAGATATCGTTCAGCAGCGATTGATCAGCATGTTTCAAGAGAATCTCCTCCAGGTTTTCAATCCGGTCGCCAAGCTGTTCCAGGACAGTAAAGTAGAAGTCGACAATCGAATCCAGGATCGCATAGAGCAGGTAGTCGCTTCCCATTTTCCGGATACGGCCTTTCCCTGTGCGGATCCGCTGCCGCAACCCGGTCAGCACATCTTCCTCTTTCTCCTGGAAGGAGATGACGTAGTTCTTTCCGATGATCAGGCTGATCTGTTCGATGACGATCTCCCCGGACACATTATCGAGGTAAGTCATTTTCACCACAGCAAAAAGATATCCGTCATACTCCTCAAGCTTGGGCCTCTGGGTAGTGTTGGCGATATCTTCCAGCACCAGGGAGTGGATCCCGAATGCTTCACCAATCGACTCGATCAGCAATGTGTCGTGCACCCCGGTGACATTCACCCAGGTGACCATAGGACTATCTTTCAGCGGGAGGATCTCGGTGATGTTCCTGATCTCCTTTTCTGAGAAGTGATCGTTGTGGTACTCCATCACCTGTATTTTGACCGGTGTTTCACGTTCTTTTCCTACATATTTTACGGTTCCCGGGGAAGCAGTGCGGAGTGCCACACGGGGTATGTGTCTCGGGATTCGAAACCGTTTCAGGATGTATTTTGCTTTCATAAATGAGTTTGGTTGGTACCGGGAATGGATCTACTAGGATCTAGTATCCAGTAGCCGCTGCTTCGTGTAGAACTTCAGCAGCACCTGGTCTGAGAAAAAAGTAAAAAGGATCAGGAATATGACACCGGACACAATTTTCCAGTGATCTGCAAGCAGTAGCAGGAAGGGATTGGTTGTTTCACGGACCGGAAGGATCAGGCAGAGGATCAGCACCAGGAGGGTGCCTGTGACAATACCGGTTTTGACGGCAAACTCCCTGACAAGCTCGCGCCAGGTAAGCTGGCGCTCCACTTTGCGAAGCAGGGTATCGGTAAAGGTAAGGGGAAGTTCCCGTTCGGGTTTCTCCTTCAGGGTTTCGAGGATCAGCGCGTCCAGTTCGTTCCAGGGGTTGCTATCGGGATTCATGGCATTGAATTTACAGGGTGATATAATGGTCGTTTCATGACTTCATAAGTTATTGTTTTTCAGCAAGTACCGGCAGCAGATCAGGGACAAGTTGAACCAGTTGCTCGCGAATGGCCTGCCTTCCCCGGTTCAGATAGCTTTTAATGGTTCCGTCTGGCATCCCGGTGATCTCCCCGATCTCCCTATACGATAACTCCTCCAGGTAAAAGAGGGTGATCACGGTCCGGTAGTGCACCGGGAGTGAGTCGATAATCCGGTGAATGAGTTTTTTCATACTGCTCTTGTCCAGTGCCGCTTCGGCAGATTCAACAACCGGTCTTGTCCCGGCAACAGGGAAGTAATCCTCCACCGGGACCAGGATCTCCTTCCCTTTTTTCCTCAGATAGGAGATGCTCATATGGTAGGCGATCGCTCCGATCCAGGTGGAGAGTTTTGATTCCCCCCTGAATTTCCCGATGTCGCGGAAGATCCGGAGAAAGATCTCCTGGCACAGATCCTCGGCATCTTCTGGCTGGCTCACCATACGCAATACCATGTGCCAGACCAGGTTCTTGTACCGTTCGATCAAATACCGGTTTGCATGCTCCTTCCCCGCCTGTACCTGTGCGATCAGCGTTGCATCATCCATTGGGATATCTGTCGCTCGTCAGACAAAAAGGTTGCAGAAATGATAGAAAGAAATAAGAAAAGCGAAATACGAAAAGCGAAAGGCGAAAAGTAAAAAAAAAGACATTTGCTGCAACCTTATGAAAGAACGAGCGACCTATTGCTCAAATCGTAATCACTAAAAGTACAAAAAAATGGAAACCCTTGGAACAATTATCATTGTCGGAACCGTATTTTATGGTGTCTATTACCTTATTAAAGGATACACCGACTACCTGCTGAAGCGGAAAATCGTCAAGGCCGGACATATTGAAAAAGCCGGGATCCTGGAAGCACCTGTCGCCCCCTCTGCAGAGGCTAACCGGTATCCCAGCCTGAAATGGGGACTGGTCGCCTTATTGGCCGGCGCCGGCCTGATCCTGATCGAGATCCTGAGAAACACGGGAGCCATAGAATTTATTGATGGCAAGGATACCTTTCTCCCGATCGGCATTGAACTGGTCGCCATCTCCCTCGGCTTCCTGATCTATTTCTTCATTGTGAATGCCAAGGGAATGAAAGGCCGGTAAGGCGAAGGACGAAACACGAAATACGAAACACGTAAGGGTTACCGGATATCGCGCAGGCCGCTGTTATTTCCCGAACCGGTAGGCAACGGTAATTCCTGCACTGTTGCTGTTGAAAGAAAAACCGAGGTTCTGGCTTTGATTGATCGTCTCTGTGTCAGTGGAACCGGTTTGGGATTCCGTATATTTCACCCAGATATAGAATATCCCGGGAACGATTTCGGCCGAAATGACCACCTTGGATTTTATCGCAACTCCAAATCCGATAACTACACCCAATCCTGTTATAAAACCTGAGTTTTCCGTGATCCAGCCGGTTCCGTCAGGTTTGGATCTGCCCCAGGTGTATGTGCCGGACAGGTCAAGCCCTGAGGAAAAGAAAAAATTCCCGGCGATAGGAATCCTCCGTTCGAATCCAAGAGCGAAACCGACCCCTAACTGCGTATTTTTCGTCTCGTGGGTGGAACTGTTGTTCGTATTCTTGGAACCTCCGAAATTCATGTTCAGCAAAGCTGTTTTTATCCGGAACAATGTTTTCTCGGAACCGGTCTTATAAGTAATACCAAATCCATTAAGGCTGGTGAAGGAGATTCCCGGTTCGTGGATGCGACCGGGAGGGATGGTAGTTTGGGCCGAAAGTGTGGTGGTAATAAGCGATATCGCCATCAGAACGAGGATTGATTTGTGATTCATGGTCTGCGGATTTAAGGAATAATGGATAACATTTTACAAAAATATTGTAAAATGTATCATTACTACATATTTTAACTTTTTTTAGGGACGTTTTAACAATTTTTACGAAATAGTTTAATTTTACTCTCCTTTCGTATGAAACCAATCCTCAGATAGTCACTTTTTAGAAACCAAACCATGAAGCGAAACTTCTTTTTTATCCTGGCCATGGCCCTGTTTGTGCTGCTGGGATGCAAATCACAAAAGGACGACCTCAACATCGTCTATGAAAAGTACACCCTGCCCAACGGGCTTGATGTGATCCTGCATGTCGACCGCTCCGATCCCATCGTGGCGCTGGCCATCCGGTTCCATGTGGGCTCCAACCGGGAAAAGGAAGGCCATACCGGTTTTGCCCACCTGTTTGAGCATATGATGTTCCAGAAGTCGGAGAACGTGGGCGAAGACCAGTTCTTCAAGATCATCCAGGATGCAGGCGGCACCCTGAACGGAGGGACCGGCAACGATGCCACCACCTATTTTGAGGTGGTCCCGAAAAATGCCCTCGAAAAGATCCTCTGGCTTGAATCCGACCGGATGGGTTACATGATCAGTACGGTCACGGAGAATGCCTTCAACATTCAGCAGAATGTGGTGCAGAACGAAAAGAGACAGTACGTGGACAACCAGCCGTACGGTTTCACCGAATGGGTGATTGCCACGCACCTCTATCCCAAGGGGCATCCTTACAGCTGGACGGTCATCGGGGAGATGGAGGACCTGAAGAATGCCACCGTGGAAGATGTGAAGGCATTTCACCAGCAATGGTATGTCCCCAACAATGCGACACTTGTGCTGGCCGGGGATTTCGATGTGGCGGAAGCGAAGAAGCTGATCGAAAAATACTTTGGTGAGATCCCCCGTGGCGGGGAGATCACCGATCCCAAACCCATGCCGGTCACCCTGGATGAGACCATCAAGGTATTCCATGAGGATAACTTTGCCAAAGCGCCCCAGTTCCGGATGATCTGGCCGACCGTGGAGGACTATAACGATGACGCCTATGCGCTCAGCTACCTGGCCGAGCTGCTCTCCCAGGGGAAGAAAGCCCCGTTATACAAGGTGCTGGAGAAGGAGAAGAAGATCTCCTCCAGTCAGTATGCCTATAACGGCGCCCAGGAAATCACCGGTTCCTTCAATATTGTGGTGACGGCGAATGAAGGAGTCAGCCTGAAAGAGGTAGAAGCTGCCATCAACGAAGCCTTCCAGATGTTTGAAACGGAAGGTTTTACCGATGCCGATGTGGAACGGATCAAAGCCGGACTGGAGACCGATTTCTACAACCGGATCAGCAGCATCCTGGGAAAATCCTTCCAGCTGGCATCCTACAACGAAGACAAAGGAGATCCTTCCTATTACAAAAAGGATCTGGAGCGGATGAAAGCGGTAACAAAAAGCGATATCCTCCGGGTCTATGAGAAATACATCAAAGGGAAACCGTATCTGGCCACCAGCTTCGTGCCAAAAGGTCAGATTGACCTCGTGGCGGAGGGTTCCGTTTCGGCCGGCGTGAAGGAGGAAAGCATCACAGAAGCCACACAGGTGGAGATCGCCGACGTGACGGAAGAGGAGATCGTGAAGACGCCCGGCAGTTTTGACCGTTCTGTAATGCCGGCCGACGGCCCTGATCCGCTGCTGAATCTTCCGACCGTGTGGGAGGACACCCTGGCTTGCCAGATGCGGGTGTACGGGATCGAACAGCATGAATTACCCCTGGTGCAGTTCAGCCTGGTGCTCAGTGGCGGACATTACCTTGATCAACCTGAGAAAGCCGGAGTTGCTTACCTGGTTTCCCAGCTGATGATGGAGGGGACGAAAAACCGGACACCCCTCGAACTGGAAGAGGCTATAGAGATGCTGGGAGCCAGTATCAACATGAGTGCTTCTAACACCGACATGACCATCAGTGCCAATTGTTTGGTCAGAAAGTACGACAGCGTCCTTACCCTGGTGAAGGAGATCCTCCTGGAGCCCCGCTGGGACGAGGAGGAGTTCGCCCTCGCCAAGACCCGCCTGCTGAACTCGCTCAAGCGCAAGAAAGCCAACCCGAATGCATTGGTGGGAGAGGCATTCAGCAAGCTGATATACGGAACGGACCATATTTTTTCGATCGACAGGCAGGGAACCCTGGAGACGGTTCAGGGGATCACCATCGACGATCTGAAAGCCTATTACGAGCGGAATTTTGCCCCTTCGGTAGCCTATTTCCTGATCGCCGGAGACATACAGCAGGACCAGGTAGTGAAGTCGCTGCAATCGTTATCGGAGCGATGGGCGGATAAAGAGGTCCCGTTCCCGTCGTACCCGCTTCCCGGGGCGTTGCCGCAATCGAAGGTGTACTTCGTGGATGTACCGGGGGCCAAGCAGTCGGTCATCAACATCGGGTACCTGGCCCTGGCCCGGACCGATCCCGACTTCTATCCGGCGACGGTCATGAATTACAAACTGGGCGGTTCGTTTGCCGGAAATGTGAACATGGTGTTGCGTGAAGAGAAGGGATATACTTATGGAGCCCGTACCGGCTTCCGGGGGTCGGAGATCCCGGGTCCCTTCACAGCATCTGCCAGTGTCCGGTCATCGGCTACCGGGGAGTCAGTAGCTATATTCAAGGAGCTGATGGAGCAATACCGTAACGGAATCAGCGAAGAGGAGTTGCTCTTCACCAAGAATGCCCTGCTTAAGAGCAATGCCCGCGAATTTGAAACCCTCCGGGCGCTGATCGGTATGCTCAGCGATATTGCTGAGTATAACCTCCCGAAGGATTACGTAAAAAACGAAGAGGCGATTGTCAGGGATATGACCCTTGAACGCCACAAGGAGCTGGCCGATAAGTATATTATTCCCGAACGGATGTACTACGTCATCGCCGGCGATGCCAAAACGCAGCTGAAGCCGCTGGAGAAGATCGGGTTTGGGAAGGCGGAGGTGGTGAAGTAAGCGTAACAATCGTGACAATCGAAACAATCGTTACGACCGTCACGACATTTTTCCCCTCATTTGCTCCAGTGCCGTTTCGGTGCCGATAGCGATCACCAGGTCGCCGAGACGGAACTGGGTGTCCCCATGCGGGACGTAGAGGGTGTTCTTCCGTTTGATGAGCATCAGCGAGCCGTCCTTATGAAAGGGGATCTCTTTGACCTGGAGTCCGTCGCAGGCCGGGTTGGTGATCTCGATTTCCTCCACACTGAAACTTTCAAAGGTCTCAACAAGGGCGTGGTAAGTTGTTGGACGGAGGATGAGATTCTCAATCGTTGTCACTACGGTGCGAAGCAGATCGACCGACTCTACTCCCATCCGTTGGTAGACCTGCTCCATGGTACGGGAGGGAGCTACCGCGATGATCCGCGTATGATGAAACCGGTTTCGTAACAGTTCACAGATACGCTGGTTCTCTTCATCGGAGCCGGTCAGCACAGCCACATAATTGACCGGAAGCAGTTTCAATCGGGAGTAAACCTCCGGATCGGATCCGTCGGCATGGATCGCATGCAATCCCTTTTCTTCAATGTCCCGGAAACGCTTGAAGTCTTTCTCAATGATCACCGCATGCCGGTTGTGCATCTTAAAGCGGCGGGCCAGTAATACTCCCGAGCTGCTCCCTCCGGCAATGATGACCTTATCGGCCGGCAGCAACGCTTTGGGACTAATCTGGGTGAAGAGGATCGGAGAGAGGATACAGGTAATGATAGCCATCAGAATGACCGCGGAATTTATCACCGGAGAGATCAGGTCCATCTCAAGACCGATGGCCGATGCAGCGATGATCAGGCTGAGCCGGGAGGAGATCAGAAATCCTCCGGACAGGGCTCTTCGAAATCCAAACAGTCGGGTCCAGATCAGGGAAGGCAGTACCTTCACGGTATACAGGGTGACCAGAAAGAGGACCAGGAACAGGACCTGCGAACGATCCAGTCCGGCCAGTACTGAGGGCTCAAACCGGATTCCAACCATGATGAAGAAGATCGGGATGAAAAAGCCGTACCCCATCCCGTCGAGCTTAAGCATCAGAAGTGACCGGGCTTTGTGGGTATAGACCGAAAGAAGCAGTCCGCCCAGGAATGCCCCCAGGAGCATCACCTCCCGTCCGATAAATTGCGCCAGCACAATGAAGATAAGGAGGATCAGCAGGGTTCCGCGGACCGTGATCTGGGAGGCGGCTTCCGAAAGCTGAAAGGTGAGCTTTTTAATCAGGGGGATCCGTTTCAGCAGGATACCGGTTGAATAGAAGATGAAGAAAAGGATGAAGATCCCCAGGATCAGCAGGATCTCGGGCTGAAAGCCGTTTTTCAGGACATAGGCTGTAAAGGAGAAGAGGATGATGCTGAAGATATCGGCCACTACCGCCGCCAGGATGATCATCTGACCGAAACGGCTGGTGATCTCGCCACGCTCCTTCAGCACGGGAATGATGATCCCGACCGATGTGGTGATCATGATCAGGGCAAAGTAGAAGGTACTCTTCATCGGGATGTACCGGCTCAGGATCAGGGCGCCCCCATAGGAGAGGGATACCGTAAGAAGAAAGATGGAAAAGCCTACCAGCAGCGGATTACTCAGGTAGCGGGCCAGGGTGATCCGGCGCCGGGGCAACGAGGCCACGATCTGATCCACATCGATCTCCAGTCCGCTCAGGAACATCAGGAATATGAAGCCGGTGAAGGCCAGGAAATCCAGAATTTCGGAACTTTCTGTTGAAAGATACGGGAAGAGGAATGTGCCGATCAGGAAACCGATCACGATCTCCATAATCACTGTCGGGATCCGGCGAAGACGAAGCAGCGACAGCAGCAATGGCGTCACCCATGCCACCGCCACTACCACCAGGAGCGGAAGGTAGTCGAAGTAACTGAAGATGGCTAATAAGGTCATTAAGTCATCAGTAAATCTCCACCACACTCCCCTCCTTCGGCTTCGCGTAGCCCCGGAACATGGCGTTGGTATTGAATGGCATCGCCACATTCCCTTCTTTATCCACCGCGATCAGGCCACCGCCTCCACCCTGGGATTTCAGTTTATCGTGAATAAGGTAATTGGCCGCCTCCTCCAGCGACCAACCCCTGTATTCCATCAGCGCAGAGACGTCGTAGGCGATCACATTCCGCATGAAATATTCCCCGGTCCCGGTACAGGAAACTGCACAGGTGGCATTGTTGGCGTAGGTCCCCGCACCAATGATCGGTGTGTCGCCGATCCGTCCTTTCATCTTCATCATCAATCCGCCGGTGGAAGTTGCTGCAGCCAGATTTCCCATATTATCCAGGGCTACGGCGCCAACGGTCCCTTTGGGCCTGTCGTCTTTCATCTCTTGCTCACGTTGACTTTTCTTCATCCGGTCAAACTGTTCCGTCCGGGCCGGGGTCTGAAAATAGGAGGGATCGACGAGCTCCAGTCCCTGTTCCTTTGCAAAGAGTTCCGCTCCCTCTCCCATCAGCAGGACATGCTTCGTCTTTAGCATCACCTGGTGAGCCGCGGCAATGGGATTTTTAATCCGTGTTACCCCTGTCACAGCACCGGCCATCAGCGTGCTCCCATCCATGATCGAGGCATCCAGCTCGGCTACCCCTTCGTCGTTGTACACAGCCCCTTTCCCTGCATTGAAAAGGGGGCAATCCTCCATGAATAGTACAACGGCTTCAACCGCCTCCATACTGCTTCCCCCTCTTTCCAGGATGGCAGTACCTATCGACAGCGCTTCAGAAAGCTTCTCCCTGTACTGTTGCTCCTTCTCCTCCGGCATGGAGCCCTGCGGCGGTCCGCCGGCGCCTCCGTGGATCACCAGCACCCATCGGCCGATGCGCGCTCCCTGATCCTGCGGCGCCTCCGCAATTCCTGTGACAGCGCCGGTGGATACCTGGTCCTGGATGCCGGATTCCGGATGCCGGATTCCAGATATAGCCGTATCCTGGGAAAAGACTCCCAACGTAAGAAGCATCGTAAAAATAATGATGATCAATTGAAAATTGAGAATTGACAATTGACAACGATTTCCTGTTTTCATATCCCTAATTTCTCTTAATTTTCCCACTTTCCGTATTTCGTATTTCGTATTTCTGTATTTCGTATTTCCGTATTTCACCTCAACATCCCCCTGAACAGCTCCTGAAAATCCACCAGCCCTGTCACCTTCAGTGCGGCCAGGATCACCGAGGCGGCGATCACCCAGCGGATAAATTTCCCCCCTTTTTTCACGGCCATGGTGCTGGCGATATAAGCGCCGAGAATACTGCCAATCGATAACAGGATTCCGTAAAGATAGTGAACCTGGTTACTCAGGATGAAGATCACCAGCGACACGGCAGCCGAGAAAAGGATGATCAGATTTTTGACAGCGTTCGCTTTGACCAGTTCAAATCCCACACCCACTACCAGGGCCATCAGCAGAAGATACCCTACCCCCACCTGCAGAAATCCGGCGTACCATCCCACGGCGAAGAAAAGGACCACCTGCCACCACCGGATCGTTTTATCCAGCATGGCCGTTTTCTCTTTTAACCACAGGGAGGGTTTGGCAAAAATGAAAACCAGCATTAAAGCCATGATCACCACCATGGCAATCTCCAGCGCTTCCGACTTGATGCCGGTCGCCATCCAGGCTCCTGCCACCGATCCCAATGCGGCCGGGGCCACCAGCCACCAGATCTTCCGGGTGGTGAACATCCCCTTTCGCCAGAAGGTGAACACTGACGAGGAGGTCTGGAAGAAGACACTGACCCGGTTGGTTCCGTTGGCGATCGTAGCCGGAAGCCCCAGGATCAGCAGCAACGACAACGTGATAACCGATCCTCCGCCTGCCAGGGTGTTGATGAAACCGGCCAGGATGCCGGCGATGATGATGATGGTGTACTCAGCAATCATATTCATTCGTTCCTCATTCTTCGTCCCTCGTCCTTCGTAGTTTGCTGTGTTTGATCCCAAAGGTAAAATAAATCAAGAGTCCGATCACCAGCCATCCGGCAAACCGCATCCAGTTCGTACTCCCCAGTTGTGCCATCAGGTACAGGTTTGTCAGCAGTCCCAGTACCGGGATCAGCGACCATTGTTTCCGGATGCTGAATATAGTAATGAAGATTGCAATGACGACAAAAATCAGGATGGGGATGTCGTGATACGAGATTCGCGATACGAGATCCGCGATATGTGATATCGGATCCCGGATCCCGGATCCCGGATCCCGGATCAGTAATGGATCTGAGATCCGGATCAGAATCAGGATCCCGACCCAGATTACCGGTAAAAAATACCTGCTGTTCAGGTACGGAATGTGGAACTCTTTGTTATCCGGCGGTGCGATGCGACCTTTGCCGCGTTCGTCCAGGATCAGTACCCCGCCCGAAACGAGAACAAATGCGAAAAGCGTACCGATACTGCAGAGGTCGGTCACTTCGGTAAGGTTCATGAAGAGGGCCGGGATAGCTACAAAAATGCCTGCCACAACGGTTGCAAAAGCGGGGGTGCGGAACCGTTTGTGAATTCTTCCAAACCGTTTTGGAAGAAGACCGTCACGACTCATGCTCATCCAGATCCGGGGCTGACCCATCTGGAAAACCAGCAGCACGCCGGCCATGGCAATGACGGCACTGATGGCGATGATGCCGGAGAGCCTGGTAAGGTGAAGCTGGTTAAACGCAAAGGCGAGGGGATCTCCGACAGCCAGTTCGCTGTAGTTGACCATACCGGTAAGCACCAGGCTGATCGCCACGTAGAGGATGGTAGTGACGATCAGCGCCAGGATGATGGCTCGTGGAAGATCTCGTTTGGGATTGCGGCACTCCTCCGCGGTGGTGGAGATGGCATCGAACCCGATGTAGGCAAAAAAGACCCCGCTCACCCCTTTCAGCACCCCGCTGATGCCGTTCGGTGCAAAGGGGCTCCAGTTTTCAGTGTTTACATAAAAAGAACCGACCGAGATGACCAGTAAAAGGATCCCCACTTTCAGGAAGACCATGGTGTTGCTGGCCACTTTGGTTTCATAAATCCCGATATAGACCAGGGTACAGATGAACACGACGATACTGAATGCCGGGATGTCGGCGATCAGGCGTAGGGTACCGATCGACGGAGCTCCGGTCCAGGCCAGGTAGGCCTCCCGCATCGAAAAGCTCAACTGATCAAGCGACGTTCCGGAAGCCATCTCTGCCATGGCCGCTTTAAAACCACGTGCAGCGGTAAGGTAGTCGACCAGCAGGTATTCCGGAAGGTGAACGCCGATCCCACTCATCAAACCGGAGAAATAATCCGACCAGGAAATGGCTACCGCAATGTTCCCGATGGCATATTCCATGATCAGGTCCCACCCGATGATCCAGGCGATCAGCTCGCCGAAGCTGGCGTAGGCATAAGTGTATGCGCTC
>QYQJ01000212.1 GCA_007280875.1 Bacteroidota bacterium
GTATAGGACCTTCCTATACAGATAAGTATGGCCGTTCCGGGTTACGTGTAGGGAACCTGCCGGATCCGGGTTTTAATCGTTGGTATAACCTGTTAAAAGAACGGCATCTGGAACTCATTCACCAGTTCCGTTTCGATACTGTGAACTACCTGATCGACGGGTTGCCTTTTGATGAATACGAAGAGTACTGGCTGGAGGCGGTGAAACGTTTGAAGGAATTCCGGTTCGTTGATAGTGAATATTTCCTGAATGAATGCGTAACGGCAGGTAAGGCGGTTTTGGCGGAAGGAGCACAGGGAACCCTGCTGGACATCGATTTCGGCTCCTATCCTTATGTCACCTCTTCCAATACGATTACGGCCGGCGCCTGTTCCGGACTGGGTATCGCTCCGCACCTGATCGGGACCGTATATGGTATTTTCAAGGCCTACTGTACACGCGTCGGAGGAGGCCCTTTCCCAACGGAACTGCATGATGCACAGGGAGATCATCTTCGCCAGGCCGGACATGAGTTCGGTAGTACCACCGGCCGTCCCCGCCGGTGCGGTTGGCTTGACCTGCCGGCATTGAACTATGCCATCATGCTGAACGGGGTGGACCGGCTGATCATGATGAAAGCGGATGTGCTGAATACCCTGGAGCAGATCCAGGTTTGCCATGGCTATGAAATAGAGGGTATCCGAAGCGACCTGCTTCCCTTTGACCTGGCCTCATCCGCACTGCAGCCGGTTTATGAAACGTTGCCGGGATGGAACACCTCCCTGGAAGGTTGCTCAAGCTTTTCCGATCTTCCCGGGCACCTCCGGAGCTATATCGCTTACATTGAACAGGCAACGGGATTGCCGATCGAGATCATTTCCCTGGGCCCCGACAGGGTTCAAACAATTACAAAAAAGGGGAATTAAAGCTTCCGCTTGATTTCAATGATTTCGTATCCTTCGATGATGTCGCCGGCTTTAATGTCGTTGAAGTTCTCAATGTTGAGCCCGCATTCGTAACCTGTACTGACTTCTTTTACATCGTCCTTGAAGCGTTTCAGCGAAGCAAGCAGACCAGTGTATGCCACGATCCCGTTGCGGATGATCCGGACTTTGGAATGCCGGGTAATTTTTCCATCGAGGACATAGCAGCCGGCCACTGTTCCCACCTTGGTGATCTTAAAGACCTCCCGCACTTCGACGTTGCAGGTGATTTTCTCTTCAATCTCCGGAGAGAGCATCCCTTCGATGGCGGCTTTGATCTCTTCGATGGCCTGGTAGATGATGGAATAGAGCCGGATGTCGATCTGTTCATGCTCAGCCAGTTTCCGTGCAGATACGGACGGGCGTACCTGGAAGCCAACGATGACGGCGTTGGAGGCGGAGGCCAGTAAAACATCGGACTCGGTGATCTGTCCGACCGACTTGTGAATCACATTCACGCCGATGTTTTCAGATGAGAGTTTGATGAGGGAATCGGCGAGGGCTTCGACCGAGCCGTCTACATCGGCTTTTACAATTATATTGAGCTCCTTGAAGTCCCCGATGGCGATCCGGCGTCCGATTTCATCCAATGTAATGTGTTTCTGGGTCCGGATTCCCTGCTCGCGCTGAAGTTGCATCCGCTTGTTGCTGATCGATTTGGCCTCCCGCTCATCGGAGAGGACATTGAAGCCATCGCCGGCCTGGGGTGCCCCGTTCAGACCGAGCATCAGTACAGGGGTGGAGGGACAGACCATTTTGACGGCCTGGTTCCGCTCGTTGTACATTGCTTTCACCCGGCCAAAGGTAGATCCTGCCAGCACGATGTCGCCGATGTGCAGAGAACCGTTCTGGACGAGCAACTTGGCGATATACCCGCGTCCCTTGTCGAGTGCGGATTCAATGACGGTCCCGGTAGCCTGTTTATCCGGTCTGGCTTTGAGGTCAAGGATCTCGGCTTCCAGCAGGACTTTTTCCAGCAGCTGGTCGACATTGGTACCTGCCTTGGCAGAGATCTCCTGGGTCTGGAATTTCCCTCCCCACTCCTCTACCAGGATATTCATTTTTGAGAGTTCTTCTCTAATTTTTTCAGGATTGGAATTGGGTTTGTCGATTTTATTAATGGCAAAGACGATGGGAACACCGGCAGCCTGGGCGTGATTGATGGCCTCTTTGGTCTGGGGCATCACCGTTTCGTCGGCAGCAATTACAATGATGGCAACGTCAGTAACCTTTGCTCCGCGGGCACGCATGGCAGTAAAGGCCTCATGCCCGGGGGTATCGAGAAAGGTGATTGCTTTGCCATTCTCAAGGAGAACCTCATAGGCCCCGATATGCTGGGTGATCCCGCCGGCTTCACCGGCAACCACGTTGGCACTGCGGATGTAGTCGAGCAGTTTGGTTTTTCCGTGGTCGACATGACCCATGACGGTCACAATAGGCGGACGGAATACGGCCTCTTCATCATCTTCCTTGTCTTCGTTATAGCCGATAGCTTCCTGTACTTCCACACTGACAAACTCGACTTTGTACCCGAACTCCTCCGCGACCAGGCTCAGTGTTTCAGCATCGAGCCGCTGGTTAATGGAGACAAACATCCCCAGGGTCATACAGGTGGAGATCACGTCAGTTACCGGGATGTTCATCATGGTGGCCAGTTCATTGGCAGTGACAAACTCGGTGACCTGTATGAAACGTTTCCCTTCAGCGATCCGTTCCTGCTCTTCCTGCAGTTGATGGCTCATGGCTTCCCGTTTCAGCCGGCGGTATTTCGATGCTTTGGATTTACCCGAGGGGCTGAGCCTGCTCAGGGTCTCCTTGATCTGACGTTCGATATCCTCTTCCGAGATCTCCGGTTTCTGGATTTCACGGGAGGACCGCTTGTCTTTGTAACGACCTTTACCGGTTTCAGGCAGATCGGAAGCGGATTCACCCGGTTGCCTCTTGATGCGCTTGCGTTTTTTCTTCTTGGATTTTGAGGCATCATCGGAGGATGAAGCCACCGGTTGTTTCTTTTCTACTTTTTTTGGTTCAGGGAGGATAATGGATCCAAGGATCGTCGGCCCTTCCAGTTTGACCCTGGCAGTGGGGAGGAAGTTATCCGGTTTCTCTTTTTTCGGGGGTTCCGCGGATGGTTCAGGCAGGGTAATTTCCGGTTCCACGGGTGCTTCTCCGGCAACGTCCTTCGAGGGGGCTTCCAGTTCGTCCGGAACAACCTTTTTTTCAGGTTTTTCTTCCTCTATTTTTGGCTTGCCTTTTTTTGCGAACTTCTTTTGCGGTTCAGGAAGATCCATCTTCCCAAGGATCTTCACTCCGGAAGGAGATTCCTTTTGTGCAACATCCTCTGCACCAGTTTTTCCCCCGGATTTCTCTTCCCCCTCTTTCGTTTTCCCGGTAAGCTTCTTATCCTTCTCGTCCTCCTCTTTTTTCTTCTCGCCAGCTTTGACAGCTTTTGCTTTTTCAGCTGTTTTTTGAGCTTCCCGCGCCTCTTTTTCCTTTCCCGCTTCTTCTTTCTTAGAGGATTCGGTTATTTTTTTATTAAATCCCAGCGGAACGTTCTTGATGATCAGGTCATCCTGTTCCTTCTCCAGTTCCTCAACACTAATGCGCTTGTTGTCGATGGTGATGGTTTCATGACCACTGAATTGCAATCCGATCTTTTTCGCCTCTTCCTTCACATGTTTCTCCGCAGCGAATTCCTTCACCAGGAGGATATACATCTCCTGCGACAATTTGGCATTGGGATCACGATCCAGTTTAAATCCTTTTTTATTCAGGAAATCCAGGACCGTGGAAATCCCGATGTTGAATTCCCGGGCTGCCTTACTTAACCTGACCGATGGTCCTGCTTCACTCATAGTGTTCTGTTCACTGCCTGCCGTTGAAACCGGCGGTAAAATTATGACTTTTTATTCAAACTCCGCGGTTAGTATGCGAATTACTTCGTTGATGGTCTCCTCCTCGAGGTCGGTCCGTTTAACCAGTTCCTCCACATCCAGATCGAGTACACTCTTGGCCGTGTCGCAACCGATCGACTTCAATTCATCGATGATCCATTGATCAATCTCATCAGAAAACTCCTGAAGATCAACATCTTCGTTGTCGATGTCGGTATCACGGTACACATCAATCTCGTATCCGGTCAGTTTCCCGGCCAGTTTGATGTTGTACCCCCCTTTCCCGATAGCCAGCGAAACCTGGTCAGGTTTCATGAACACATCCGCTTTCTTGCCTTCCTCCTCAATGGCGATCGAGCTCACCTTGGCCGGGCTCAGCGCACGCTGGATGAAGAGGGACGGGTTGTTGGTGAAGTTGATCACATCGATGTTCTCGTTCTTCAGTTCCCTGACGATCCCGTGGATACGCGATCCCTTCATTCCGACGCAGGCACCTACCGGATCGATCCGGTCATCGTACGATTCAACGGCGATCTTGGCACGTTCGCCGGGAACCCTGACGATCTTCCGGATGCTGATCAGCCCGTCGTAGACCTCGGGGACTTCCGATTCAAAAAGCCGTTCCAGGAATATTTCGGAGGTTCTGGAGAGTATGATGTAGGGTGTATTGTTTTTCATCTCTACTTTGGATACCACCGCCCGGATGGTATCTCCTTTCCGGTAGAAATCGGAGGGGATCTGTTCCGACTTGGGAAGGATGAGTTCGATTCCTTCGTCGTCGAGCACCAGGATCTCCTTCTTCCAGACCTGGTACACCTCCCCGGTGATAATCTCCCCGATCTTCTCCTTGTATTTTATGAAGATGTTGTTCTTCTCGTACTCCTGGATCTTGGAAATCAGGTTCTGGCGGATCGACAGGATCTCCCTGCGTCCGAAGCTCAGCAGCTTGATCTCTTCCGACAGTTCCTCCCCAACCTCGAAATCAGGTTCGATCTTGATGGCTTCGGAGAGGGGGACCTGTATGTTTTCGTCCTCCACTTCGTTGTCTTCCACGATGATGCGGTTCCGCCAGATCTCCAGGTCCCCCTTGTCGATGTTGACGATGATATCGAAATTATCGGCTGAACCAAACCGTTTGGTAAGCATATGCTTGAATACATCCTCCAGGATAATCATCATTGTTTCCCTGTCAATGTTCTTGAATTCCTTGAATTCAGAGAAGGTGTCGACTAAGTTCAGTTGTTCCATTTTATTATGTCATTAGGTCAATAAGTCATTAGGTTAGGAAGTCATGGGGTCATGGAGGTCATGGAGATCATGGTCATGTGAGTCATTTGAATGAGAGCACCACTTTCCCTTCCTTGATTTTATTAAATGTGATTATTGTAGTCCTACGCTGTTCCAATAAAAGAGGGGACTTGCGGTCCCCTCTTTTCAAAGCTTTCAAAATCAGTGCAAAGATACGACTTATTTCGGCATCCACCAATTTTTTATAAAAATTGTTTACAACGGAATGTTTCCGTGTTTTCGCGGGGGTCCCGATTTTGTTTTGGTCTGGGTCATCTCCAGCGCCTGGATCAGCCGGAACCGGGTCTCCTTCGGATGGATGATCTCATCCACGTACCCCAGCTCTGCGGCTTTGTAAGGGCTGGCGAAGGTGTTTTTATAATCGTCCACCGCTTTCTGGCGATCCGTAGCCGAGAGGTTATCTTTTTTAAAGAGGATATTGACTGCACCTTCGGGCCCCATCACGGCGATTTCGGCGGTGGGATAGGCAAAATTGACGTCTCCGCCGATGTGTTTGCTGTTCAGTACGTCGTAGGCACCTCCGTAAGCTTTCCGCGTGATCACGGTGATCCGGGGAATAGTAGCTTCACAATAAGCATAGAGCAGCTTCGCCCCATGCTTGATGATTCCACCCCACTCCTGGGTAGTGCCGGGCAGGAAGCCGGGGACGTCCACGAAGGTAATCACCGGGATGTTGAAAGCATCGCAGAACCGGACGAAGCGGGCCGCTTTCATGGACGACTGGATATCGAGCACGCCAGCCAGGTGGGCCGGCTGATTGGCCACGATACCCACAGAGCGGCCATCGAACCGGCCAAATCCGATGATGATGTTCTGGGCAAAGTGGGGCTGGATTTCGAAGAAATTGTTGTGGTCTACCACAGTGGTGATCAGCTCCTTCATGTCGTAAGGCTTGTTCGGATCGTCGGGCACCAGGGTGCTGAGCTTCTCATCGGCCCGGCGGATATCATCGGTACACGGA
>QYQJ01000222.1 GCA_007280875.1 Bacteroidota bacterium
AACCGCCGGAGCTTTAATTATAATATGATGCCATATCATAATATTATGAAGTATTAATCCCGATTTCTCGGGGCTATTCTCCAGTTAAAGGTAGGTTGCATACGCGTTACGCACCCGTGCGCCACTCGCCACCAGGTATTGCTACCCGTGCTGCCGTTCGACTTGCATGTATTAGGCCTGCCGCTAGCGTTAATCCTGAGCCAGGATCAAACTCTCCATAGTAAAAGGAAAATTGATCTTGTCAGGTTAATTATTCCAAAGAAATTACGAAAATTTCTGGGATATTTGCTACTCTTCTTTACTTCAGACTTTCAAAGAACGTTATCGTTTCCGGCAACCCTGCCGGAAGTGAATTCCTAAATTAGGACTGCAAAAGTACAACCATTTTTTCACACCGCAAAATATTTTTCCTGTTTCTCTAGGAAATTTTCTCTGCTGACCTGGTGAATCCGTACGAAATCCTCTTAATCACTTGATTCTTCTGCAGTTTCTTAAAGAACAAACCTCCAGGTGTGTCAATCGGAGTGCAAAAATATAAAAAATTTCCGGTTCCGTGTACGTGAAATCTGGATTCTGGTTACATTTGCATATAGATTGAATCAAAAACGGTTCATGAGCAAACTGATACGATACTTTCTCCTGCTTCTCATTATCCCCTTGGGCTGGACAGGATACAGTCAGAATACCGACTCCATTACCGTCATTCCTATGGTTACGGTAAAAACTGATACGGTTCAACCCGGACAGCAAAAGGCCAGAACTGGCAGAACTGCCCGGCCGGATAACTTCTGGCGCCGGATTGCCCTCGGAGGGAATATTGGTTTTCAGTTTGGAACTGTTACCGGTTTCAACATAGCACCGGAAGCACGGATCCGAACAATCGATTACCTCTATGTGGGCGTTGGCTTTATCTACCAGTATTTCCGCTTCAAGGATTATTTTTACGACCTGACCGAAAAGGATTATATCAGCTATACATCCAATACCTTCGGTGGACGAATTTACGCACGCTACTACCTGCGAAGCCTGTTCGACAACTGGGCCGGAAACTTTTATGCGCATGTTGAATACGAGTACCTTCACTATATAATCCCCTTTGAACTGGATCCAAATGGAAAGTACCAGGCAGTGTATTATCCCAACGATTTTTACTCCCGAGGAAGGGAAGTTCGGGACATACAAAGCATCTTTGTGGGAGGGGGCTACAGCCAGCCGATCAGCAACCGGGTCTTTTTAGATTTCCTGATCCTGATCAATCTGAACGACAGCCCCTATTCGCCGTATACCAATCCGGTGTTCAGGCTGGGAGTAGGGGTGGGATTGTGACGAAGGACGAATTTCCTAATTTCGAATTTCCTAATTTCAACTGACCTACTATGGAGGTAAATAACGTAATCCTTGAATCTGAAAGCCGGTTCGGTTTTGAAGAAACTGTTGCCAGGATCAACCAAAAGGCCGATAGCACCGGCTGGAAGATCCCCACGGTTCACGACCTGCAGGAAACCCTCCGGAAAAATGATATAGATGTGCTGGAAGTAAAGGTGATCGAACTCTGCAAGCCTCAGTACTCAGGAACCCTGATGAAAGAGGATCCCACCAAATTTGTCTCGGCCCTGATGCCCTGCCGCATCTCCGTCTACCGGAAAACCAATGGTAAGACCTATATCTCCCGTATTAATGCCCCCATGCTCTCCCTCTTCATGGGAGGTACGATCGGCCAGGTGATGGGCCAGGCAGGAGCGGAGATGGAACGGATCATGAAGGAGATCCTGGTGGAGGAGCCGCTGCCGGACTTCTAGATGCTGGATGCTGCTGCTTCGTCGCTGCGCTCCTCGCAATGACAATGATGCTGGATACTTGATGCCAGATACCAGATGCCAGACACCCAAATACCTTCATACCTCATCCCTTATCCCTCGTCCCTCGTATCAAGGCCAATCCTCTTTCGGCATATCCAACAGGTGCCCCAGTTGCTTGATAAAGTAATTCAGATCGGAGAAAAGGGTTGCCCATCCTGAAACATTCCTGAATTCAATGGATTCAACTGCTGCAGTATGGGTGAGAAATGCTTCAGCGTACCGGCTGATGTCGACCATACCTGTATAGTTGATCCGTTCCGGTCGATCGCGGTGGGTATGATAATCCGGATGCATCCCGGTGGTCAGATAGAAGATTGGAACCTCTCCTTTATAAAAACATTCCTGGTCGGAAAAGCTGGAAGCCCCTTTGTATTTCTTTACACGAAAAGGGAATGCCGGCATCTCTTTATATACCTCTTTCCACTGGGGTGATGTAGAGGTGCCCAGGGCGGTAATCCGGTTCCCTTCGGCACCAAGCCGTCCCACCATATCGAAATTGCACATATAAACAACTGTTTCAATGGGAATAACGGGATTTGCACAAAAATAACCAGACCCGATCATACCCAGCTCCTCTGCGCCAAACGCGATAAACATGTAGTTGAATCGCCTGCTGCCTTCTGCCTTCAGATAACGCGCCAGCTCCAGCATCAGCGCCACTCCGCTGGCATTGTCATCAGCGCCGCACCTGGCCACTCCGGCCCGGTTTAACCCCTCGTGGTCGTAATGGGCACCCAGGACGACCGTCTGCGGTGCCCCGTTGTCAAGGAACCCTATAATATTATGGAAAGTAGTCCGGATCCGCGTAAAGCCGGCTCCCAACCGGGCCGGCTGACCTTCCAGCCGTTTCAGCTGCCTGGCGATACCTTCCGTAACAAAAAGCACAGGCCCTGGCATCGGTTCGGCATGATCAAAATCAAACAGATCGGGATAATCCGGCGAATCTGTATTCCACAGCAGGACCGCTGCAGCGCCCCGGCGAAAGGCTTCGGCCAGCCTGTTTTCGATAGATAACCGGCGACAGGCGACCGAATCGTTCTGAAGTTCCCTGGGAAGCGGAAATTCCATCAGCAGCACACAATCGGCCGGGTCTTGTTTCCCTGTATAGTCATCCCACTGAAGGGTGGAGTCAACAATCCCGTGACCGGCTACCAGAAGGTCCCCTTCCATTTTGTCGTTGGCTGAGAAGGAGGTCATGCCGAAGTCCCTGCGGTACCGGTGCGCATCGTAATCGGTGGCCAGGAAGTTTTCGACCCAGGAGTGGTAGGAATGTTCATAGGGAAGAGGCTGGAGATAACTGCCGCTATCGTTGCCTTTTGGCGTCAGTCCAATCGCACGGAACCGGTTGATGATGTAGCCAGCGGCGAGGCTGTCCCCTTTCGTTCCGGCTTCACGTCCTTTAAAAGAATCGGACGCCAGGATGAAGATATCTCTACGAAGCCGCTGGAGAATGGCTGAGTCAGAGAATGAGAATGAGAATTCCTGACCCTGAAGAGGTCCGGTATAGCCTGCAAACAGAAAGCACAGCCCGGGCAGCAGACGGGTAAAGGGGAAGCGCATAGGCGCTATCTTTTGGGGATATGCTTCAGCACGTCGAGGAGCAAATCCCAGAATTTGACTGTCGTAGGGATGTCCAGCCGTTCATCCGGAGAGTGGGCACCCTTGATCGTTGGCCCAAAGGAGACCATATCCATCCCCGGGTAGATCGCACCGATCAATCCGCACTCAAGCCCGGCATGAATAGCCAATACCTCCGGTTCCTGGTTAAAGAGCCGTTTGTATGAAGTGATTGTCAGGCGGAGGATCTCCGAATCGGGATTGGGTTTCCAGCCGGGATAGCCGGCAGTTTGTTCCACTTTCGCTTCGGCGAGGTGAAAAAGGCTGGCCACCATATCACCTGCATCCTTTTTGGATGATTCAACCGAACTGCGCTGACTGGTGGTGACCACCAGCTGATCTCCCTGCATCTTCACGGAAGCCAGGTTGGTGGAGGTTTCCACGAAGTGTTCGATCTCCCTCGACATGGCAATAACCCCGTGGGGACAGGCATAGAGTGCATTCAGCAGCCGCTCCTGCAGTCTCATGGCCAATACCGCAGAGGGCATCTCGGCCAGGATTGCAGCAAATTTCAGTTCCGGCTCAGTGACATGCAGTTCATCATGAAGTTCTTCCCTGAAGGTACCTATATAGGATTCAAACACATGCGTCGATCCGGAAGGGATTACAATCCAGGAGAAGCCTTCGCGGGCCAGGGCATTACGCAGATTCCCGGCGTTGATGGCAGCAATCCGGGCATCAAACTGCGCTGCTGCATTCCAAAGGAAGCGATCCAGGATTTTTACCGCGTTGCCCCTTCCTTTGTTGATGTCGTCACCAGAATGGCCTCCCACCAGGCCGGTGATGCTGATTTCATAAGCCACCTGACCTACCGGCGGATCTTCGGTCTCCATGAGAAAGCTCGCTATTGTATCTATTCCTCCTGCACAGCCAATAAAGATCTGTCCCTCATCTTCCGAATCGAGGTTGATCAGAATACGCCCCTGTAACAGATCGGACTTCAACCCAAACGCCCCGGTCAGTCCGGTCTCCTCATCCATGGTGAAGAGCGCTTCCAGCGGCGGATGGTCAATCTCATCCGATTCCAGGATGGCAAGGGTGGTGGCAATTCCGATTCCGCAGTCGGCACCCAGCGTGGTCCCTCTCGCCTTCACCCAGTTACCGTCGATCCAGGGGGTAATCGGGTCCCTGGTGAAGTCGTGGGCCTTGTCGGAATTCTTCTCGCCGACCATATCCATGTGACTTTGCAGGATTACCGTTTTGCGGTTGTCGTAACCCGCGGAAGCAGGTTTCCGGATCAGCACGTTTCCGGTCTCATCCAGAACCCCTTCCAGGCCATGGCGGCTGGCAAAACCCAGCAGGAACCGGGCAATCTTTTCTTCGTGTTTAGAGGGTCTGGGGACTTTGCAGATCTCATCAAAGTAATACCAGAGCCTTTCGGGAGCAAGTGATAAAATAGGATTTTCCATGGAGATATAATACGATATGGTAGCTGCAAAAATAGTTTTTTTTACCTTTACCCGAAAATAGAATAACAGCGAGTGGTACGCAAAGGGAAACAACAGAAGAAAATAGCAAAAGGGTCCCGCATCCGTTTCGGTTTCAGGAGCCTCGCTTTCCGGTACAGCATATTTTTTATCCTTGCCGTGATGCTGATTTTTATCGTCTCATTCATCTATACCCTGATCTATGCCCTGCAGATTCTGGCTAACGAGGCAAAGAATGATACCGCCAATACGATGGATCTTACTATTTCCCGGCTGGAAAAAACATTTCAGGAGGTTGAAGAGGTACCGAATGTCCTTGCCAGGTTCGTGAATACGGCTGATCCGAATTACGGTGAAATGCAAAAGGTGCTGCAGGGCATCGTGCTCAGTGAACCCTATGTATATGGTACCAGTATGGCCTTTGAACCCTATGCGTTCCGTCGGGACTCCCTCTATTACGCGATCTATTCGTATCAGACCGAGTCGGGGATCAGGACCAAATTCCTGGGAGGGGAATCCTATGACTACTTTGAGAAAGAATGGTATAAAAAAGCAAAGGAGCAGGGAAAACCCATCTGGACCGAACCATACTATGATCAGGGGGCCGGAGATACTCTGATGTGTACCTATTCGGTGCCGTTATTCAGGGATGTAGGAGGAAAGGAGACATTTATTGGCGTGATCACATTAGATATATCCCTATCGGCAATCGGACGGGAGATCTCGGAAATTAAGGTGTATGAGACCGGATATGCATTCCTGGTGTCCGGCGACGGGGCCATCCTGTATCATCCCGACAGTGCCCTGATCAATCAGAATATATTCCTGCTTGCTGCGGATACCATTAATCCAAGATTCAGATCCCTAGCCGCCTATATTAAGGATTCGATTGAAATCAACCGTGTAATCATTTTGGGAACAACGATCAGCACGACGAAAGTGGCATTACTCCCCTCCACTGGCTGGCACCTGGTTGTGGTGTTTCCGGTTCTGGAAGTGTTCAGTGACCTCATCAACTTTTTAAAATACCTTGGAACAATATTCCTGTTCAGCGTGCTGGCTGTATTTGTGGTCACCATCCTGATCACAAGGAGGCTTACCAGTCCCTTACGGAAACTGGTCAAGATAACCCATCAGATCGGTCATGGCGATTTCGACTTGGAGCTTCCGCGGGTAAAACGACGGGATGAGATTGGTGTACTTACCCGTTCCTTCTCTGTGATGCTGGATCAGCTGAAAGAGCACATCCGGACACTGCACAAGACCATCAGTGAAAAGGAGAAGATAGAAAGCGAACTCAATATTGCACACACCATCCAGATGGGGATGCTTCCGCGCGAGTTTCCGCTCCGGTCGGAGTTTGAGCTTTTTGCGGTGCTCGATTCGGCCCGGGCTGTTGGTGGAGATCTCTACGATTTCTTTTTTCTGGACCACGACCACATGTTCATCTCCGTGGGGGATGTATCCGGGAAAGGGGTCCCCGCTTCCCTCTTCATGACGGTGGTGCGCACCCTCTACCGCTCCCGGACCATGGACGGACAACCGATGCACCAGATCATGGCACTGATCAACCAGGAGCTGTGTAAGGATAACCCCAACGTGATGTTTGTGACCATGGTGTCGGGGATCATCAACTTCCGGACCGGGACAATCGACCTGTGCAATGCAGGCCATAACCCTCCGGTCATCATGGATCGTGAAGGGAACGTTCGCCGGCTGAACCTTTTTTCGGCCATCCCGCTTGGCATCCAGGAATACCATGGATTCCGGACGGAAAAGGTGCAGCTTCAACCGGGAGACCGGCTGGTGCTCTATACCGATGGGGTGACGGAAGCAATTAATGTGGAAGAAGAGCTGTTCGGAGAAAAGAGGCTGATTGACGTCCTTCATACCCACCGGTCATCTGATGTCCCGGAGCTGGTGAAGGAGGTGGTCGCTTCGATTCATGACTTTTCCAAAGGAGTAGAGCAGGCTGATGACATTACCCTGTTGATCCTGGGTTACCAGAAAAGCAGTGCCATTCAGGAATTGCCGATGGAGACAAAGATAATCAGGGTCCCCAACCAGCTGGACCAGCTTCCTATGATTGTGGAAACCGTGGAAGAGATTTCACGCGACTGGAATATCTCCTCCAAGATCAACATGGAGCTGAACCTGGTGCTGGAGGAGCTTTTTACCAACATCGTATTCTATGCATTCAAAGATAAGCAGGAACACCTGATCGACATCACATTCAGTCTCACCTCTTCGGATATACTGCAGATCGTCATTGTGGACGATGGACGTTATTTTGACCTGATTGAAGCCTCCCAGGAGGTGAAGCTCGATGCCGCCCTGGAAGAGCGGAAAGTAGGCGGGCTCGGGATCCATTTCGTCAGACAGATGATGGATGAGATGAATTATGAACGGAAGGGTGGTAAAAATGTAGTTACCCTTAAAAAGTATATCAAATAATAGTATTGTAACAATGGAAATTACAGAGAAAAAAGCAGGAGATTGCACCGTGATCAACATCACCGGCCGCCTGGACACAACCAACTATTCGGTGCTGGAGAAAAAGTTGATGGAATTGATCGACGCCGGAGAAATCCGGCTGCTGGTTAACCTTTCGAAGATGGACTATGTCAGCAGCAGTGGATTGCGTATCCTGCTGATGGCTCTGAAGAGGATCTCCATGGTCAAAGGCAAATTTGCCCTCTGCAGCCTGCAGGATAACATAAAAGAGATCTTTGAAATATCGGGGTTTACGAATATCTTTGAGATCTACGACAAGGAAGAGGCGGGACTGAAGAACTTTTAATACCAGATACCAGATACCAGATACCAGATGCCCGATATATTCATCCGGTATCATTGTCACTGCGAGAAGCCGAAGCTGCGAGGGAACCGAAGCAGGAGCGACGAAGCAGCGGTATCCGGCATCCAGCATCATGGCGTACTTCATCCACTTCAACGACCCCAACTCCCCTGAGATGGAGGAGTTTTTACAGGGTATCCCCACCTGTCCGGGAACCTGCTTCTTTATTGATATCAACAAATCGACCGATCTGAAATATACGGGTGGTTTGTCCGATTGGGGCCGGAAACTGAACAACACCTTCAATTTTATCTCGCTGTTGAACGATTTCCCCGACAACATCGTGAAGGGGATCGGTGATGAGATCATGTTATACATCCCGGATGAAGAGTTGAAGGAGAAACAGACGATCCGGACCTATTACCAGTTGCTCGAAGAGATCTATTCCACTGTATTCAATATAAAAAGCTTTCCGGAACGGGAGATGTTTCTCCCCTGCAAGGTCTCCATCCATTACTGTACGGAGGTATACAATATCACCTTCTTCAAAGAGGCGAACGACTACTATGGGAAGGATATCGATTTAACAGCCAGGCTGATGACGAAAGCAGTGGATAACCGGATTGTGTTGAGCGAGAAATTCTTTGTAAAGGTACAGAACGATCTGGTGAACCTGGGAATGCCTCCCGGATACGGCTGCCTGTCGAAGGTCTCCGGACCATTTCTGGAGACGTTTCGAGGGGTTCCGGAGAGTACGGAGTACAGGGTACTGGATGTTGGAAATTAGAAATTAGAAATTGGAAAGTAGAAAATCGTAAATCGACATTCGAATGAATCAGAGATCCCCTTGACCCTTGAACCTGAAAATATGATCTGGATCTATATACTTTTAATTGGCTGTGTCCTGGGGGCAGGCCTTTTGGTCTATCTGATCAAGCTGGAGAGCAAACAGGTCCTGAAACTCCTGCTATCATTCAGTGGAGCATTCCTGATCGGAATCAGTTTTTTAAATCTGCTTCCTGAGATCTACGAAGAACATACGGTTTATATCGGGTTATTTGTTCTGCTGGGTTTTGTTCTTCAGTTGGTTCTGGAATTGCTAACCCGGGGGGCCGAACATGGACATGAGCATGATGAGGAACATTGTTGCAAGGAAGATCATCTCTCCCCCTGGTTGTTGATGATTGGCCTCTCCATTCACTCTTTTTTAGAGGGGATGCCGATTGTGGATTCATTCAATGATCACTTGAGGAATACCCTGGTTGTAGGAATCATCGTGCACAAGGTGCCGATCGCGATCACTCTTCTAACCCTGTTCCTTCATTATGGGATGCCGTTCCGCAAAGCGTTTTTCCTGCTGTTCATCTTTTCCCTGATGACCCCGCTCGGCTCCTTGGCCAGCTATGTGGTGCAGGCAGTCATCATTCAGGACCTGTCCCATTACTTCCATTATGTGATGGCGGTGGTGGTCGGTATTTTCCTCCACGTTTCCACCTCGATCCTTTTTGAAGCTGATGAAACCCATCAGTACAACTGGAAAAAATTTCTCACCATCGTGCTGGGTATTGCATTCGCTTTTTCCATTGCTTTCCTCGGCCACGGCCACTAAAAAATCCTTTGCCGGAGAAAATATCTTTGTTAATTTTGCAGCCCCAATTCGAGAGTCGAAAGACGAAAGACTTGTCATTGCGAGGAGTGAAGCGACGAAGCAAATTCGTAATTCGTAATTGGAGAGGCCCAGGTGGTGAAATTGGTAGACACGCTACTTTGAGGGGGTAGTGCCCTTACGGGTGTGCAAGTTCGAGTCTTGTCCTGGGCACAAAAAGATGTAGGGGCGACCTGCCAGGTCGCCCCTACATCTTTTTATACGGTCGCCCCTGATTGCCCTGCTGCCCCTCATCTTCAACCTCTCAACCGCCTCATTAACAACCTGGAAATGAGGATGTCGCGCAACAACTGTTAGTAAGCATCCTTTCGTAAAACCTTCCCGATTAAGTTTAGTAATTCCTGTTTTGATACGGGCTTTGGAAGAAATTCAGTAAATCCTTTTTCTAAAAAATCATCTCGCTCAAATTCAGTGGCAGAGCCTGTAATTGCAATAACAGGCAGGTCGACATTGGATGCCTGTGACCTGATCTCCTGTAGAACTTCAAATCCATCTATTCCACTGCCGAGGCAAATATCCAGCAAAATCAGATCATAACTGTTTTGAGCTGCTTTAATAACTGCCGCTTCCCCGGTATAGGCAATATCCAAACTGGCTATTTGCTGAAGGTAAAACACGAGTAAATCACAGTTGATATCCATGTCATCAACGATGAGGATACGAGGTTTTTTTTCAGGGGAAGGTGGATCCGACATGCTGTTTTTCCGTGAAGGGATATTCTTTCTGTGATTTAGGCTTAACAAAGATAGTGATTTACAGATCGTACTGCAATGCGGTTTTTGTATTTTTACCAGCCGGATGATCTTCCTGCGAATGAACGCCAGTTTCCTGAGAAGCTGTTTTATTGTAATCGGACTCATGACAGGTTTGTTGCCAGTGTCCGGCCAGAATGACTCCCTGGTGATGGTGAACGGGGATCTGCATTTTATCACCACCCTGAGAAATAAAAATTTTGCCAAAAGGGATAAAACTTTTATTTTTGCACCCCCAATTCGAGAGTCGAAAGACGAAAGACTTGTCATTGCGAGGAGTGAAGCGACGAAGCAACGTCATTCTTAATTTGTAATTGGAGTTGCCCAGATGGCGGAATTGGTAGACGCGCTAGTTTCAGGGACTAGTGTCCTTACGGATGTGCAGGTTCGAGTCCTGTTCTGGGCACAAAAAATCGAGAAACGTCATTGTAAATCAAATGTTTACAGTGACGTTTTTTCGTTGGTGTCAGAATCAGTGTTAAAATCGCTTTGGTTTTCAATAGATCATATATGAATAGGGGATCGCCGAAACTAATATCTTTGTGGAAGCACCGTCAAAATCCTTTGTCGTTATGATGAGTCATTCCCTCATCAGATATGCAGCTCAGGCTTTCTCTTTCGTAGCTTTTACAGGTCTTTCTTTCATCTTTTCCCAGGGTTATTCACAGCAAACTAACGAACCTGTAAAACTCACTCACTGGCTCACGCAGGAGGAGAAGACCCGCCTGCATGAAATTGGAAAATCATTTGTTGAAACGGATCCGCCTGTTTCCCCAATCCGTAACGTAGCCGAGTTTGATTTCCAGCAAGGCGTCTTAATCCGGTATCCTTTCGGGATTCCCATGGCACTGATCAAAGAGATGGCAAGCGATATCATGGTCACCACTATTGTAAACAGTACCGGTCAGCAAAATACGGTCCTGAACTTGTACATTTCTAATGGAGTGGATACCAGTAACTGTAATTTTCTTATTGCCGAGACAAATTCCTACTGGACGCGGGATTATGGTCCCTGGTTCGAATCAGACAGCTCCAGCCAGATCGGAATCATCGATTACCCATACAACCTGCCACGACCGCTTGATGATGAGATCCCAAAACAAGTTGCCGTTATGCTGGGCATACCCTGGTTCGGGATGAATGTCATTCATGTCGGAGGAAATTATATGACCGACGGTTATGGTATTTCAGCATCAACTATATTGGTTTGGGAAAATAATCCGACACAGTCTCACGATCAGATCGCTGAAAAAATGCATAACTATCTTGGCATCGACACGTATCACGTTGTACCTGATCCTAATCAAACATTCGCCTTCCATATCGATTGTTGGGGAAAATTTCTGGCTCCGGATAAAATCCTGATCCGGAAAGTTCCTCCTACTCATCCCCGGTATTCTTACATTGAAGAAGCAGCGGCATACTGGGCAGCCCAAACCTGTGCATATGGATACAATTACAAGGTGTTCCGGGTGAATACGCCTGAAGATCAGCCCTATGCAAACTCACTGATTCTGAATAACAAAATCTTGATTCCTATCCTGAATAGTTCCTGGGATGACAGTGCGCTTGCGGTTTACCAGAGCGCCATGCCCGGATATGAAGTAATCGGATTTTTAAGCAATTTCCCCATTACCTGGTATTCGTCCGACGCCATACATTGCCGGGTCATTGGAATCACTGATGTTGGGCAGCTTTTCATCCGTCATTACCCTCTTTTCGGAGATCAACCCGCGGAACAAGATTATGTGGTCAACGCAGAGTTGATCGTGTGCAGCGGAGCCCCTGTACCAAATGATTCGGTGCTGGTCCATTACCGTGTGAACAACGGACCCTGGGAGGTCGTGCCCATGGTAAATACTTCAGCTTCTTTCTACACGGGAACAATACCGAAACAACCTGGAGGAAGCACTGTTCACTATTATCTGACAGCAGCAGATAATTCCGGACGGCACGCGAACACTCCGTTTATCGGGGAACCCGATCCTTTTTCCTTCCAGACTATGTATACGAACCTGACAGCCATTCCGGATACCTTATGGTTCAATACAGTTCAGGAATGTTTGGAAGGAAAGGTGACGGTTTTAAACAACTTTACATCCGGACCGATTGAGGTTACGT
This sequence comes from Bacteroidota bacterium, assembly GCA_007280875.1. GTDB lineage: Bacteria > Bacteroidota > Bacteroidia > Bacteroidales > FEN-979 > QYOJ01. The sequence goes on from QYQJ01000222.1 coordinate 12,240, forward strand.
TCATTGAAGAAGAAGGTTGGATAAGCGGAGGCTACTGGTGGGAACAGCCTCAGCTGGTCACTCCATTCAGCCTGGCCCCCGGTGACACCGTTTCTTTACGCGTTTTTATCGAAATTCCTCCGATGTCAGGAAGAGTTGGATATTTTGCGGATTCCATGCAGATCGTCACTGACAAAGGAGCTCTTAGAGTTATCATTATGGTGAATGATCAGTTACTGGGAGGGAATCTTGATCTACTGGTGAGGAACACAACCCGGCTTGGGGAAGGCTTTCCCAACCCATTTAGTACATCGGTTACAATCCCGTTCTATTTGCAAGACAGATCCCATGTAAGAGTACTTGTTAGTGATGTTGCAGGAAAACAGGTAAAGGAATTAATTCAAGGGATCTTTTCTGCCGGAATCCACACAACTACCTGGAACGGAACCAATCAATCAGGTCAATCACTTCCCGGAGGAATCTACTTCTACAGCCTGATTACAGAGGGGAAAACGCAGATAAAAAAGGTAGTGTTGATCAGGTAGACCGTTTTTCAATCCCTCACACACCTCACACTGGCCCCGCTGTTCCTGTTGAAAAGTCCAGTGAACGCATTGGCGGAATTGGTGCTCAGCCAGATGCCTTTAATATCTAGTGTATCCGGCGTTGAGCTCCACCAGTATCCACTGGGACCAAGCCCGGAAAAAACTCCTTCAATGTAACTCCTGAACCCTCCCGGAAATGCGGAAAAACCGCTTTCATTTGTTCCGAGGTAATTGGGAGGGATCCAATAGGGGTGTTGATACAATGCAGTGAGCGCTGATTTCAGTTTCCCTCCGGCAACCAATGCACCTCCCAGCTGATAGAACAGGGTATCCCACTCTTCAACAGAAGGGATGTGCCAGTCATCCGGACAAATGCTTCTGGGATCCGTGAGGGCATACCAGTTGTACAATGCTCCGTAGTATTGACCATACGTCTGATAATCATTGCCGTACCACGCGAAAGCGCCGGAAGTTAGTTGAGCCCATTGAGCATAATCTGTGATATTCGGGAGAGCAACCCCGTTATTAAAATGAGTAACTTTCAGATTCTGCGCCATCCACTCCTGCACCCCGATGTGCACAGTCTGGTACGTATTCCCGTCAATATCTTTCACAGTACCAAACATGGTTTGCAATATGAGCTGGTCGCTATACCCTGTTCCAACTTCATTTGTAGCGTAAGTCCTGACATAATAGCGCGTATCCGGGGTCAATCCGGTCAGGGTAGCTGTGAAGTACCCCATTCCTGATCCTGCTGTGGCATTGCCGTCAGCAACGGTAGGCGATGGCTGGACACTCCAGCAGATGCCCCGGGCGAGGATCTCCCCACCTCCGTTATCCAGTACCAGTCCGCCTCCCCTGGCAGATGTGGTGGTTACTGAACTAAGCGGATCCGTTACAACTACGGGAATCGTGGTCTCCTTTTTTTTGCAGCCGGCAGCACCTAAAAACACGAACACAATCAGCGATATGAAAAATAGTGAACCAAGTTGTTTTCTCATGACATTGAATTTTCACTATAAAGATACATTATTTTCCGGATCGGCTCCGTTGGAATAGATTCCAAAGCAGGGTCCAACACCTCTCATAGGAGTATTCCATGTTGGCTTTGATATCGCCTGGTCTATTCTGGTCATTGTAATATTGACCCCAATAAGGGTAGACCGTGAGGAGGAAAAGTGCTGGGCAATGATCCCCAGGTCTGAATCAATCTGTGAAGCCGGAATCTGAACGCCGGGATGCTGGGCAAACGGATTTGAGTTAAAATCAGCTTAAGTAGTGAACTTTCACTGAAAATCCTGAACTTTGTTCCATCGAATAACAATCCGGACCATGAACACGCACGAATTCCGAACCCACGCGCATGAACTGGCCGACTGGATGGCCGATTACCTGGAGCGGGTAGGGGAGTACCCGGTCACGCCGCCGGTACGGCCGGGTGATATCAAAAAACAGCTTCCCGTTGCAGCTCCTGAAAATCCCGAATCCTTTGCATCGATTTTTCAGGATTTCCGCGAGGTGATCCTTCCGGGGATGACCCACTGGCAGCACCCTGGTTTCTTTGCCTACTTTCCGGCCAACAACAGCGAACCCTCTATCCTGGCTGAAATGCTGACCGCCACTTTGGGGGCTCAGTGTATGGTATGGCTTTCCTCACCTGCTGCCGAAGAGCTGGAAGAGCGGATGATGGAATGGCTGCGGGATATGCTGGGACTCCCCGGACCCTTCACCGGGGTGATCCAGGATACCGCATCCTCCTCCACACTGGTGGCGATCCTTACTGCACGGGAACACCGTTCTGGCTATGAGATCAACCGCAGGGGCTTCGGTCCGGCCGACCGGTTCCGGGTCTACACATCTACACAGGGGCACTCTTCCATCGACAAGGATGTGAAGATCGCAGGGATCGGGATAGAAAACCTGGTGAAGGTGGAGGTTGACGAAACATTTGCCATGATTCCTTCCCGGCTTGAAATGGCAATTCAGGAAGATATCACGGAGGGATTTGTTCCCCTGTGTGTGATCTCCACCATCGGAACCACCAGTTCGACAGCTATCGACCCGATCGGAGAGATCAGCAGGATCTGCCGGAAATACTCCGTCTGGCATCACGTGGATGCCTCCTATGCCGGCACTGCTCTCATCCTGCCCGAGATACGGTGGATGAGTGATGGAGTGGAAGGAGCCGATTCGTTTGTCTTCAACCCCCACAAATGGATGTTCACCAACTTCGACTGTTCCGCCTATTTTGTGAAAGACAAACAGGCGCTCATCAATACATTCAGCATCCTTCCCGAATACCTCAAAACACCGGAGGATAAGCTGGTGAACAACTACCGCGACTGGGGTATCCCCCTGGGGCGACGATTCCGGGCGCTGAAACTGTGGTTTGTGATCCGTACGTACGGTATCAGCGGATTGCAGGAGAAGATCAGGAGCCATATTCAGTATGGGCAATGGCTGAAGCAGGAAATGCACAACACACCGGGGGTGGAGCTGATGGCCCCGGTCCCGCTTAACCTGGTCTGTTTTCGGTTCAATTCAAATAAGCAGACCACCGAAAAAGAGGTGGATGCAACCAATGCCAGGATCCTGGAGGCATTGAACAGAAGCGGGAAGGTCTTTTTAACACAAACAAAGCTCAATCATAAAGTGGTGCTGCGGTTTGTCGCCGGACAAACGCACACCAGCCTGGAAGATATACAGAACGGGTGGAGATTTATATATGAAACGGGAAGATCGATGTGCAACGAACAGTGATCAGCCGGAGAAGAGAACATAATCTATAATCAAGGGGATCTCCTCTTCAAGGATACCGTGCTGCTGCAAGTAGGGACTGTCTTCTTGGAATGCTTCCACAAATAACTCCTTTGTAAAACCGTTCATGCCCAGGGCTGATTTGTAGTGGTGAAGGGCTTTCTCCTTTTCTCCCAAACATATGGCCACATGTCCCGCATTCATGAAATCATAGGGAGTATTGGTCTCACCCGACGCCAGGATCTCGTTATAAACTTCCGTTGACTCTTCCAGTTTTCCCAGAGTGAATTTGCAATAAGCTATTGGCCGAAGCGCTTTCATATTTCCCGGAGAGGCACTCCATACCTGGCTGTAATAGCTGACGGCCTCATGGTAGTCTTTCAGATTCAGGTGGCACTGACCGGCCTGCGACAACAGGTTCAAATCATCCGATTGCAGTTTCAGTGCTTCCCGGAGATAAGAGAGCGCCCCGGTGTAATCCTCCAGCCTGATGGAGCACCAGATCAGCTTCTTCAGCACCCATAGCCGGTCGGTATCAAACAGTTCAGCTTTTCTATAGGCTTCCCTGGCTTGATCCCAGTTCCCTTTTTTCTGCCAGGCGTAGCCCAGTTTCTGGTAGAGCTGACTGCTGGTGTGCCCTTGTTTCTCCAGGTAGGAATAGATATCAATAGCCTCATCCCAGTGGTCTTTGGAAAAATAAAATGCAGCCAGCTGCTCGGCAAACGACTCCACATCGGAGAATTTATGGAGGAAAAGGAGTCTGGTATAGCGCAACCTCCATTTGAAAAAGTCGTCGAACTCCCCTTTCTGCGGGAAGAGTTTATAGAACCTGTAAAGATCCTGGATGTACTGGGTGAAGACCGCATTGCTGATCATCGCCGGATCAAGGATCGCTTCTTCGGATGCCATCTCCTTCATTTGTTCCAGCTCTACTTCAAAATGGGTGACGATGATGGAGCGTTGCTGGGCCGGAATGGCATTGAAGTTGAGGGCAAACGAGTACTTGTCGGAGTTGCAGATATAAAATGCCTTTTCGAGCCCCTCCAGCAACCGGGTCCGGATTCCGCCTTCTTCTTCAACACCGGTGTTCAATGCCGGATGCTGGTGAAAGTAAGGAATAAACCAGTTGCACATCTGATTGAAGAAGTCGAATCGCTTCAGCATAGCGAACGTACTCATGAAAACATCGGCTCCCTCCATCTGCATGCGGGAGAATTTCTCGATTTTTTCAAACAATCCGGGTACTTCGTCGATCATCTCTTTCCAGACAGGATTTTCACCCTCCGGATCCTCTTCTTCAACCACGTTGTCGAGTTGCAGTTTATCCCCAAGCTTTGGCATCACCTTTTGCATATCCGGCAGGACCTCCTCCTGGAACTCTTTGGTGATCTTTTCGGTTTCACCAGCTAGCAGCAACTGGAGGATGATCGTCTCTACATCTTTCCGTATCTCCTCATCAGAAGCCAGATCTTCCACCAGTTTCACTACTTCGGGGAAGAAACGGATCCGTTTCTCATACCGGATCAGGGCCAGTACGAAACCGGTCAGTGCCCGGTGGCAGACCCCCTGTTCCCGTTTCAGGATGAATTCCAATAGCAGCACAAATTTCTGCGGATCAAAGAACTGGAGGAGGCTCAGTGTAAGAGCGCTGACAACCAGGGACTTTTCGTGCCACTCCACTCCGTTGTCCTGGTTCAGAAACCGGATCAGTTTAAGATGGTAATCCTTCACGTCACGGGTCAGCCAGATCAGTTTGAAGATGGAGTCGGTAACGGGTGAAGCATGGACTGCCTGGTGGTCGATCAACTCGGAAACCTCATGCGAAAAGAAGATCTCATCGATCTTTGCCGCGATAGCAGCGGAATCTGTCCCGAACTCCTGATTCAGCATGATCTGCGACTGTTTCTGCACCGGATAGGAGTCTTCCAGCAGGTGGTCGGCCAACTCATCTGCCAGTTGGAGGAGGGATGCTGAGATGGATCCAAGGATCTCATTCCGTTTCGGATCGTTGTACCCTTCAAAGGCATACTTCAACAGGTTCCGGTAATTTTCCTCAATGGATTCCAGTTCATAGAAGTAATCCGATCGGGTGCTCTGACGGACCAGCCGTTTCAGGGTCTCCAGGGCAAAGGTCAACCTTCCCGATGCCACATCATCAAGAACCAAACGATAGCTCTCGCCAATCTCTTTCCGGGTCATAGGACTGTCATTTTTGTTATCAAATGTACATGTAATCCACCGGACTACACACAGACGGATAAAAATCCAGTCCGCTACTCCAGCGCTTTCCGTGCTCGAAGCACAATCGTATATTAGCGCATAACCAATTAAACTTCAAGTTTATGAAACGAGCATGCGGA
>QYQJ01000073.1 GCA_007280875.1 Bacteroidota bacterium
CAGTGTAATGAATTTCGCTATTTCGCCATTTCGCTATCTCGCTACTTCGCCATTATACCTGATCGCCATCAGCGTTATATCATCCGACTGAGGCACCCCCTCCGAAAACTGATGCACCTCCCCGATGGTTATATTCACCAGTTCCTGGATGGATGCCGACCTGTGTTCCTTCAGCAGGGATTCGAGCCGGGGTTCTCCAAATGCCTCATTTTCTTTATTGAAGGCTTCCGTAACCCCATCAGTATAGAGGTAAAGGGTGTCACCCGGCCCCAGTTTTATTTTATCCGCTTTGTATTGCTCATGATCCAGGAATCCCAGAATGGTCCCGCCTGTCAGAGGAACCTGTTCCAGGGTGCCACCTGACCGGAGCAGATAGGGAGGGTTATGCCCTCCGTTCACGTAATCGATCTCCCCGGTACAGGTATCCAGGATGCCGTAAAATACGGTCACGAACATGCAGGAAACGCTTTCGTTGCAAAGGAGGTGGTTGGCGTATCCGATGCATTCATCCACCGGAATGCCTTTCAGTCCGGTAGCGCGGATCAGGGTCCGGCTGACGGCCATGAAGATGGCGGCCGGCACCCCTTTGCCCGACACATCTCCGATGACAAATCCGAGATGGTCGTTGTCGATCATGAAAAAGTCGTAGAAATCACCTCCAACCTCCCTGGCTGCCTGCATCGAGGCAAAGATGTCGAAATCCTTCCGGTGTGGAAAGGGAGGGAACTCCATCGGGAGGATCGCCTGCTGGATCTCCCGTGCCGTCTCCAGGTCGTGCCGGATGCTGAGCAACTGGTGGTGCTCTTCCATCGATTGCCTGACCAGCTGGATCTCCTCCAATGTTTTGCTGATGGTGATCTCCAGGTCCTCGAAGTTGATCGGTTTGGTCAGAAAATCGAACGCCCCCCGGTTCATCGCTGTACGGATATTCTCCATATCGCCATAGGCAGAGACAATGACCGTTTTCAGGGCCGGATTTTTCAGCTCTTTCAGTTTCAGAAGAAGGGTCAGGCCATCCATCTCCGGCATGTTGATATCGGAAAGGATGACCCCGATCTCCGGATTTTCTATGAGTTTCGTCAGGGCCTCGAGTCCGTTATGGGCGAAAAGCAAATCGTATACACCCTCCCGGATCTGACGTCGAAAACGTTGCCTGACCAGTGGTTCGAGGTCCACCTCATCATCGACTACAAGGATTTTAATCTGGTTTGTCAACTGCTCCATACCTGCTCAGTTTCATGGGTTCATAACTCCTTTTTCTCTCCCGGTATCCGGATGATGAATTCGGTGAACTCACCCGGGGTGGATTCTACCTTCAATGTTCCTCCGTGTTCCTGTACCACGATATCGTAGCTGATGGAAAGTCCGAGTCCGGTTCCGGAACCTGCTGCTTTGGTGGTAAAGAAAGGATTGAAAATCTTTTCAATGATGTCGGGAGGGATCCCTTTGGCATTATCCATGATCCGGATCTCAACCGTATCTCCGTCTCGTCTAGTGGTCACGGAAAGCACCGGAAAATAGGACTCCTTTTGCTCTCTTTTTCGCTCGGCCGTTGCCTGACAGGCATTGTTGATGATGTTCAGGAATACACGGCTCAGGTCCTGTGGAATCACTTCCATCATCCCTACCCCGGGATCGTAGGAGGATTCGATTTTGATGTTGAAATTGGGATCGCTGGCCCGCATGCCGTGGTACCCCAGGTTGACATATTCCTCCAGCAGCGCATTGAGATCCGTGAGCTGTTTCTCTCCCTTCTTCCCGCGCGAATGCAGCAACATCCCCCGGATGATGCTGTCGGCCCGCTTCCCGTGGTCGTGGATCTTCAGTGAATTGCTCTTCAGGTCTCCGACGATCTCCAGGAGGTATTCCACATCCTTTTCCTCCAGCCGGTCGCTCACCTTTTTCAACTCCTCCTTCATCTCCCGGGCCAGGTCGGTCGACAGTTCGGCAAAGTTATTCACGAAATTCAGCGGGTTCTTGATCTCATGAGCTATTCCCGCTGTCAGTTGTCCGAGGGAGGCCATCTTTTCCGACTGGATCAGCTGGGCCTGCGCCGCTTTCAGGGTTTGAATGGCGCTGTCAAGTTCGGTGTTCTTGGTCACCAGTTCAGCGGTCCGCTCCTCCACCTTCAACTCCAGGGTTTTGCTGTATTCTTCCAGCTTTTCATTCGATATCCTGAGCTGCTCGGAGGTCTCTTTCAGGTTTCCTATGGTTTCGGCCAGCGCTTTCTGCATATACCGGAAACTCTTTCCCAGCCGTCCAATCTCATCCTGCGAAGTGATTTCGGGCAGCGTTACATTGAAATCCCCTTCGGCAAAGCTTTCTGCAGCCTGGGTCAGCTTCCGCAAAGGTCGTGTAATCGATCGGGAGATCAGCAGGATCACCAGAAAGATCACCACCAGACCGATGCTGCCCAGCAGGATGATGGCCAGGTTTAACTTGCGGGCATCGGCCATGAACTCATCCACAGGAAATACAACGGCCAGGGACCACCCGTTACCGGGGACGGGTTCATAAGCAATCCAGCTTGCCTTATGGGTGTATTGATTCTTGTAGGTGGCGGTGCTGAACCCGGATTCGCGATGGATCATTTTCCTCCCAAGCTCCCGGAACGCAGGCATATGATACTCATCTGCCAGGCTGAAGATCGAGGCATTCATGATCAGCTCCTTCACGGGATGGGTGATAATGGTTCCGTTCTGAGAGATCAGAAATCCAAAACCTGTCTCGTATACATGGATGGAGTCGACCAGTTTCCGCAGCCAGTCAAGTGATATATCGACCGTGATAATTCCGACGAACTTCCGTTCCCCTCCACGGTTAAAATAGAGCGGGACAGAATAGGTCGACATGATGATATTCCCCGCCCCTTCATCAAAATAGGGCTCCGTCCAGTAAGGTTCCTTCTTTTCCCGGGGGATCTGGTACCAGTCCATCAGGTAGTAATCGTAGCGATCGTTCCCCAGGGTGGTGAGGACTACACTGTCGTTCTGCCGGTACGCATAAAATGAATAGAATTTCTCCTTCCTGCCTTCAAAGTAAGGTTCGAAGGCGATGGCTGATCCGTAAATCTCCGGATTGACCTCTACAATCAGTTTGAGCAACTCCTTCATTTCCGCTTCCGTGAAATGGGAGTGCTCAAAAACAACAGCCAGATTGTCCGGTATCTTGGAAATGGCGAAGAGGGTCCGGTCTACTTTGTTCACCGTACTCTCCGTCAGATTGGTAGCAATGGCTTCCAGGTTCCTGATCACCGTTTGCCGGGTTACAAAGTAGTTATAGAGGAAAATTATCACAAAGATCATGGCAATAGCGGAAAAGACCGACAGGATCAGTTTAAATGCCAAACCTCTGCTGTCTTTCAGGGCCGCTTTCATCGGGAGATGGTTCCTTTAATTTCGGGTTGCTGTCCCAGTGACTGATAGGAAATATAAAAGTCTCTGAAAGGAGGGATGTTATCAATCAGCCGGGCCTCCAGGAGGATCGTTGCAATGGACTGGTACGACGAATCAGGGAGGCTCGTCGGGATGCCGGTTTCAGGATCCGGATAATAGAGATCCCGGTACCGGTCGAGCATCCATTGCTGATGCGGTACATTTGCCGGCATATTCTGTTCGCGCTGCTTCTCCAGCACAAGGGGAATGACCTCCTCCGGGTGATCAAATGCGTATTTCCAGCTTTCGAGTGAAGCCTCAACAAACCGCCGGCATAAGCCGGGATCCCGGTCAATGGTGGAGCGGAGACAATAGATCCCGTCTTCCAGGAAATTCAGTCCATAGTCAGAAAAAAAGAAAGGTTCCAGCTCCTCTTCATTATACCCGCTATTGAGGATGGTATGGTATTCGTCAAACCAGTTGGCGTTAATGATCTCCACTCCATCGGTCAGAAACAGGTTATTGCTGCTGCCGATCGGAATGATCCGGACATCCACGTGGTACTTTTGGAAGAGAACCTGCGGCTGTAACTCATACCCGCTCCAGATCGCTGCCTGCTTGCCATCCATATCGGCGATGGTCTCAATCCCGCTGCTTTTTTTGGTCAGCAACAGTAAAGAAGAGCGCGAGGAGAGCTGGGCAATGTTGACGATCGGAAGCCCGGAAGCCCGGAGCTGAATGGCATTCACGAGCCATAACAGAAAAAAATCCGCCTCCTCATTCCGGATCATCACGTCAGTTGACATGGTGGGAAGAAAGGGGATGACCTCCAGGTCAATCCCGTACTTTCTGAAAATCCCTTTCTCCTGTCCGATGTAGTACCCGGCAAACTGGGCAGTGGTGACCCAGTATGGAAGAAGCTTCACATGCTGCAGGGAGTCAGGCAGAACCAAACCGGTTTCATCTGTCAGGGGAACCGGGATCTCTTTTGAGGGGGAGGTCCGGTCACATCCACTGATCGCCAGCAGCAATGAGAGAAAGATCAGGGAATCGAGGAAAAACCTGTACAATCGGTTCATATATTCTGAAACTGCCTAGATGAAGAGGATGTAAATTTATTTCTAAAATTGGTGATAACCTGAAAAAAAATTGCTTTTTTTGTGAAAAATATGATTCCCCATGAGAGCTCTGGTATACGATGGAAAACTATCCCTGCAAGAGGTTCCCGACCCTGAACCCAAACACGGAGATGCATTGATCCGTATCCGCTATTCATCCATCTGCAATACCGACCTGGAGATCCTGAAGGGATACATGGGGTTCAGCGGGATCCTCGGGCATGAATTTGTGGGTGAAGTAGTCAATGAAACGAGCCGGTTCTTCGGTAAGGATGTGGTCGGCGAGATCAACATATCCTGCGGTCACTGCTATCTGTGCCAGACCGGCCGGAAAAGCCACTGCTTAAACCGCTCCGTTATGGGAATTTTCGAGCATACCGGTGCATTTGCCGAGTATGTGGTACTTCCGGATAAAAACCTGCACATTGTCCCTGCCAATGTGGAACTGCCTGTTGCGGTCTTCACCGAGCCGTTGGCTGCCTCCCTTGAGATCTTTGAACAAACCAAGATCAATCCCACTGATAATGTCTTCATTTTCGGAGCTGGAAAGCTGGGTCTCCTCATTACACAGGTATTCCGGTTATCGGGATGCGAATATACCCTCTTCGATATCCATTCCTCCAAAGTGGAATTCGCCAGGGGGCTGGGATTGATCACAAAGAACCTGAGCGAGCTTCATGCGGACGAGCGGGCAGAGATCTGTGTGGACTGTACCGGGAGTCCTGATGGCATCGGCGTTGCGTTGAAACACCTTCGTCCACGCGGAAAGCTGATCCTGAAAACCACGGTGGCCGACCCGGCCAAAGTGGATCTGAACCAGATCGTATTGCATGAGTTCAACATCATCGGAAGCCGTTGCGGCGTGTTTGAACCGGCTCTCAGCCTGTTGAGCCAGAAACTGGTGGATGTGGAGCCGATGATCACCAAAGTATTTCCCTTCGACGAGATCGAAGCAGCATTCAAACTGGCGGCCCGGCCCGACAGCATGAAAGTGCTGATCAGGCACTGACATCCCGGATAAAAAATTTCACTATTTTGAAAAAATCCTGTACTTTCGCATAGCAGAAACTGAACTATAAATTCATTATACCAGATTATGAAAACGAAACGTATTCTAGCTCTTAGCCTGGCAACTGTGTTTGCTATATCTCTTTTCATCCTGGCAGGATGCGGTATTGGCAGCCAAAACACAGATAAACAAGCCAATGATTCCGTTAGCTCGGAGATGTCGCTCTCCCCCGAAGCGCTGAATCTGCTCTATAGCCTTCCCACTCCCTTCGAAGTGACCACCCTGCTGGAACAGGCCAAAGCCGGGTATATCTTCGACATCACAAATCCCGTGGATAATGTCGGAAAATACATTACCGAAAAAGACAAAGCCATCAACCTGGGTATCTACAGCGCCGATCTGGCCTATGCTGCCACCTATAACCAGGTGGACAACACCAATCAGTTCCTGGGCTGTACCAGTAAACTGGCAGGGGAACTGGGTATCGCCGGGATCTACCATCCTAATCTGGTGGAACGGATCAAAAGATTCGACAACAACAAAGATTCCCTGGTTGACCTCGTATCCGGGATCTTCCTGACCACCAATGATTTTCTGTCAAAGAATAACCGCAACCAGGTGGCTGTCTACATCGCTACCGGAGCGTTTGTAGAGGGCTTGTTTCTGACCAGCGCGCTGAACATTGTGGCTGTTGACAACACCCAGATCTCCGGGATCATTTTCAACCAGACCGACAATTATGAGCAGCTGATGTCCGTTCTGGATCTCTATAAACACGACATAGCGATGAAAGCCCTCTACGATGCCATGCTCAACCTGAAACCGGTTTTCACGGATTTTAGTCAGGAACCTGGTAAACAACTGGACGCCAAACAAGCTAATGCCATCAACGATATGATCGAAGGCGTTCGGGATTCGTTTATTGATTGATCGGATTCCTGTATGGACAAGGCAAGCCTCGTCCATACGGTCTACATAAACCTTCCGGTATGTCAGAACCGATCTTAATGGCTCTGGTGCAGCTTTTTGCCATCGTGGCTGCTTCAGGACAAAAAGCAAACCGGGAAAGTACCCGTACCATCATCTCTTCCTTTTTAAAATCCCATCTGAGCACGCAGGAGCTGGACGAATACCTCAAGCTATTTGACGAACTTTTCTTTTTCCACGAGCCCCCGGACGGAGGCGAGCCTCCCGACACCGCCGGAAAAATTTCAGAGATCTGCCTGCGGGTGAATAAAGGGCTTCAGTTCCGGGACAAAGTGATCGTGTTCCTGAAGTTCCTTGAGTTCCTGGAAGAAGAACATGGCCGGAACGAAACGAATCCAATTTCTATCTCCAGCGTCGAGGAGCGCTTTCTCCGGATCATCAGCGAAACGTTTAATCTGCCTGAAACCCTTTACCAAAACAGCTGTGCATTTATCCTCGATCCCGACAGCCCGCACCTGAACCGGGATCAGATCCTGATCATCGATGCCGGGAAGCATGCTGAATCCCAGAAACATATGTTCCGGGAAAACCTCGACGGACAGATCCTCATTCTCTACCTCCCGCTGATTCACTCTTTTATATGCCGGTACAAAGGGAAAGATGACCTCAATCTGAACGGCAACAACCTGGTTCCTTACCGTGCCGTGATCCTCAACCATGGATCCATCATCACCAGCCTCAAAATCAGTCCGGTTTACTATTCAGATGTGGCATCCCGCTTCCTCCATACCCCGGAGACCATCGCCATTGAATATACCTGCAGGGGAATCGAATTCCGGTTCAAGAACAGCAGCAACGGGATTCACCCGTTCAGCTTCACCGCCAGCTCCGGCGAACTGATCGGGGTGATGGGAGGCAGCGGGGTCGGGAAATCCACCCTGCTAAACCTGCTCAATGGAAACCTCCCGCTCACCGATGGACAGATCCTGATCAATGGATACGATCTGAATACCGACCGGGATAAGCTCCAGGGAATCATCGGGTTCGTTCCACAGGATGACCTGCTGATGGAAGAGCTTACCGTATTCCAGAATCTCTGGTTCAATGCCCGGCTCTGCTTCAATGATTTCAGCCGGCAGAAGCTATTACGGGCGGTTGCGAAAATCCTGTCTGACATCGGCCTGGCCGGTATCCGCCATCTGAAAGTCGGGGATCCCCTGAACAAGTTCATCTCCGGCGGCCAGCGGAAACGGCTCAACATCGCCCTGGAGCTGATCCGGGAACCCTCGGTACTCTTTGTGGACGAACCCACCTCGGGGCTCTCCTCCATGGATTCCGAAATGGTGATGCTCCTGCTGAAGGAACAAACCCTGAAAGGGAGGCTCGTAGTGGTCAATATTCACCAGCCCTCCTCCGATCTCTTCAAACTCTTCGATAAGTTGCTGATCCTTGATAAAGGCGGTTTTCCGATCTACTACGGTAACCCGATCGATGCCCTGACCTATTTCAAGACCCTCAGCAGCCATGTAAATCCAACCGAAAGTGAATGCTTCAACTGTGGCTATGTCAATCCCGAACAGATCCTGCAGATCACAGAAGCCAGAGTGATCAATGAATACGGTAAGCTGAGCGCAAACCGGAAGACCACCCCGCAGGAGTGGTACGACCATTTCCTGAAGAATATCCAGCCGGGATTACCGATTCAGACCCGGGAACATCCCCTTCCCACACGCTTCTTCAAGATCCCCGGTTTGCTGAACCAGTTTCGCATCTTCTCCGTCCGGAACCTCCTTTCGAAGATCACCAACAAACAGTATCTTCTGATCAACCTGCTGGAAGCACCGGTTCTTGCGGCTATCCTGGCCCTGCTCACACGGTATTACCCGGGCGAATCCTACCTCTTCGGGACCAACAGCAACCTGGTGGCTTACCTGTTTATGAGTGTCGTGGTCTCCCTCTTTTTCGGAATGATGGTCAGCGCCGAAGAGATCATCCACGACCGGAAGATCCTGAAGCGGGAGGGCTTTCTTCATCTCAGCCGCTGGAGTTACCTCAATTCCAAGATCATTCTCCTGTTCACCCTGTCGGCTATACAGGCCCTGTCGTTCGTCCTCGTCGGAAACCTCATCCTGGAAATCCGTGGGATGCTCTGGAGCTTTTTCCTGATCCTCTTTGCCACATCCTGCTTTGCCAACATGGTGGGATTGAACATTTCGTCGGGAATGAAATCGGTGGTGGCCATCTACATCCTGATCCCCTTCATCCTGGTTCCCCAGTTGCTGCTAAGCGGGACCATCGTCCCCTTCGACAACCTCAATCCTTCGATCTCCTCACGCACATACGTTCCCGTTGTAGGGGATCTGATGACCTCCCGCTGGTCATATGAAGCCCTTGCCGTACATCAGTTCAAAAACAACCGGTACGAACGGATCTTCTATCCTTACGAGAAAGAAATCAGCTACTATTCCTTTATCTCGGCCTATGAGATCCCCACCCTGCAGGCTGAACTGGATGCCTGCCGGAGAAACCTCAAACTGGACCGTGATCCGGAGCAAACAGCTAACTATTTTGCCATCCTCACCCATGAAATTCCCCTCCTGACCCGGGAAGCCCGATTCGGTTCCTTTTCCGGATTACCGGATCTTACTCCACACCGGTTCTCCGATGAAGTCAAACTCCATACGTCTCAATACCTCGATTCCCTCAGCCGCCACTTCTCCTCCCGCCTCACTTCGGTTACCTCCCGAAGGGACGCCCGCTATGAAAAGCTGGTGAGCGAGATCGGAACAGAGGCTTTGTACCGGATGCGCCAGGACTACTACAACCAGAACCTGGCCGACTTTGCCCTGAATCAGAATTCGGTCAACCAGGTGATTGAAGCGAAAGGAAAACTGATCCGGAAAAAAGATCCCATCTTCCTGGATCCCCGATCGAAGATTGGCCGGGCTCACTTCTATGCCCCGTATAAAAACCTTTTCGGCCTCTGCATCGACACCCTCTGGTTCAACTTCGGCGTGATCTGGCTGATGACCCTGATACTGTATCTGACCTTATGGCACGACACGCTGAGGAAGGTGGTGGAGGGGGCGGAGAAGTTGAAGGTTACAAGGTCACAGAGGCACAGAGGCACAGGGGCACAGGGGAATTCATGATCGTCGTCATTCCTGTTCATTCATGTCATTGTGTAAGCCCTGATCTCCTCCAGTTCCTCCGCCGAGAACACTCCCGCCCGAAACAGATTCAGCAACTCTTCTGACACACCCTGGTCAAAGAGGGTGACGTCGTCGGTGCTGATGGTCACCTTCACACCGTGATCGTACAGGATGCGAACCGGGTGAGCGGCATAGGATGAGACTCTCCGGAGTACCAGGTTGCTGGTGGGACAGATATTCAGCGGGACAGCCCGGTCGGCCAGCCATTGCATCACCTCCGGGGAAGAGGCCGCCGCAATGCCGTGTTGAACCGCATCCAGTTCCAGAACCTCCACCGCTTCCCGTACCTCCTCTGCCGATCCGAATTCACCGGCATGAGCGGTACACCGGAGCCTCTGTTGACGGGCAAACCGGTAGATCTCCCGGAAGTTCTGCACCGGTTGGCTCTGTTCCTCATCGTACAGGTCAATGGCAGTAAAATAATCCAGGTCGAGATAGGGCTCGAAAAAACGAAGCAGCCTGTGTACCGGCCTGCTCCGGGGAAATCCCAGGCAGGGACGAAAAGCGATCTGTGGAGCCACCTCCCGGTGCGCCTGTTGCAGGGTTTCCACGATCGTTCTTGCCGGAATACCATACAAATGGCCAAATCCCACATCGATGCTCATCTCCAGCAGGGTGATCCCATCCCCGGCTGCCTGCCTGAAACTGGCCTCCACCAGCTTCGGGAAAATGCCGGGGATGTTCAACACAGGGACATACTGCTCGCGGATCCAGTCGTTGATATCCCGGACACCGTTCCCCTGATATCGGAAAGGGCGGATGTTCAGTCCGGAGATCTCACGGACCTCCGCAAGCCGCATCCCCAGCAGGCAATGGTTGTGCAGATCCGCCTTCGGAACCACTCGGATTTTTTGCAGGTCGCCTTCCATCATGGCTGAAGTCAGATCACTCATGGTCCATTATTACATTTGTGTAATACTGTGCAATACTGTGCAATACTGTGCAATGCTGTGCAATCCTTCCTCACTCCCCTCCGGTAAAAAAACTCACCGTATCCGGACTGATGAAGAAGAGAATGAAAATGATGGCCAGGATCACGGCTGCCACAGCCATCAGGATCTTGTGTTTGCGTTTCATAATAGGAAGGGTTGATTTTACTCTTTATTGACCGTAATCGCATTGGAATAGACCACCATGTCGTTCTGGTAGAACCTGAATGAGATCTGATGCGGGAGGCTGTTCCGGTTAAGCCACTGGATGATGTATTTGTTGTCTCCTACGTTCTCGATCTGGATGTAGTTGGAGGCCGAAAGTGTGGTAGACTGGTCGTTGCCGGTGAGATTCTGCAGATTCAGTACCCGGAAGTCATTGTAGCTGAACTCCACCATCACCTTAACCGGAAAAAGGGTGGAAAGATCCATGCGGGCCTCGACAACCTGGGTGGAGTACCTTACATTGATGGCGGTTTTCAGGGTGGGATTATCAACATAGATCACATCCGCCGGTTTCATCTTATCAAATGAACTGGAGTTATAGATGGTCCCCCTGGCATCTTCATCGGATAGAAACTGCGAAGATTTCGTATTGCCGGCCAGGTACATCAGCACGATCCCGGCGACCACACCAACCAGGAAAAAGAAACTGTACCGGGCCCAGCTCCGCTGATAAAAGGGGGCGGAGGAGCGGTAGTAGCCCGATGGAGGAGATTCGGATTGTTCCATGGTATCTGGTTTTGAGACGCGATGAATCGCGTCTGTACGGGATAAAGATAAAGAAAATTTCAATCCGGTTTAAGGATGGAGAGGGCCCAGAGGTCACGGCGGTTCATCCGGAGGATGGGCCGGAGAGCCAGCAACCCGGATTTACCGATCTGCTTCCGTACCTGGTCCAGCTCGGTCAATTTTTCGGTAATATGGGGATCCATCGGTAAGGGAAGATCATTCTCCTTCAACAGGAGCAGGCTTTTCGCCTTCACCGACAACTCCAGGTACAGGGCCATGAAACAGTAGATATCCACCACCACTTCACGAGGGTAATGATCTTTGATCGAAAGCAGATAGGCTCCTGCACGGGTGTTGGAGAATTTTCCCCGGTTGATCATCAGGAGAAGCCCCACTTCGGCGTCCATCCCCACATCAAGCCATCCCCGAAGATTCTGCTCCCCTGTATGGAATACAAGGATCAGCAAAGCAGGTACGAGGAGGGTGATAACCATGGCTGAAAGGAGCGGGGATATCAGGAAGGCGTTGTACACGGCATGAATGAGGTAGGTCGTCACGACTGCCAGGAACAATGGCTGACCAAGCCTCCGTGAATCGGTGAGCCTGTTGACCAGGATAATACCGGCGGCGGCCGTTGCTCCCCCGTGCATCACGGCAGTTCCAAAGCCCCGGGCGATCCAGATCCAGAGATTCGCCTGTTCGGGTCCCAGCTGGGACAGATAGATCAGGTTCTCGGTGAAGGCAAACCCTGATCCCACTGCAAATCCATAGATGGCTGCATCGATGGCAAAGCCGATGCGATGGCGGAAGATGAAAAAAAGCAGGATGCACATCTTCAGGACCTCCTCCGTGAAAGGAGCTACATACCTGGAGAGGGTATCAAAGGAGATGGCCAGGCGTTCCGCAAGGACTGTATTTGCCACCAGGCTGATCGAAGCCGAAACACCTCCCCAGAGCAAACAGACGATCAGCACCCAGCGGTTGATCAGCCTGAAGCTGTCGAGGTAGAGCAGCACCCCCAGCAGCAACAATACCGGTATCAGGCTGACAAGTATCTTCATCGGATTATCTCTTTTGAGCGAATTCCCGTGCAACCCTGATAGTTTCGTTCAGCACACGCATCAGGTTGCCTCCCCAGATCTTGCTGATATCCTCTTTGGAATAGCTCCTTCTGACCAGCTCCAGGGTGATGTTCCCCATCTCCGATACATCATAGCAACCGGTCACTCCGCCCCCACCGTCAAAATCGGTCCCAATCCCTACATGATCGATCCCTGCTACCGCCACGATGTGGTCAATGTGATCCACTACATCGCTTACTGTAGCCAGTTCACGCGGGAACAGATCTTCAAGGGCATACCACTCCTTGCGGGCCTGTTTCATCTCCTCGTCCGACAGGTTCTCAAAATCGTTGAATTTTTTCCGCACCGCAGCCCGGGCAGAATCCCGGGGCGGATTGGGAACGGGAACCTTCACATAGTCGCTCAGGATGCACATCTGGATAACCCCTCCGTTCGCTGCCAGGGCCCGGAACATGTCGTCATCCAGATTGCGGGGGTTATCACAGATAGCCCGGGAGCACGAGTGGGAAGCCAGTACCGGGGAGCGGCTGACCTTCAGGATATCATAAAAAGAGTCATCAGAGGCGTGTGATACGTCAACCATCATACCCAGGCGGTTCATTTCGGCCACCACCTCACGACCGAAGTCACTCAGCCCGCCGTATCCGAGTGTATCGGTGGAGGAATCGCAGATGTCGTTATTGCGGGTATGGACCAGGGTAATGTACCTGGCCCCTCTGTCATATAAAGTTTTTACCATTCCAATATCCAGGCCGATCGGATAACCGTTTTCCACGCCGATAAAGGCGATCCGTTTCCCCTCCTTTTGCAACCGGTATGCATCAGCAGGAGATAACGCCAGACCAACCCTGTCAGGATTCCTGTCGATGGCATCCCGCAGGGTATCTAAGATGTCCAGGGCATGTCGTTTCGCGTCTGCGTAACCTTCCGGAGTACGCGGACCCTGGCTCAAGAATACAGCAAAGAAAGCTCCATCGAGTCCCCCCTCTTCCATCCGGACCAGGTCTACCCTTGACCGGTCGGTCTTCGGATCGTGCCGTTCATTCCAGTCAAATCCCGGACGGACCATCCGCAACGGGGTGTCGTTATGCGAATCGATGGTAAGCACCTGTTCATGGATCTTCTTTGCCTTCCGGACCAGCTTCAGGGAATCTTTTTCGCTGGCCAACAGGGTGAAGGAGAAGAGTATCAGGATGAGTAAGGTCAAAGTCCGTTTGTTCATGAGCGTAATGTTTAGACCAGGTGGTTAAGGATCGGATACTTGGATTTTGGATGTTGGAATTTTCAACGCAGTTGCCTAAGGTACAGTTGAATCGTATTTTCCAGTCCGTAATAGAGCGCATCGCAGATCAGCGCGTGGCCGATGGAAACCTCCAGCAGCCCCGGGATCTGCCGGTGGAAAAAGTGCAGGTTCTCCAGGTTCAGGTCATGACCGGCATTGAGTCCCAATCCCAGTTGATCAGCCAGTTTTGCTGCATCCACATAGGGCTGGATGGCGGCATCGCGATCGGTGGCATAGTGTTTCGCATAGGCTTCGGTATACAACTCCACCCGGTCGGTACCAGTAACGGGAGCCTGCCCGATCATCTTCTGATCCGTCTCAATAAAAATGGCGGTCCGGATCCCATGCCTTTTGAACTCACCGATGACCTCTTTCAGAAAGGATCTGTGCTTGATTGTATCCCAGCCGGCATTGGAGGTCAGGGCATCGGGCGGATCCGGTACCAGGGTTACCTGGGCGGGTTTTACTCCTGTAACCAATCGTATGAAGGCGTCGGATGGATATCCCTCAATATTGAATTCGGTGGTCAGAATGGGTTTCAGCTCCGTCACGTCCTGGTAGTGGATATGCCGTTCATCCGGCCGGGGATGCACGGTAATCCCTTCGGCCCCAAACCGTTCACAATCGATAGCCACGTTCAGCAGATCAGGCAGATTTCCTCCCCTGGCGTTCCGCAGGGTAGCAATCTTGTTGATATTGACACTTAGCTTTGTCATGATGGTTCGTTTGTGCAAAACTACTAAATTTGTGGGACCCAAAAATCTCCAGTAGGGGCAACCGGTCCGGTTGCCCCTACTGTTCCCTCCCCTTCAGGGGAGGGTAGGGAGGGGTCCTTTATGCGAACCGTCCTTCAACGAGTCTCCCATGCCTCCGTCACAATCAACGGGGCTCCTGTCGCTTCAATCGGAACGGGATTGCTTCTTCTTCTGGGGATAGAAGAGTCCGACACTTCCGACGACATCGAATGGCTGACCGGAAAGATCATTCGGCTGCGGGTATTTCCAGACAATCAGGGGGTAATGAACCGGTCGGTTTCCGAGGTCGGCGGGGAGCTTCTTGTGGTGAGCCAGTTTACTCTTCATGCAAGTACGAAAAAAGGGAACCGCCCCTCTTACATCCGTGCTGCAAAACCCGAAACCGCTATTCCTCTCTATAATCAGTTTGTCAGGGATCTGGAAGTCATGCTCGGAAAACCTGTACAGACAGGAGACTTTGGTGCCATGATGGAGGTTTCGCTGGTGAATGATGGCCCCGTCACGATCATCATCGACTCCAGGAACCGGGAGTGAGGACGAGGGAAGAGGGAAGAAGGAAGAGGAAGAGGAGTGGGTGTTTTGAAATTAAGGTTTGGAATTTGGACCTTGGAATTTGGATCTTTTCATCTGAGGTAGTACTCCAGCCTTACCGTCACCGACGCGGTTTTATTCTTGGAGGTGGTATTGAAGGTCCCTCCCCAGGAGTAATCTTCGGAAGAGTTCTGCCCGGTGATCTGGAAGATCCCCATGCTGGCATTCCGGAGTTCTCCAAGTTTTCCACCTGCATTCCCAGCCATCTGCATCGCCCTGGTCTGGGCATCCCGTGAAGCTTCAGCCAGCATCTATTTTGAGTCCCTCGTAGGCCTCTTTGAGGGTTGGCGCCTTTTTGGAGAAATTTCCCCGCCAGACAATCAGATCAGACACAAAATCCTTTGTGGCCAATCCGGTTACTTTTACTGTTTCGTTTTGTATATGGGTCCTCTTCCAGTAGTGACCCAGTATCCAGGAACAGATGATAAGGGATATCCCCATCACCAGAAACGCCCCGATTTTCCCCCAGGGTTTGATCTCGTTCATCACACTTACATTAAAAACGGATATAAATATACGGATTCTTTCGACAGTTACGAAATAAGTCTGGTTTTCGTAGGAAAACGCCCTCATTTTCAGTACTTTTGAATTGTACTTTCAGGCTGAAAAAACCATGAAGATTCAGTTTAAATTTCTGATTGTCTTCCTAGCAGCTTTTGCAATCACCATTATCCCAAACCTGTTCCTGGTCAGGAGTGAGGTTATTGCATGGTTGCCAATCCCGTGGTGGACATTTTTATCTATTGCCAGGTTTATTCTGCTGATCGGCCTGTTTGGGGTAGCGATTCATTACTGGATCATCAAACCCCTGAACCTGATTGCCCATTCCCTTTCCCTCGATGATGCTGAACCTGTTCAGGATCTTTCCCGGCGACACGATGAAATCGGCAAGATCGGGGTCCTTCTGCAGCGATTCTTTGCCCAGCGAAAAGAGCTCAATGCCGTCATGCATGAGAAGAGCGAGGCGCTGAAGGCAGTGGCTTATTCCGAGGCCAAATCGAGGGCTCTGCTCAACTCGATTCCGGATCTGTTGTTTCGGATCAGTGCTGAAGGGAGCATAACGGATTATCATGCTCCTGACCGGACAGAACTCTTTCTTCCGCCGGAGAAATTCCTGGGAAAGAAGCTTACAGAGATCCTGCCCTCCCATATCATCTCAGGATATCAGCAGGCCATCCAGGATGTGATCTGGTTCCGGAAGAGCCAGAGTTTCGAATATACACTCCATATGCCCGATGGGACTGAACGCTCTTACGAGGCGATGGTTTCGGCTACCGGTACCGGAGATTTCCTGGCATCCATCAGGAATATCACCATCCGGAAAGAGGCAGAGCTGGAGATCACCAGGATGCTCACCAAGCAACAGGAGCTGAATGAGCTGAAATCACGATTTATTTCGCTGGTCTCGCATGAATTCAGAACGCCGCTGGCAGCCATTTCCAGCAACATTCAACTGCTGAGCAGATATCAGGAAAAGTGGCCTCCGGAAAAAAAGGAAAAAGTCCTCCGGCGGGTGCAGGAGGCGATCCAGAATATGGTGATGCTCCTTGAAGAGGTGACTCTCCTCTCCAGGGATCAGAGTGGGTTGCTTCTGGTTCGGCCGGAGCCCATTAAGATCAACGATTTTGTTAATGATGTGATCGAAGATCTCAGAAAGAGTTCCGAATTGCCGGTTCACCTTGAATTGAACATGGAACCGGATGATGACAACATATTCAGCGATAAAGAACTTCTCCGGCAAATTCTCTCTCATCTGCTCTCCAATGCCGGTAAATTCAACCCTGAAGAAAAACCGGTCCGGGTGACCGTTACACGAACCAATAACCACATCGAAATGGTTGTAAGCGATCAGGGGATTGGAATCCCGGAGCGCGATCTGGAACAACTGTTTCAGCCCTTTCACCGGGCTACCAACAGCGATCCCTATCCGGGTACGGGACTGGGATTGTCGATCGTCAAACGATGCGTCGATCTGTTGAAAGGATCGATCCGGGTGACCAGTACCATCAACCTGGGGACCACCTTCGAAGTGCAGATCCCTGCAGAGATCACTAAAACCACTGCTTATGAGCAAAATTCTAATTATTGAAGACGATCCAATCCTGCTGGAGAGCCTGTCAGATTTTCTGGAGGAGGAGGGGATGGAGGTTTTCCAGGCAGAAAACGGGAAAGAGGGTGTGGACCTGGCAACAAAAGAGCTGCCTGATCTGATTCTTTGCGACATCTTCATGCCCAAGCTGAATGGATACGAAGCTTTTGAGAAACTCAAAAGTGAGGTTTCCACTTCCCTGATCCCCTTTATCTTTCTGACAGCTAAGGCCGAGCGGGAAGACATTCTGTACGGGATGACCCTGGGAGCCGACGACTACATTACCAAACCCGTTGATTTTGATGAGCTTCTTGTTCGCATCTCCAGACGGATGGAAAAGACACGGGAGACCATCCGGCGCAGTGAGATCAAATACCACGCGGTGTTCGAAACTGTACATGACGCCATACTCCTGATCCGGTTATCGGATCTCGCTGTTGTAGATGCTAACCAGGCAGCCTGCAACCTGCTTGAACTCTCCCGGGAGGAGATCCTGGCCATGTCGGGACGTCGGTTCATACAGGATATTATCCTGCAGGACATCATCGATGAACAGCAAACCCGGGACCGGGAAATTCAGGATTTTCACAATATTGAAGCCACCTGGAAAAGCAAAGAGGGCAACGATATCCTGATCCAGGTCCGCGGAAAAATAATCACGTTGTTCTCGGAAAAGTTCCTCTTTATGATGGCACAGGATATCACAGGACGGAAAAATTATGAACAGCAACTAATCCTGGCAAAAGAGAAAGCAGAGGAATCGGACCGGCTGAAATCGTCCATTCTTTCCAACATCAGTCATGAGTTACGAACCCCACTGAACGGGATTCTGGGTTTTTCGGAACTGCTGCAGGATGACCTGAGGAATACCGAATACCTTCCCATGGTTGAAAACATTCATATCTCCGGACGAAGGCTGATGTCGACGCTCAATTCCATCATCACCCTGTCTCAACTTCAGGCCGGTAAAGTTACCATGGTATTCAAGCACATTAACCTGGTGGCAGTGATGAAAGACATCTGCAAGTCTTTCGGAGAACAAGCAGAGGAGAAAAAGATCTTCCTTCAGACCGATTTCCCGGAAGAGCTGGTCGGCTTTACAGACCAACCGCTCTTCCGGCAGCTTTTCAGGCAGATCCTTGATAATGCCGTGAAGTTCACCCGGCAGGGGGGGGTGACCATTCGTGCCAGCACCGTGAACCTGGATAATACCCTGTGGCAGACCATTGAAATAGAAGATACCGGAATCGGGATTGAACAGGAGTTTTTTGACATCATCTTCCACGAATTCCGCCAGGCGAGTGAGGGATACAACCGGAAATTCCAGGGAACAGGACTGGGGCTGACCATCAGCCGGAGAATCGTTGAACTGCTGAAGGGGAAGATCACCATGAAAAGCACACCCGGAACTGGAAGCAGTTTCACCATCTGGTTGCCGGCTTCCCATCCGCAACAACCTGCAACCAGTAAACCGGAAGAACCCGAACGGGTTCTTCACCTGAAACCGGAAAAGAAAAAGCGGGATATTCCCCTGGTACTTCTGGTCGAAGATAACCTGATCAATAAGAACCTGATTGAACTCTTCCTGAAGCCCACCTATCATATGGAGCATGCATTTGAAGGGCAAACCGCGGTAAAAATGGCCTCCGAAAAAACCTATGATGCCATCCTGATGGATATCAATCTGGGCTCGGGAATGGATGGCATTGAAGCAACCAAAAAAATCAAAGCGATCTCCGGCTACGAGAAGGTCCCCATCATTGCAGTAACCGGATATACCATGATCGGCGACCGGGAGCGGCTGCTGGCTGAGGGCTGTACGCACTATATAGCCAAGCCTTTTCAAAAAGCGGAACTACGGGCTCTGATCAAAGAGGCGATCTTTGGAAAGGAATGACAGATTTAACTTTTTTTTAACTACTTTCCTGTCCTCGTATGTAATTTTATTCATATATTTGCGTTATCTAAACTGATTCTAAGTTAAATTCATAAACAAGATAACCATGAAAAAAGCAGCTGTATTAATCTCCGCATTATTTCTATTCGCCAGCCTGACCTTTGCACAGGAGCCTCAAAAACCTGTCAAGAAGGAAGAGGTGACAAAAACAGAACAGACGACCAAATCCAAGGCTGATTGTGCCAGGGCAAAGGAGTGCCCCAAAGCAAAGACCTCCGGTGCCTGCTGTGCACATGGAAAGCCCGCCGCCAAACCATCGACAACGGATCCCGGTAAAAAATAAATGATGGCCGCCCCTACTGTTTTGGCAACCGGAATATGATCGGCATTTTTACCATTACCCGGACGGGCCTGCCGCTTCGTTTCCCTGCAGTCCATCTGGGCATCTCCCGGGTTACCCGCACCGCCTCTTCATCACACCCTCCCCCGATGCCATGGAGGATCTTGACATTGGTCACCAGGCCATCGGCTTCAATGACGAACACAACGGTAACAACCCCCTGGATTCCGTTGTCTACAGCTTCTTTTGGGTAAGAGACATGACGCCGCAGGTAATAGATCCTGGCCTCTTCCCCACCAGGATACCGCGGGTAGACATCGATGGTGGTGGCGATCACGGTATCGGTATTCATCTGCCGGCCGGTCTCATTTCCCCGGGTTCCGTAAGAAGTCGAGTCGGATTTTTCCGGTTCTTCTTTTTCGCTTTCTTTCTCTATTTCCCTTTCCCCGGTCTGTTCCTCCTCCGGAAGGATGGTATCGGTGACCACAGGTACAAGCACTTTTTCCTCCGGTGGAATGGAATGGGCTCTGGCTAGTTCCAGGAGCGTCAGATCCTCGGGAGGGGCAAAGGGGATGTACTCTACTTCATAGATATACTCCATATCAAGGCCCATCCGCGCCTCCCTGATCAGGTAGAACAGAAAAGGGATCAGTACGATCAGCAGAAAGATGAAGATCCCGGTAACGGCAGAGATAAAGAGCGTTTTCAGATACTTTTTCTGCAGCTCATAAGACCCATACGCTTTGTTCCGGTACTCAAAGACAAGCTCGGTCAGCGATTCCGTACGGATCCGTTTTCTCATATGGCTACATTCATGTCCTGTTACTCTTTCCACCGTTTCTTGAGCAGGTCGATATCCCGGCGCTGCCGTTTGGTCGGACGGCCCGCTCCCCGGATGCGGTACTCAAAATTCAATCCGTTGATCAGCTTCAGTTTCCGGAACTCCTCTTCCGGAGTCAGCTCCTCCATGAAGCCGGGTACCAGTTTGGCCCCTACCCTGGCGGATGGAAAATCCACCACCCGGAATGTCCGGGTCATGGGTGGCTGGTGCAGGGTGATCAGATTGCCCGGATGCAGCTCCCGGGAGGGCTTTACGGGAGTCCCGTCCATCCGTACCTTACCCGACCGGCAGGCAATAGTGGCCTGGTTCCGGGTCTTGAATACCCGGACTTCCCACAACCATTTATCAATCCGTTTACTCTCTTCCATGCACTATTTTTGCCTGAAGAAGATCTCTATCGGCACGCCGGTGAAAGAGAATCTCTCCCGGAGTTTGTTTTCAAGAAAACGCTGATACGGCTCTTTAACGTATTGGGGATGGTTACAAAAAAAGATAAAAATCGGGTACGACTTCTGCAGCTGCGTGACGTATTTGATCCGGATGAGCTTATCTTTCAGCTTGGGAGGAGGATATTGTTCCACAATTGGAAGCATCGTGTCGTTCAGCTCCCGGGTCGGAATCTTTTTCGTCCGGCGGTGACAGACTTCGATGGCCATTTCCAGGGCTTTCAGGATCCGTTGTTTCCGGGTTACCGAGGTAAAGAGAATCGGGACATCCCGGAAGGGGGCGATCCGATCCCTGATCATCGCTTCAAACTCCTTGTGCGTATTGGTCTCCTTCCCGATCAGATCCCACTTGTTTACCACGATAACCACCCCTTTGTGATTTTTCTGGATCAGGGAGAAGATGTTCAGATCCTGGCCTTCGAATCCCCGTTCGGCATCCACCATCAGGATGCAGACATCGCTGTGTTCGATGGAACGGATGGCCCGCATCACCGAATAAAACTCAACATCCTCTGTGACCTTCCCTTTCTTCCTGATCCCCGCGGTATCGATCAGCAGGCAATCCAGCCCGTATCCATGGTAGGGAGTATGGGTTGAATCACGGGTGGTGCCGGGCACAGGGGTGACAATGGCCCGGTGGTTCCCCAGCAACAGGTTCACCAGTGATGATTTCCCGGCATTGGGCCGCCCCACGATGGCGATGCGGGGGATATCCGGGGATTCCTGTAGAGACGAGGCATGCCTCGTCTCTACAGATCCAATGGCCGGCGGATCACCGTCCGATATGGCCGGCGTATGCCCCCTTCCGATGGCCCCCACCACCGCATCCAACAGCTCCCCGGTACCGCTGCCGCTGACAGCCGAGATGCTGAAGAGGTCGCCCAGTCCCAGCCTGTAAAATTCTGTTACCTCATGCACCTGTTTGTAGGTGTCTACCTTATTGACCACCACGAAGACCGGTTTTTTGGATCGTCTCAGCACCGTGGCCACATCTTCGTCCATGCCCGTAAGTCCCTCCCGCACATCCACCATAAACAGGATGCAATCCGCCTCCTCGACGGCCAGCCGAATCTGCTTTTTAATCTCCTCCTCAAACAGGTCTCCCGACTGATCCACATACCCGCCGGTGTCGATCACCGAAAATTCCACCCCATTCCACTCAGAGGTTCCGTAGTGACGGTCGCGGGTCACCCCGCTGGTAGAATCTACGATGGCCTCCCGTCGCCCGACCAGGCGGTTAAAGAGGGTGGATTTCCCGACATTGGGACGACCGACGATGGCGACGATAGGCATATTTTTAATTTACGAATGATTGGAATGACGAATGACGCATGAAAATTCCGATATTCCTGACGAAAGTACAAAAAAGAGGGTTACCAGCAGAAAATGGTGGTGTCTGGTTCGGTTATTTCCTGTTGCAGGTGTTGCTGACCGCTGAGATTGATGATGGATAGGTGGCCCTGGATGGAGGATTCAATTGTTATACTTGTGGAAATGGGATTGGGATAGCAAGCAAGCTCCCAATATTCAATAAATACATTCATTTAACAATCTGCCCCCATGGCTTTCTACGAAGGCGCAATTGCCTTCAATCCCGCATCCGCTTCCTGGTAAAATACCGTGTCCGTGTTTTTCATAGGTGTTTGTTTGAGAAAAAGCCCCACCTGCTGGTGGGGTTTTTCTTTTAAGTAAACGCACGTTTTAGGCCCGGTTGTAGCAATTATGAGGATGGATTATGAACACGGGGCAACAACATCCACGTCATTGCAACCAATTGAACCGTAGGGGTCAATAAGGGCTTGATTTGAGTTCTATTTCTAAGTTCTCCCCGCGTTCCAAAACAATTTGTATTTTGTTATACGGATGAGCGGTATTTTAACTATATCTTTACAATTTGAAAATGAAAATATTATGAAAGACCGAGATAAAACCAAAGAAGAACTGGTTAGAGAATTGCAAGAATTGAAACAGAAATACGATTCGTTGCAATCATCCTACGAGAAAATCCCCATAGAAGTCAGGTCAGATGAGGAGATGATATTAAAATTATCCAAAGCCGTAGACACCACCAGTGACGCAATTTTTCTCACGGACATCGAAGGCATTATCACCTACATTAATTCTGGATTTACTGCACTTTTTGGATACACTGCTGATGAAATCGTTGGCAAAGTAACGCCCCGAATCATCAAGAGCGGGTTACTTGATAAAGAAGTCTACGAAAATTTTTGGAAAACGCTGTTAAATAAAGCTGAAGTAAAAGGTGAAATACTGAACAAAAGAAAAAACGGAGAGCTTGTATTGGTTGAAAGTACATCAAGTCCTGT
Organism: Bacteroidota bacterium; assembly: GCA_007280875.1. Lineage (GTDB taxonomy): Bacteria > Bacteroidota > Bacteroidia > Bacteroidales > FEN-979 > QYOJ01. The sequence continues at coordinate 22,952 of QYQJ01000073.1, forward strand.
CCTCAATGAAAAAAATGCGATAATTGGTTTTATTGGGATACAGCGAGATATTACCGAACGCAAACAGACAGAAGAGTTAATCATTGCCAACAAGGAGCTTCTCTTTCAAAACGAAGAGAAAGAAAAGCGGGCGGCAGCATTAATCATTGCCAAAGAAAAAGCCGAAGAAAGCGATCGCCTGAAATCAGCTTTTCTTGCCAATATAAGCCACGAAATCAGAACACCTATGAATGGTATTATGGGATTTTCTGAATTACTGAAAGAGCCTCATTTAACGAGTGAAGAGCAAAAAGAATATATCGAACTTATTGCAATGAGTAGCACCCGAATGCTTAATATTATCACCGATATTGTGAATATTTCAAAAATAGAGGCAGGAGCAATGAAAGTTTCAATTTCAGAAACGAATGTGAACGAGCAAATAAAAAATGTTTATAACTCCTTCAAATCCGAAGCAGAACTCAAAGGAATCCAGTTTTTAGTTAAAACCGCCTTGTCATCAAAAGAATCCATCATTAAAACAGACCGCGAGAAACTCTATTCCATTCTTACCAGCCTTGTCAATAATGCCATTAAATTTACCCATGCAGGTTCCATTGAATTTGGAATTGAGAAAAAGGGCAAGTACCTTGAATTTTTTGTGAAAGATACTGGTGATGGCATTGCTGATGAAAAGAAAGAAATCATTTTTAAGCGGTTCAGGCAGGGCAGTGAATCACATACCCGAAAATATGAAGGTGCGGGATTGGGATTATCAATTTCGAAAGCTTATGTGGACATGCTGGGCGGAAATATTTGGGTAGAAACCGAGCTTGGAAAAGGTTCAATATTTTATTTCACCATTCCATACAATGCTGAAACGGAGTCTGAAATCGTTATTAAAGATGTTTCTTCTGGAATCGTAGCTGATGATAAAGCTAAGAACCTGAAAATATTAATTGTCGAAGATGACGAGACATCGGAATCGTTCCTTTCAGTGGTAGTTAAAAAGTACTGCAAAGAAATATACAAAGCATGCAATGGAACTAAAGCTGTTGAAATTTGCCGCAATAACCCTGACATTGATTTGGTTCTGATGGATGTCAGAATGCCCGAAATGAATGGTTAATATTACGTTACTGAATGCGTTGATACAAAGGTATTTTCCCTTACTCTGTTCCTTACTCCACATTACTGTTTAATGAACTTTCCTACCTGCACCCCTTTATCCCCAACAACCTTCACAACATAAACACCACTTGGCAGGACGCTGACATCGATTGTGGTTGTAGGTACGGTGATTTCCTGTTTCAGGAGTTGCCGACCGCTGATGCTGTGGATAAAAAGGTGCCCATTGGCGGTGGATTCGATTGTGATTTTATCCGAAGATGGATTGGGATAAACTATAATACCTCTCCCCTCCGTCTTCAAGTTATCTATTCCAAGAACTGAATGAAAATAATAATGGGTGCTGTCGCCCTCTTTTATTATAGTGCCGGCATTATTCCACTTTCTGTATACATAACTTATTCTGAAATTGTTGGCATCGTACGTATAGGATTCTTGATTGTAATTTACCCAGGTGGCGTCGTCCCAGATTTGGCCTAATACACTTGTCAGATTATTGTTGGCATCGTAGGTATAGGTCTCTTGATAAGAATTCACCCATGTGCTGCCGTTCCAGTATTGCCATAATCTACTTGTCCAATTATTGTTGGCACTGTAGTTTTGGATGATACGATCGGAATTCTCCCAGTCGCTACCGTTCCATATTTGGCCTAATACACTTGTCCGATTATTGTTGGCATCATAGGTATGGATGTATTGAGCGAAATTCTTCCATGTGCCGTCTTCCCATTTTCTCTGCAATTCAATTGTCAGATTATAGTTGGCATCGTAGGTACCAGTGTATAGCCAAGAATTGACCCAGGTGGCCCCGTTCCAGGTTTGTCTTAAATAACTTGTCCAATTATTGTTGGCCGCGTAGGTTATGGTAATGAGCGAGGAATTTTCCCAGGCGGTTCCGTTCCAAGTTTGTCTTAAATTACTTGTCCGGTTATTGTTGACATCATAAGTATAGGTGTATCGCTCGGAATTCTCCCAGGTGGTCGTGTTCCAGTTTTGTACAATGTATCCTGTCCAATTATTGTCAGCATCGTAAGTATAGGTGGTCAGCGAGGAATTCTCCCAGGTACTGCCGTTCCAGATTTGTTTTAGATAACTTGTCTGGTTATTGTTGACATCGTAAGTATAGGTGTGATGCTCGGAATTCTCCCATGTGCTGCCGTCCCAGTTTTGTCCTACCTCACTTATCAGATTATTGTTGGCATCATAAACGATGTCACTGTATTTAGATTCAATCTTCCATCCAATGCTGATCGTATCCCACCGCCAATAATAGATGCTGTCATATATCTGGATTAATGAGAGTTGATGGGGCGTTCGATGTTGCAGATTGAATGTTGGATGTTTGCTTTGTGCAGAAGCATCAATTGATGATGCAGGGATTGAGCCCTGTCCGCTTGCGCCGTTTACCAGAAACAGCGCTACCAATAACATGTAAAACTTTTTCATTCACTGTATGGTTACATCGTCAATGGCAACACCCTGAAATAGGTTCGAAATATACGGCAAAAAATGACGGAAAGCAAGAGTCCAGCCATTTAGCCTTATTGTCAGAGCAGGTAAATAACTGTACGTTTTTTTGATGCCTGAAATACAGGGGAGTATTTCGGGCTAAATGCAAAATCCAATGGATAAAAACATAATCACCCGCCAAGAGCTTTACGATCTGGTATGGAAGGAGTCACTGACCGCCATATCCAAACGGCTCAACATCTCTTACCCACATCTTCGGAAAATTTGCTTCGCAATGAATGTACCCGTGCCACCTAACGGACACTGGTCAAAACTACGATTTGGCAAAGCTGTTGAGATAGCGGAACTGCCGTTGGATTATGAGGGCGATAATAAGATCAGCCTGTACCCCGATGAAAAGAATATCAATGATCTAAGGGCACGAATATTTCATATGAAGTCTGCGATTGATTTGATAAAAGCGGACAAATCACTCCCATTAACGGTACCCAAAAAGCTAACCAATCCTGATGTATTGGTTATTAAATCTCAAAAGCAGCTTCTTGAATATAAAAAAGACTGGTATGTTGATCGGGGGATGGTGCGTTCTGAAGGAGAAGGTTTGAAAATTAGGGTTGCTCGTGAAAATATCAGCAAGAATTGGATAGGATACGAAAAGAAAAAGAACGCATCATCCGTGAACAACGTGAGCGCAACGAAAAGGAGAAAGCCGACTTTAAAGACCTCTACCAACAGGCTAAACGATGGCAACGCGTCAGAGAAATTAGGGAATACTTCATAATGTGGGCATTAATAAGCTACTGGATTCTTAAAATAAGCATTTTTCCTAAGTACATGACAAAATTTTAATACAATTTTCAAGATCGTTAATTGACAAGGGGTTCAGCAGTGTATGTGCCAGAAAGATCAACCCAAACTTAAACAAGCTAAAGGCCTTTCGACCATGTTTTTTGATTTCGATAGGATG
>QYQJ01000140.1 GCA_007280875.1 Bacteroidota bacterium
ATTTTATTCTAAACTTCAAAATTATTTAATGCTGGCGTAGAAATCAAGACCCAATCCAAATAGGAGGCAGGGGAAATATACCAGCATGGAAAAGTGTCAGTCCAACGGCAACTTTTCATGGACGAAAACAGGGGGAAAATTTCGCTATTTCGCTACTTCGCTATTTCATTACTTTTTTAGGGGAGTGACCCGTTTTGCATTCTTTTTGGTCTGACGCATCCGGGCCCGGGTTTCTTTGGTCTGATTTTTATGATGCTTCTTCAGATCCAATTCATAGGCTTTACGTGCCTCTTTTTCCTTGATACGCCGATCGTGATCAATCTTTTTCTGATGAACCGCCGACTCCGGAAAACAGGAGGTGAAGTTCAGGGGAGCTACCACGAAAAAGCAGAGGAGTGCCAGCAGGAGGGAGCGTTTCATAGGCAATATTTTCCGGCGACCGGGATACAATTAATCGTCGGCCCGTTCGTTATCTAAACGTATTTTCTCCTGAAAAAGTACACGGATGAAGAATCGTACCCTGAGATTGATCCTGTTCCCCTTTCTGATTCTGACTGCTTGTAGCAAGAAGGAAAATCCGCCTCCAACCATCCCGGATGCGTATGTGAACTTTTTCATCAATCCCAACTCCACCGAGTACCTGGAACTGAATTCCCCCGGCGGCTGGGTGACCGTCACCGGCGGATACCGGGGCATTATACTCTACCGGCTGACCATGGATCAGTTTCTTGCCTACGAACGAACCTGTCCGTACGATCCCTGGGAAGAGGGGGCACGTATCGAAGTGGAGGAGTCGGGACTAACGACCGTTTGTCCGGTTTGCGGATCCAAATACATCCTGCTTGACGGCTCTCCCTTTGAAGGTCCCTCTACCTACTTCCTCAAACAGTACAGAACCACGTATGACGGGAATCTGCTATACGTATACAATTGAGGTTCAAGGTTCAAGATTCAAGGAAGAAGAATGCAGGAATGCAGGAATGCAGAAATGAAGGATTGCGGATTGTGGACTGCAGACTGAGGACTGCCTACTGGCCTAGTACCGGTAGTGCTCCGGCTTATACGGCCCCTCAATGGGAACCCCGATATAAGAGGCTTGTTCCGATGTTAATTTCGTCAGTTTGACGCCCAGCTGCTCGAGATGCAGGCGGGCTACCTCCTCATCCAGCTTCTTGGAAAGGCGGTACACATCGATTTCGTAATCGTGCTGCCACAGATCGAGCTGCGCCAGGGTCTGGTTCGAAAAGGAGTTGCTCATCACAAACGACGGATGGCCGGTGGCACATCCGAGATTCACGAGCCTTCCTTCGGCCAGCAGGTAGATCGATTTCCCATCGGTAAAAGTAAATTTGTCGACCTGTGGCTTGATGTTGAGCTTGATGATTCCAGGCCAGACATTCAGCTGTTCCACCTGGATCTCATTATCGAAATGGCCGATGTTGCATACAATGGCCTCATCTTTCATCTTCGACATATGCTCGGCCGTGATCACATCCTTATTCCCGGTGGTAGTCACCCAGATGTTTCCCTCTTTCAGGGCATCCTCCACAGAGGTCACTTCAAATCCCTCCATGGCTGCCTGGAGTGCACAGATGGGGTCGATCTCCGTAATCAGCACCCGGGCGCCGTATGACTTCATCGACTTGGCACATCCCTTCCCAACATCTCCATAACCCAATACGACTACGACCTTGCCGGCAATCATCACATCAGTGGCTCGCTTAATCCCATCGGCCAGCGATTCACGACAGCCATAGAGGTTATCGAATTTCGATTTGGTGACGGAATCGTTTACGTTGATGGCAGGGATCAGCAGGATTCCGGCATCCTTCATCTGGTAAAGCCGATGAACCCCTGTGGTGGTCTCCTCCGACACCCCTTTCCACTCCTTCACCGTCCGTTGCCAGCGGGTGCTGTCCTCCACATAGATGCTCCGCAACTGCTTCATCATGGCCTTCTCATCAGCTGTTGGCAGTTCCTGCTTCAGCAGGCCGGGGTTCTTCTCGATCTCATACCCCTTGTGGATCATCAGGGTGGCATCGCCCCCATCGTCCACTACCAGGTTCGGCCCTTTCCCTCCGGGAAAGTTGAGTGCCTGGCTGGTGCACCACCAGTACTCGTCGAGTGTCTCCCCTTTCCAGGCAAAAACCGGTATATCTTTAACCGCAAGGGCAGCCGCGGCATGGTCCTGTGTGGAGAAGATGTTGCAACTGGCCCACCGGACCTCTGCCCCCAGTTCCATCAGTGTCTCAATCAACACGGCGGTCTGAATGGTCATGTGCAGGGAGCCTGTAAGCCTGGCTCCACGAAGGGGTTTCTCCCGGGCGTATTTTTTCCGGATCGCCATCAGTCCGGGCATCTCTTTCTCTGCTATTTCAATCTCTTTCCTTCCCCAATCGGCCAGGGAGAGATCAGCAACTTTGTATTTCAATTCCTTATCCACGGTTAACTTTTCCATTCCGGTGAATTTTGTAAAAACGAACCGCAAAGTTACTCATCTGAAGAGAAACGCCCAAATGAAATTCGTAATTTTGGCGCACTTAGCGGCTTTACATCTCCACAGTATGCCACTTGTATTAAACAAAAACATAGCACCCGACGGTTATCTGGGCGTCTGGCATGCTACGGAAAAAGCAGATGACCTGATCAGCAGGCTGACCCTTGATCCGGACGATCTCCGGCTCCTGGCCACCATCCGGAACCCCAACCGGAAGCTGCAATGGCTTGGTTGCCGGATGGTTCTTTCCGGTCTCCTTCAAACCCCGGAGGTCGGGATCCGTTACACGGAGTATGGGAAACCTTTGCTGGTCAGTGGCAACGGTCACATCTCCTTTTCCCATTCGGGCCACCTGGCTGCCGCTATCTGGTCTCCTGTCTCCCGTGCGGGGATCGACCTGGAGCAGGTACGGGAAAAGATCAACCGCGTAGCCGACCGGTTTCTTACTCCCCGGGAACTTACGCTGGCCTCCGGTCCCGATCGCATCGAGGTGCTGACCCTGTTCTGGGCGGTCAAGGAGACCCTGTATAAAATAAACGGCAAACCGGATTTAGATATACAACAGGATCTATCTATCGAATCGTTTGACTACCTTTGTGCCACTCAGGGAGAGCTCTCCGCCCGTATCCGGGGAAGCGGGGAACCTGTATCGGTCCCGGTATCCTATGAGCGGATGAACGGGTTCATCCTGGCCTGGGCAACGGTACCGGAAAATTTTTAAACGAATGCCTGCAAAACCTGGTAAATACCTCACAAAACGAATCCTGGTCCTGGACGGAGCCATGGGGACTATGATCCAGCAATACAACCTGGATGAGGCCGACTACCGGGGTGAACGGTTCCGTGATTTCAACATCAGCCTCAAAGGCAACAACGACCTGCTGGTCCTCACCCAACCCGGGATCATCCGTGAGATCCATGAAAAATACCTCGAGGCGGGAGCCGATATCATTGAAACGGACACCTTCAATGCCAACCGTATCTCGCTGGCTGATTACCGGATGGAGGAGCTGGCCTACGAGATCAACCTGGAAGCCGCCCTCCTCGCCCGGGAGGCAGCCGACCGTTTCTCCCGCTTCATCCCCGACAAACCCCGCTGGGTAGCCGGTTCGATGGGGCCAACCAACAAAACCGCTTCCATCTCGCCCGACGTGCAGGATCCTGCCTTCCGTGCAGTCACCTTCGAAACCCTCTACCAGGCCTACCGGGAACAGGCACTGGGACTGATCGACGGGAAAGCCGACATCCTGGTGGTGGAGACCATTTTCGACACCCTGAATGCCAAGGCCGCACTGGTAGCGATAACCGACCTGTTCGAAGAACGAAAGATCAGTCTTCCGGTGGTTGCCTCCGTAACGGTTTCCGATCTCAGCGGACGGACCCTTTCAGGTCAGACCCTGGAGGCATTCCTCTATTCGGTCTACCATTTCGATCTCTTTGCACTGGGCCTGAACTGTTCCCTGGGAGCCAGGGAACTCCGCCCCTACCTCGAAGAGTTCTCCCGCATTGCCCCGTTCCCGCTGATGGTCTATCCGAATGCCGGATTGCCGAATCAGTTCGGAGAATACGATGAGACCCCCGAGACCACTGAGGGCTATATCAGGGATTTCCTGGAAGAGGGTTTCGTCAACATCATCGGGGGATGCTGCGGGACGACCCAGCATCACATCCGGAAACTGGCCGACCTGGCCCCCCGTTACAAACCCCGCGTAGTCCCGAAGAAAAAGCACGAACTGCGACTCAGCGGCCTGGAACCGTTGCTGGTATACAAAGGGAGCAATTTCATCAACATCGGGGAACGCACCAATGTGAGCGGGTCCAAAAAATTTGCCCGCCTCATCCGGGAAGAGAACTATGAAGAGGCGCTCTCTGTGGCGAGGCAACAGGTTGAAAACGGAGCCCAGATTCTCGACATCAGCATGGACGAAGCGTTGCTGGATGCCGGGCAGGCGATGACTACATTCCTGCGGATGCTGGCTTCCGATCCCGACATCGCAAAAGTGCCGGTGATGATCGATTCGTCAAGGTGGTCCGTGATCAAGGCTGCTCTGCCCTGTATCCAGGGGAAGCCGGTGGTCAATTCCATCAGCCTGAAGGAGGGGCCGGATGAGTTCCGGGAACATGCACGACTGCTGAAAAAGATGGGAGCCGCCATGGTGGTGATGGCTTTCGATGAGGATGGACAGGCGACCGACTTTGAACGCCGGATAGCGATTGCCCGCAGAGCTTACGACATGCTTACCGGTGAAGTGGGCATCTTGCCCGAAGACATCATTTTTGACCCCAATATCCTGACCGTTGCCACCGGGATGGACGAGCATAACACCTATGCAGTTGATTTCATCCGTGCCGTTAAATGGATCAAGGAAAACCTCCCCTATGCCCGTGTCAGCGGCGGCATCAGCAACCTCTCTTTCTCCTTCCGGGGAAACAACCTGATCCGGGAAGCCATGCATTCAGCTTTCCTTTTTCATGCCGTTAAAGCCGGGTTGGATATGGGTATCGTCAATGCCGGGAACCTGACAGTTTATGATGAGATCCCGAAGGATCTGCTGAAACTGGTGGAGGATGTGATCCTGAACCGGCGAAAAGACGCCACCGAACGACTGATCGCCTTTGCCGATGCCCATCGCGACGGAGAGAAGCGGGAGGTCCGGGAACAGGAGTGGCGAACATTCACCCTGGAAAAACGCCTGGCTCACGCTTTGATCAAAGGAATTACCGAATACATCGATCAGGATATCGACGAAGCGCTGGTACACTATAATCAGGCAATCCAGATCGTCGAAGGCCCCCTGATGGAGGGAATGAATCATGTGGGAGATCTGTTTGGCGCCGGGAAGATGTTTTTGCCGCAGGTTGTCAAAAGCGCCCGGGTGATGAAAAAAGCCGTAGCCCGGCTGATGCCTGTCCTGGAAGCCGAAAAAGCCCGGGACAAGATGGCTGCCCGCAGCGCAGGAAAGATCCTGATGGCTACGGTCAAAGGCGATGTGCACGACATCGGAAAAAGCATCGTAGGGGTCGTGCTGGGATGTAATAACATTGAGGTCCATGACCTGGGTGTGATGGTCCCTGCCGATACGATCATTCAGGAGGCCATTGCCCGTGAGGTTGATGTGGTAGGCCTTTCCGGGTTAATTACCCCTTCTCTGGATGAGATGGTGCATGTAGCAAGGGAGATGCAGCGCAACGGGCTTAAAGTCCCCCTGCTGATCGGAGGAGCTACCACCTCGGAGATTCATACCGCAGTCAGGATTGAACCCTGCATCAAGACCCCTGTGATCCATGTCAAAGATGCCTCAAAAGCCGTGGGTGTCATGCAGAATCTCCTCTCGTCCGAAAACCGGGAGCCCTATACCGATTCCATCCGGCAGCATTACGAGGAATTACGCGATCAGCATGACCGGAAACACAGGAAGGTCAATATCACCCTCTCGGAAGCCCGGAAAAACCGGCTGAAGATCGACTGGGATACCTATTTCATCCCCAAGCCTCAGATGACGGGAAACATGGTCTTCTATGATTTTCCATTGCATGAGGTTCGCGAATACATCGACTGGACCTTTTTCTTCCATGCCTGGAAACTGAACGGGAAATATCCGGCCATCTTTGATGATCCTGTAAAGGGAGAGGAGGCGAAGAGGCTCTTCCATGATGCCTCGGCGATGCTGGATGATATCATCCGGAAGAAGATGCTGCTGGCCAAAGGGATCATAGGGATTTACCCCTGCAATTCGGTGGGAGATGATGTGGAGATCTACAGGGACAATTCCCGGAAAGAGTTGGTTACCACACTCCACTTCCTGCGAAATCAGGAGCAGAAGGAGGAGGGGAAACCGAACCTCTGCCTGGCCGACTTTATAGCTCCCAGGGAGACGGCACAGGTCGATTACCTGGGCGCCTTTGTGGTAACCGCCGGATTAGGAGTAAAAGAGTGGGCAGAACAATTTGAGCAGGAACTGGACGATTATCAGGCGATCCTGATCAAAGTACTGGCCGATCGTCTGGCCGAGGCCTTTGCCGAACGACTCCATCACCAGGTGAGAAAAGAGTACTGGGGATATGCAAAAAAAGAGAAGCTGAATGTGAACGAGATGCTGCATGAAGCATACCAGGGGATCCGCCCGGCGCCCGGTTATCCGGCCTGTCCTGACCACAGTGAGAAAGAGATCCTGTTTGACCTGCTGGCCGTCGATAAAACTATTGATGTGAGGCTGACCGAGAATTTCGCCATGTATCCCGCTGCCAGTGTGTGCGGATACTATTTTGCACATCCTGAAAGCCGCTATTTCAACCTGGGTAAGATCAACAAAGACCAGGTTTCAGAGTATGTGAGGAGGAAAAACAGCACCCTCGACCGTATAGAGAAATTGTTACATCCAGTTTTGAACTACAACCTATGAAAATCACAGATAAGATCAGCCGATCGGATAAAACCCTCTTCTCTTTTGAATTGCTTCCACCACTCAAGGGACATAACATTGAACGGGTCTACCAGGCCATCGACCCGCTGATGGAGTTTGATCCTTCTTTTATCAATGTCACTTACCATCAGGAGGAGGTGGTGTACAAGAAACATCCCAGCGGCCTGCTGGAGAAGAAGACCATCCGGAAACGGCCCGGTACAGTCGCTATATCCGCAGCCATCAAATACAAATATCCTTCGCTGGAGGTAGTACCTCACCTGATCTGCGGAGGCTTTTCGAAGGAGGATACCGAATATGCCCTGATCGATTTTCACTACCTGGGGATCAACAACCTGCTGGCACTCAGGGGAGATCCGCCCAAAGGGATCCGCGATTTCATTCCCGAACCCGACGGACACCCCTATGCCCTGGGGCTGGTGGAACAGATCGTCAGAATGAACAATGGTCTATACCTGGACGAAGACCTCCGGAATACCGCCGCCACCAATTTCTGCGTGGGGATTGCCGGCTATCCGGAGAAGCACATTGAGTCTCCCAACTTTGCCTATGATCTCAAGTACCTGAAGGAGAAGATCGATGCGGGTGCCGGATTCATCATCACCCAGATGTTTTTCAACAACCAGGATTACTTCGACTTTGTGAACCGGTGCCGGGAAGCCGGGATCACCGTTCCGATCATTCCGGGTCTGAAACCGGTAGCCACTCTCCGCGACATCAACATCCTCCCCCAGGTGTTCAATATCGATATCCCGGAAGATCTGGTGAAGGAGATCCAGCAGTGCAAAACCAATGAACAGGCTTTCCAGGTGGGCATTGAATGGACCATCAACCAATCGAAAGAACTGATCAAATTCGGCGTGCCCGTGCTGCATTATTTTACGATAAGCATTTCCGAAAATATCAGACAGATCGCATCCGCCGTCTTTTAAACCCTTCGCCTATGTCGCTTTACACATCCATCATCTCCAGCGCCAAGCATGGTAACAAGCAGTTTGCCGTTTTGCTTGATCCGGATAAGTACACGCTTGATAAGCTGAAAAAAGTGATCACGCTCTCCTGCAAATCGGGAGTCGATTACTTTTTCTTCGGAGGAAGTCTGCTTACACGGGACCAACAGGATCTTTTTCTCACGCAACTCAAGGAGAACTGCGATATCCCTGTCATTCTCTTTCCAGGAAACCACTTCCAGATCAACCGGAAAGCCGACGGGATCCTCTTCCTCTCCCTGATCTCAGGACGTAACCCGGAACTGCTGATCGGGAAGCACGTGGTTGCAGCCCCATACCTGAAAGCCGTCAAACTGGAGGTGATCCCTACCGGGTACCTGCTGATTGACGGAGGGAACCGAACCACGGTAGCTTACATGAGCAATACAGATCCCATCCCCTCCGATAAAAGTGAGATCGCCGTCTGTACCGCACTGGCCGGAGAACTGCTCGGATTGAAGCTGATCTACCTGGATGCAGGCAGCGGCGCCCGGAATCCGGTCCCGGAGAACATGCTGAAACAGGTAAAAAAATATATCTCGGTTCCCCTGGTGGTCGGGGGTGGTATCCGGACTCCTCAACAGGCTGTGAAATCCATTCAGGCAGGAGCCGATATGGTGGTCGTAGGGAATGCCATTGAAGAGAATATCCGCTTGATCCCTAAACTTTCTGAAGCTATCCATGGGTAATCCCGCAAATGTAAATCTATGATCCGTAAAACTATTATCCTGGCAGGGATCCTCATCCCATTGTGGAGTGTTTCCCAGATGAAACTTTTTACGATGGAGGATGCCACAGGATTGAACCGGAGTCTGATCCCGGAACGGTTGAACCAGCTCCAGTGGTGCGGGGATGCACGCCGGTTTGCCTATGTGAAGGACACCTGCCTCCTGTCGGAACAGGTAATATCCTCTCACCGGGATACCCTTCTCGGTCTGGCCACCCTGAATACGAAGCTGGCAGCGTTGGGCATGGACTCTCTGAAACGGTACCCTGCCATTACCTTCTCGATGCCGGCAGAATTCTGGTTTGAGCACAAGGGCTGTATCCTGAAATGCAACCTTGACTCCGGTACGCTGATTCGTGTCAACTCTTTCAATCCGGAAGGGAAAAACGTGGAGATTGATCCGGAATCCCTGCATGTTGCCTACACACAGGGCCACAACATATATGTAGCCATTGATCAGAAGGAGGTACCGGTAACATCCGACGGTAAAGAGGGGCTGGAATATGGCACCTCGGTGCACCGCAACGAATTTGGGATCCATAAGGGGCTCTTCTGGTCGCCAAAGGGCAATCTGCTCGCCTTTTACCGGATGGACGAGTCAATGGTGACCGATTACCCGCTGGTCGACATCGATACGCGTATCGCCGAAGTCCGCAACACGAAATACCCGATGGCCGGGATGACCAGTCATGAAGTGAAGGTCGGGATCTTCGATCCCGGAACAGGACGGACTGTGTACCTGGCTGTTGAAGGCCCGGCCGATCAGTATCTGACAAACCTTACCTGGAGCCCCGACGAACAATCGGTCTACGTGGTGGTGCTGAACCGGGACCAGAACCACCTGTGGGTAAATCAGTACAGCGCATCCGACGGGGCATTTGTGAAGACCCTCTTCGAAGAGCAGAGCGACACCTATGTGGAACCCCTGCACGGTCTCTTTTTCCTCCCGGATGATCCGGAGCGATTCGTATGGATGAGTGACCGGGATGGATATACCCACCTCTATCTTTACAATACCCGGGGGGAACTGATCCGTCAGCTGACCCGCGGTCCCTGGGTGGTGACCGACTTTACGGGGTTTGATCCCAAAGGAAAAACGGGTTATTTCCTTTGTGCCAAAAACTCTCCGCTTGGGGAATTCTTTTATTCGGTCGATCTGAAGGACGGCTCCCTGACAGAGATCACACCGGCACCGGGCAGCCACGTGGTGCTGTTGTCGGATGATGCAAAATACCTTCTTGATTCCTACTCGTCCCTCACCGTTCCTTTCCGTACAGACCTGCTGGATTCCCGGGGAAAGCTCCTGCGGACGGTCCGGGAGAGCACGAATCCACTGGCCGGATTTAAGCTGGGGGAAACCACCGTCTTTGCTATCCCAAACGAAGAAGGTACTGATCTCTATTGCCGGCTGATCAAACCGGCCGACTTCGATTCCACCCGGAAATACCCGGTGTTTCTTTATGTTTATGGCGGGCCGCATTCCCAGCTTGTGAATGAAACGTGGCTGGGGGGTGGGAACTTTTTCATGAATTACCTGGCTCAGCAGGGATACGTGGTGTTTACCCTGGACAACCGGGGTACGGCGAACCGGGGTGCGGCCTTCGAAAAAGCAATATTCCGAAAGATAGGCACCTGTGAGCTGGCCGATCAGATGGCCGGAGTCAGCTACCTCAAATCCCTTCCCTGGGTGGATACCACCCGGATCGGCATCAACGGATGGAGTTACGGAGGCTTCATGGCGCTTACGATGACCCTCCGGAATCCAGACAAATTCCCTGTGGTAGTAGCCGGAGGCCCGGTGATTGACTGGAAATATTACGAAGTGATGTACGGAGAGCGATACATGGACACCCCAGAGCAAAATCCGGATGGATATGCCAATTCCTCCCTGCTGAACCTGGCGGATCAGGTAACCGGCGACATTCTGATCATTCAGGGATACCAGGATGAAACCGTGGTTCCGCAAAATTCGCTGAACTTTCTGAAAAAGTGCGTGGAAAAGGGGAAACAGATCAACTATTTTCTCTACCCCAATCATCCGCACAACGTCAGAGGCAAAGACCGGGTGCATTTGAATACGATGATTGTGGACTACTTCAATGAACATTTGAAATAGGGTCGAGGGTCAAAGTGATTTTCGAATGATTCGATTTACGATTTACGGTTTCATTGACTCACCATTGCCGCGTCGCTCTGCTCCTCGCAATGACATTACTCACTATTTATTATGAGCCTCCTGGACAAAATCACACGACCAACACTCCTGCTGGATGAGCAGAAATGCCGTGACGTAGCCCTGGCAGAGCAGCTCATCCATGCTTCGGGGAAGGGCATCAAGCTCGCATTTCAGGGTTTTCTTTCACATTTCGGGGAGAGTTACCAGGCCCACGGACCGGACCAGATCAGGAGCGTATATGAGCATGGAGTAGGAGCTCTGACCGAGCTTAAAAATACGCTCCCCGGGAGCCACCCTGGCTTCATCAGCGTGGGAGATACCCCAACCTGCAGTGTTCTAGACGAATTGCAACCGCTAAATTAGCAAAATTAACCGTCAAGCCCATCGGTAATTTGAAAAAGCATGGCGTTTGATGGTGGAAGCATGATTATGTTCCTGCCGCCCATCAAAGCCGAGATTTCAATGGAAAGAACAGTCGGGGGGAAAGCCCATTTTAGGCGATATGACAATGGCTCATAAGGAATGTAATCAATGGTTTGCCAAAGGGCGAAAGGGTGCCGTATGACCTCTAAATGCCCGGGGCAATGCAGGTATCGAAACAATAATGAGTCCGGTTTATCACCCAGATATTTGATTGTTTTGTATATTTGGGTGAAATTATTAAGAAAAGAAAGAGGGAAAATATCACGCATTCGTTTATCCGCTATATTTGGTGGATATTCGAGGTACAACCCTTGGGTTGATTAAAAATAAAGGCAACTGGTTTGAATAGCCAGTCATTATGCGCAAATATTTTATAAAATATTTCATTTAATGAGAATACTAACCTTCATCGTTTTGCTTTTTTGTGCCTCTTTCGTCTGCCTTGCACAAACCGACATAAAGATGGTCGCAAAATCCTCTAACGATTTATGTTCATTAGACCCTGAAATGCCATCGTATCCGGGTGGTACTGAAAAATTGAAAGCATTTATTAACCAGCATTTCCAAGATTCAGTTATACAACGAGGTACTACCGGAAGAGTCTTTGTGAACATGGTAGTAGATACATCAGGATTAATAAAGAACGTTACGATTTTGCATGGAATCAATGACGCTGTGGACAACGAAGTACTAAGGGTGTTCTCCATCATGCCCAAATGGATTCCCGCTGAAAAGAATGGTGTAAAGATTGAAAAAGCATTTGTTTTCCCTATAAAAATTGATTTTACAACTCTTCGAAAATGAATCTTCTTTGCCTCACCTGAAATCTCATTAATGGAATGCTAAACCCATGAACGAAGTAAGATATAACCCCATTGGCATCATTCATTCTCCTTTCAAGGACATAAAGGGCATGCCCATCCAATCGGCAAGTGCAAAAGGGGTCATAGGCACGATTGAAATTAACCATGAATATGCAGCCGGGCTCAAAGATTTGGACGGATTTTCACACATCATGCTAATCTATCATTTTCATCTGACGGAAGGTTTTTCACTACGGGTCAGACCATTCATGGACGACAATTTGCGAGGGGTTTTTGCCACACGGGCACCCCGGAGACCAAACCCGATAGGAATATCCGTGGTTAAACTTGTTAAAATTGAGAATAATATTCTTCATATCGAAGAAGTGGACATCGTTGATAATACGCCCCTATTGGATATAAAACCTTATGTCCCAGATTTTGATAGTCGAAAAGCCGAACGAATCGGGTGGCTTTCGGGAAAATCAGGCAGGTCGAACGAACTAAAATCAGATAATAGATTCAGATGATGAAAACAACATTTAAGTTTCTCCTTCTCATAATAATACTTCAAGCCTGCAAAGACGAGCCCGATCCCTGTCCATTGTGTTTTACGCCACCAGATAATTTTTATTTTGAGATAGTTGACAAAGCGACGGGCGAGAACTTATTTAGAAATGGCACATATCAACCAAATGACATTAAGATTATAAACCTTGCTGATGGCGGCAAAGAGCCATTTGTTTTCTTGGATGAGAACGATGTCGACCTGATTCAAACTTATCCAATCGGCGGGATGACCGAAACGGTCAGTTATTCTTTTAATATTGGCGGGCTGTATATGTTTACATTATATGTGGTTGCTGAAAGAGTGAATGAGAATTGTTGCTCTTATACAAGATATCATGAGATTCGAATTTTAAATTCGGACTTTCAATACAATCCAAATACCAATATCTATACGATTCTGGTAGCCCAATAACATTTGGAGCCGTTCAGCCATGCTGTCGCCCAATCCCACATTGGCTATCCATAAACGGCGTCAATAAGTTTGTCTCGCAAATCTTTCCATTCACCAACGGTAAAATTTGGACTGATACGCGTTTCCTGTGGCATAATCAATTTTTGCTGAACAGTTCTGC
>QYQJ01000177.1 GCA_007280875.1 Bacteroidota bacterium
ATATACGATTGTGCTTCGAGCACGGAAAGCGCTGGAGTAGCGGACTGGATTTTTATCCGTCTGTGTGTAGTCCGGTGGATTACATGTACATTTGTAGGATATGAATCGCAAAGCACTGGTCGGGATCATCATCATCATGTCCATCTCCCTGATCGGATTACTGGGGGTCCAGTTTTACTGGATCCGCAGTGCCTCTTCGGTCAAAGAGGCCAGTTTCCGGCGAAGTGTCAACGAGGCGATGGCGAAGGTGGTCTACAAACTTGAACGATTAGAAAAATGGAGAGCTGCGGAGATCAATCCGTTTCCGGGTATGCTCAGTTTCAACCCCCATCTCGATTATTCTCTCTTCATCACCCCCTCCGAAATGGACTCGCTGATATCCCTCGAACTCAATATCCGTGGAGTAGATACGAGGTACCTGTTTGGGATCTACAAACCCGAATTGGATCTGTTCATTCTGGAAAACTCGAGTGATTACAGGAACCAGTTGATCCAGAAAGGATATGCCTACCCGTTGTTCTCCTACGACATGTTCAGCACCCCTGAATACCTGCTCATCTATTTCCCCTATGAGCGGCAGTTCCTGCTCACAGAACTGTGGGGAATGCTGCTGATCTCGATTGTCCTGATCGTGGTAATCGTCTATACCTTCACCTATACCATTACCATCATGATCCGTCAGAAGAAGATATCGGATATGAAAAGCGATTTTATGAACAATATGACCCATGAGTTCAGAACGCCGATATCCACCATTGCCCTGGCGTGTGAGGCGCTGGGCGACCAGGAAATACCCAAGTCTGAAAAGGTTTACGAAAACTACATCCATATGATCCGGGAAGAGAATAGTCGCCTGTCGATTCTTTCGGAACGGATCCTGCAGGCCTCGGTGCTGGAGAAAGGACAGCTGAAGCTACAGCGCGAACAGGTCGACCTCCATACAGTCATCCGGGACGTCATTAAAAGCATCAGGATCCAGGTAGAGATCAAAGACGGAGTGATCCACACCAACCTGAAAGCAAAACCATCCAAACTGCAGGGGGACAAGGTGCACCTGACCAACCTGGTATACAACCTGCTCGACAATGCCACCAAATATACTCCCCGGAAACCGGAAATCCGGATCCGTACGGAAAATAGCGGAGAAGGAATTACGTTATCAGTACAGGACAACGGCCCGGGAATCCCCAAGCAGGAGCAGAAAAAGGTCTTCGATAAACTGTACCGCATCCCCACCGGGAACATCCACAATGTGCGGGGATATGGCCTGGGCCTCAGTTATGTGAAAGCAATCGTGGGAGAACATCACGGGAAGATCAACATCGACAGTGAGATCAGTAAAGGGACTTCGTTCAAGATCTACCTGCCCTATAAAATACCCGATTAGGAACCATGGAGAAAAAACCGATTCACGTGCTGCTGGCTGAAGATGACCGGAACCTCGGAAATCTTCTGAAGAACTACCTGGATGCCAAAAAGTACCAGACCACTCTCTGCCTGAACGGACAGGAGGCCATCGACACATTTACCTCCCTGGAAGTGGACTTCTGCATCCTGGACATCATGATGCCGGTGAAAGATGGATTTACCGTCGCGAAGGAGATCCGGGCCATGGATAAAAAGATCCCGATCCTCTTCCTCACGGCGAAATCCATGCAGGAAGACAAACTGAAAGGGTTCGAGCTTGGTGGAGACGATTACCTCACCAAACCCTTCAGTATGGAGGAGCTGTTGCTGCGCATGCAGGCCATTCTGAGACGGCTCGACGACAGCCCCAGACCACCCCAGGAGGAGACGGTGTTTGCCATTGGCAAATACACCTTTGATGTCCACCGGCAAACGCTCACCTGCGGGAAGCAGGAACAAAAACTTACCTCCAAGGAGACCGGATTGCTGCGGCTTCTGTGCATGCATGTCAATGATGTATTGACCCGCAGTGAAGCGCTTACCGAGATCTGGAACAACGACAGCTACTTTAATGCGAGAAGCATGGATGTTTACATTGTGAAACTCCGGAAATACCTGAAGCAGGATCCATCGGTCGGACTGATCAACGTCCATGGGGTGGGATTTAAACTGGTTACCAATCCATGAGCCGAAAACCGTCACTTTTTCTCGTACCCACCCCTGTGGGAAATCTTGAGGATATGACCCTCAGGGCTATCCGCATACTGAAGGAGGTGGATTTCATTCTTTCGGAAGATACCCGAAAAACCGGTATTCTCCTGAACCATTTCGGGATCCGGAACAGGCTGATATCCCATCATCAGTTCAATGAACACAAAGCCCTTGTCTCGATCGTGGAACGGCTCAGATCGGGAGAAGTGGCTGCCCTGGTGAGTGATGCCGGGACGCCGGGGATCTCAGATCCGGGATTTCTGCTCGTTCGGGAATGCCTGCGGGAAAACCTGGAAGTGGAAACACTGCCGGGTCCCACAGCTTTTATCCCGGCCCTGGTGAATTCAGGGATCCCCTGCGACAGTTTCCTTTTTGTCGGATTCCTGCCTCATAAGAAAGGCCGGCAAAGCAAGCTGAAAGAGCTTTCTGTCCTTCCTTATACGCTGGTCTTTTATGAATCTCCGCACAGATTGAGTAAATTAATTGCTCAGTTAATTGAACATGTCGGACCCGACAGGCAAGCCTCTGTATCCAGGGAGCTTACAAAACTGTTTGAAGATACTGTGCGGGGGTCGCTGCAGCAACTGGCTGATCACTTTTCCGGCCGGGAGGTTAAAGGGGAAGTAGTACTGATTGTGGAAGGCGCCCGCTGATCAATCCTCTGTATTCATCCATTTCGCCCGGCTTCTGATCTCGAAGGAGGTATATCCCTTTACCGGGCCTTCGGTGACCTCCACAGCATCAATCCGTGCTCCAAGGGGACCGGTATGACACCACTGCAGGAACTGTTCAACAGCCATCTCCTTTCCTTCCGCTTCGATACAAACAGATCCGTCATCCTGGTTCATCACCATTCCAAATACTCCAAATTTGTAGGCAGCTTCCATCGAATAAAAACGGAACCCAATCCGTTGTACTCTTCCTCTGACCGTGATGTTCACATGTTTCATGATTCAGGCTGTTGATCCGGGGTTTGTTCCTGTTTTGGAAACCGGGGAGTTCTGGTGCGGCGGCGGGATGATCGTTTCTTACGCGATGCCCTCCTGGCCCGGGTATAGACCAACGAAATTCCGATGAAAAAAGAGCCTGTAATAAAGAGCAGGATGACCCGTGTGAGCAGGGAGATGCTTTTCAAATCCACGTAGATCAACTTGAAAGCGGCCAGCAGGAGCAGGATCATGGCCAGAGTCCGCCCGAACCGTTTCTGTCTCAGGAACCCCCAGGTCAATGTGACCACCCCTCCCGCAAAAAGGACCAGGGTGGATGGCAATCCCAGCATCTGGCTTCGGATCTCATTCCCTTCCAGCTGCGATGTTGCCCGGAAGGCTACACTGGTCATCACCATCTCTGAAATCAGGATGTAGAGCACCATCACGATGGCATAGAGGAGAAAGATCCGTTTCACAATGGTACTCTCCTTGAAGGCTCTTCCTGCATACCGTAATACGATCGCCAGATAAAACAGAAAAAGTACCGCCGGCGCATAATGCATCGGGAAGATGGTAAGGCCGGCCGGGATGCCGCGTACGTAAAGCCCCAGGAGTTCCACCGTTTTCAGACCAAGCAACGCAGGGTAGGTCAGGGTGGTGATGGCGGATACCAGAATGGCAACGGGGAGGAAAGAGGATCGCTGGGCAGCCAGCCAGGGAATTGCAATGATACAGTACAGGCAATGATATGAGAACCAGCTGATAAGTCCGGCTTCCTCATAGCCACAGAGTGCAAAAACACTATACTGCCAAAGCCAGAGCAGGCCGAGATAGAGGCCCGCAAGAAACACTCCCTTCAGCAACATCCGGTACCTCCGCCGGCTGAACCATTTGCGTGAATACCGGATATCCAGATTCTTGAGCTGCCGGCGATCAATAAAGGCAACCGCTGCGATAAACAAGCTGGCAATCAGCCCTTTGAAAAACAGGGATGCATTTCCTGCCAACCCTCCCAGGAGGGCTGCCGGCAGGTAAGCAAAAACCATATCTTTCAAAAAGACCAGGGCCATCAGTACCACCAGTCCCAGGGATACAATGATGGATGGCTGGTCTTTGGTCTGCCTGGAGTAAAACAGCAGCAGCATGGAGAGACTCCCTGCCAGAAGGATCAGCTGATCTCTCCAGAAGAGCAGCGGGAGGAGGAGGCTGATCAGCACCAGTGCAGCGATCAGGTAGGGCACCTTGCGGAACGGCTTCCGGTAGTACTCCATCGCTACCAGGGAAACAATATATAAAACGGAGAGCGAGAGGGTGAACAAAAAGAGGGGGAACCTGCCGTAAAACTTCAGCAGGGTAAGTGAAACCAGGACAAAAAAGAGGCCTATGTTAGCTGCTATTGCAACTACCTCCATATACCTGTTAAACACTTTGTGACCGGCAAATCCCCGGAACAAAAAGAGGAGATGATCGGTGAGAAAGATCAGGGAGGAGAGGATAAAAAAAGAGGCCAGCTGATCTCGTTGTCCTCCGATCATGAGCTTCAACAACCACCAGAGGATGAAAAGTCCCCAGGTGAAGAGGAAATGAATCCGGGTGCCTGTATGGCTGAGATGCCGGCCAAAAAAGTAGAGCCCGGCTGCCATGAGGATGAGTACGGGGAAATAAAGTTCGACCTGCCAACCGTAATTTCGTATGATAGCCAGCAGGGAGATAAAGACCAGGAACACCGAAATGATCTGAAATTCGGCCCGTTTTCGCCATCGCGTCAGCCACTGAAGACCGAACCACCCGACCAGAACAGAACCAAGAATCATCACCAGGGAAAGTGTGACCGGATTGGGCGGAGCCTGCACCAGGGGGGCAACCTGTTCTCCGGCCTGCTGAGATGCGGGACCTTGCCCGACCATCATATCTTTCGGGGAGATCAGGTTTCGGGCAATTTTAATGATGGTATCCGCCGAATTGGCGGCAAACCATAAGCTGGCCGCCAGAAAAAGGATACCGACCAGCCGCATGAACTGCTTCGAAAAGAGCTGCTCTATACTTCGCAGGCTAAACCCATCCTCCCGGATAGAAGACCGGCGGTGTTTTTTTCTGTGCTTTGAGGAAGGCATCGGGATGAACTGGCGGACAAATCTAGGTTTTTTTTACCTTTATTGAAAATTAAATCCACCATGTGCGGTCGCTACTCCTTTGCCATCGAAGATGAGCTGATCAAAGAGCGCTTCGGTGTATCGGTCCGGTCGGCAATCTACAAAGCCCGGTACAATTGTGCTCCCTCCCAGGAGCTGGCCATCATCAGCAACCAGGATCCGGAAGAGCTTCAGTTTTTCCGCTGGGGGCTGGTCCCCTTCTGGGCCAGGGATCCGTCGATCGGGAACAAGCTGATCAACGCCAAAGTGGAGACCATCGCTGAAAAACCCTCCTTTAAAAACGCTTTTCGCAAAAGGCGGTGCCTGGTTCCAGCCGACGGGTTCTACGAATGGAAAAAGAACAGTGCCAAGATCCCCTTCCGTATCATCATGAATGACGGATCCCTCTTTGCCATGGCCGGGATCTGGGAAAAATGGGTGAGCGGCGAGGGCGGGGTCATTCACTCCTTCTCCATCATCACCACCGAACCGAACGAACTGATGGCCCCTATCCACAACCGGATGCCGGTGATCCTGCTGCCTGAGAACGAAAAGCTGTGGCTGGACGATTCGAATGAAGCTGTTCTCCGGGAGCTGCTAAAGCCCTATCCTGCTGATCGGATGACAGCTTACCCTGTATCGAAGCTGGTGAACTCTCCGAAGAACGATGTGCCTGAAGTGACCCTTCCGATCTCCGATTGATTTGATTTTCAATTTACGAACTCCGTATTTCGTGTTTCGTATTTTCGTATTTCCGTATTTCCTAATTTGCTAATCCCTAATCGCTCATCATCAGATTACATCCCCTCAGGTCGCTGTGATCAAACCGGCCGAGGATTTCAAAGGAGCCATCCTCGTGCAACCGGCCAAGGTCCTTAGTAGCGATAAAGGGACAGGAGTACCAGTTGGCCAGGTCGATGATGCTGATCCCGCCGGTTTTGCCATTCCGGTTCCAGGTAAAGGGATCGTTAGGATCCCGGATCAGCACCTTCATCCAGGGGGGTGCGCAGAACCTGCCGTTACCCTGAGAATACGCCTGGGACAGCAGTTCCGACATCCCATATTCGGAATGGACGGTCTCCACCAAGAAGGCTTGCTTCAGGATGGTATGCACCTCCTCCCGTACCAGCTCCTGGCGTCGCCCCTTCATCCCGCCGGTTTCCATGATGATGGCCCCGGGCAACGGCATGGGGTGCTGTTCGGCGAAATCAAGAAGCGCATAAGTGAGGCCGATGACAAGGACAGTTGGCAGTTGGCAGTTGGCAGTTGGCAATTTACTGCTGGGGACTGCCCACTGCCCACTGCCCACTGCGGACTGAAGAAGTTCCGCCAGCCTTTCCGGTACATTCAGGAAAAAGCCACTGCCTGGTTGTGCTCCGGCGCTGATCCAGGAGTCGATCATATATGCCAGGGAGGAATCGGGATTTTCCCGGAGTGAAGGGGTGAGGGCGCAGATCATATAGTGGGATGGTTCTCCGTAAAATAGCCTGAAGCCTTCCAGCAGGGAGGAGCGGTACAGCGATGCGTCGGCCACTGCATGGACGCTGCGCTGCATCCCGGTAGTTCCGCTGCTTCGAAAGGTGATTGCAGGATACTCTTCAGCAGCATAGACCTCCCTTGTTTTAAAGAATTCAATGGGCAGGAACGGGATACGCGTATAGTGATTCACGCTGGAAGCGTGGATTCCAAGGGCTTCGGTAAAGTCGATGTAGACCTGGTTTCGCTGGAGCTGATACCGAAACGCCTCCAGTGCCAGCTGGTTGAACCGATCCTCCGACTGAATCGCTCCGATGGTCTGTGAAAAAATCATTGCTTCTGAAACGCTTCAGCTATCGTAAAATTATGTAATTTAGCATCTCCCCAAAGATACGAAATGAACCGGCAAGCTTCCCATACTCAGTTTAAAAGATGGATCATGGCTCTGATCGGACTGGTGCTTATCTCCTCCTGTATCAAGCAGGAAGAATTTTCAGACATTCCGGAGATTTCGTTCCGCCCCTTCACTCTTCTTTTCGATACGGCTCAATATGCAGTCAAAGGGGTTCTCTCCTTTGATTTCCAGGACGGAAACGGAGATATCGGACTGAATCCGGGAGATACCTTCCCTCCTTATAACCGGGAAGGTGGCTTCTACTACAACCTGGTGATCCGGTACTTCGAAAAACGGGATTCCGTCTATGTGGAGGTGGTGCTTGACCCGCCTTTCAGTGCACGGATCCCGGTGCTGAATCCCGATTATCCGGGCAAGGCGATCAAAGGGTTCATCTCCGATACCCTGGCTATGGATCCGGCTCCAGACTATGACACCGTACGGTTTGAGTTCTTCATTTACGACCGGGTGCTGAACCAGAGCAACGTCCTGACCACCCCCGACATCCCCCTCAGGAAGCCGCGGTAGAGATGGAAAAACTCTACCTGAACCGGAAATTTGTCTTCATCGGGTTCTTTTTACTGACCGGTTTCGTCATTATCGTCCGTCTTTTTTACATCCAGATCGTAGCCGAAAAGTATATCCTTTCAGCCACAAATAATGTGCTCCGGTACATCACGCAGTATCCGGCCCGTGGACTGATTTATGACCGCAACGGGAAGTTGCTGGTGTTCAATGAAGCAGCGTACGACATGATGGTGATTCCCCGCCAGGTCCAGGCATTGGATACGGCAGAGTTCTGTCGTTTGCTGGGCATTGAACTGACCGACTTCAGGAGTCGTCTGAAAGAGGCCAGGAGGTACTCTGTATATAAACCATCCGTCTTTGAATCCCAGATCAACGGGGAGAATTTCGGGGTTCTTCAGGAGAAACTATTCCTGTTTCCCGGTTTTTTCGTCCAGCCGCGGACCCTGCGAAAATACACCTATCCAACAGCCGCTCATACACTCGGTTATGTAGGGGAAGTCAGTCCCGGCATCATCGCCGGTGATCCATACTACAAAGCGGGAGATTACATCGGGATCAGCGGAATTGAAAAATCCTACGAACAGAAGCTGCGTGGCCGGAAGGGGATGCGAATTCGTGTGGTGGATGTTCACAACCGGGATATGGGAAGTTTTCAGGATGGCCGGTACGATACAGTCTCCACTCAGGGAACCGACCTCTGGTCTTCCATTGACGTCGACCTGCAACTCCTGGGCGAATTGTTGATGCAGAATAAAAAGGGAAGCATCGTCGCCATCGAGCCTTCCAGCGGGGAGATCCTCTGCATGGTCTCCAGCCCCGCTTACGATCCCAATCTGTTTGTCGGCCGGATCAGGAACACAAACTTTTCGTTACTGGCTGCAGATTCCGTTGACATCCCTCTGTTCAACCGGGCCCTGATGGCAACCTATCCGCCGGGATCGACCTTCAAAACCGTCAATGCCCTGGTGGGATTACAGGAAGGGGTGGTGACCCCCGGAACCCGGTATAGCTGTCCCGGCGGTTTTGCCCTGGGGAACGGCCAGGTAGTCAGTTGTCATAACCATGCCGGTCCCCTGGACCTGGAAGAATCCATTCAATACTCCTGCAATACCTATTACTGCAAAGTGTTCAAATCGATCCTCGACAAAGATGGCTTCTACAATACTGAAAAGGCGTACAACCGGTGGCGGAACCACATCCTGTCGTTCGGACTGGGGCGCAAAATCGGGCTTGACCTCCCCAGCGAACTGAGTGGGAATATCCCCTCCAGTGCCTATTACGACAAGTATTACGGCCGGAACAACTGGCGATCACTCACCGTTATCTCGCTGGCTATCGGACAGGGAGAAATTCTGGTGACACCTGTTCAGCTGGCCAATCTGACCGCTACGATTGCCAATCGTGGATATTACATTACGCCACATGTGATCAAAGGAGTGGGAGAGCCAACCAGTGTGCTCAGAGCTTTTATGGAGAAGCACTATTGCACCGTGGATCCGGGTTATTTTGAGGTGGTGATCAACGGGATGGAAAAGGTGGTGCAGGCCGGGACCGCTACCAGTGCGCGGCTCGACAGCGTGGCGATCTGTGCCAAGACCGGCACAGCCCAGAATCCGCACGGTGATAACCACTCCGTTTTCATCGCTTTTGCCCCGAAAGAGAACCCCCGGATCGCAGTATCTGTCATTGTGGAGAACGCCGGATGGGGAGCAACCTGGGCAGCTCCTATTGCCAGTCTGATGATTGAACAATATCTGAAAGGAGAGGTGAAACGGCAGGAGGTCAAAGAACGGATGATAAATGGAAACCTGATCCGAAAATGAGAAAAGAGTACGGCATATTCTACCGGATCGACTGGGTGCTGATCATCCTTTACCTGGGTCTGGTGTTGTTCGGATGGCTCAATATCTACTCGGCTGTCTACGATGAACTGCAGCCGAGTATTTTCAGCGTATCCCAGCAATACGGGAAACAACTGATCTGGGTTGTCGCAGCGCTGATCCTGGCGGTGGTGATCCTGGCCATCGACCCCAAGTTCTTTTCCCAGTTTTCCTGGTTTATTTATGCCGGACTGATACTGCTGCTGATCATCGTTATACTATTCGGCCGGGATGTTTCCGGTTCCCGCTCCTGGCTTCATTTCGGCAGTGTTACCATCCAGCCGGCCGAATTTGCAAAATTTGCAACTGCTCTGGTTGTAGCCAAATACCTTAGCAAGATCGATCTCAACCTGAAAAAGAAACGAACATGGGCGAAGGTAATGGCTCTGGCCTTCCTCCCTGCCCTGCTGATATTACTCCAGCGGGATACCGGATCAGCCCTGATCTTCCTGGCTTTTCTGCTCGTATTCTACCGGTTCGGCATGAGCGGCTTTATTTTGCTTGGTCTGCTGGCACTCCCGGTGATCGGCATCCTGGCCCTGGTAATCAATAAATTTGTCCTGATTGGTTTCCTTTTTATCCTGAGCATTTTTTTCTACCTGCTGACGAAGAAAAAATTCCGTCACCTGCTGATCAGCCTGCTTCTCTTCGCCGGATCGATCGGGTATGTTTTTTCGATCGATTATACTGTCAACCGAATCCTGCAACCCCACCAGCGCCAGCGGATCCATGTGCTGATCGGAAAAACTACCGATCCGAAAGGAGCCGGATATAATGTCAACCAGTCGCTGATCGCTATCGGCTCGGGCCGGATCCTCGGCAAGGGATTCCTGAACGGAACCCAGACCAAGTACAACTTCGTGCCCGAACAAAGCACCGATTTTATTTTCTGCACGGTTGGAGAGGAGTGGGGATTCCTGGGCAGCCTGTTACTGATCTCCCTCTATACAGGATTATTTATCCGAATTATCATCATTGCTGAACGACAGCGGGCCCGGTTCAGCCGGATCTATGGATACTCCGTGGCGGCCATTCTCTTTACCCATTTCGCCATCAACATCGGGATGACCCTTGGCCTATTGCCTGTAATCGGAATCCCTTTGCCGTTCCTGAGCTACGGTGGTTCCTCCCTCTGGGCTTTCACAATTTTATTATTTATTTTTGTCAGACAGGATTCCTACCGCTACGAACTCGTTTAATGCCTGGCAACAAAAAGAAAAAGAAGACTCAGGAAGTATTTCGTGTAAAGAACATGAGCTGTTCCTGCTGCCTCCGGGTAATCCGGGAGGAACTGACACGGGACGGAATCACTATTGAATCCGTCAAACTCGGAGAGGTGACCGTGATCCTTGATCCGGCAAAGATCACGCGGACGGCGGTCGAAGAGATCCTCGCTTCCAATGGATTTGAAGTAGTGCGCGATCAGGAGGAACTGCTGGTGGAACAGGTGAAACAGGCTGTAACGGAACTGGTGCAACATACTACGTACAACGCCATGGTTCGTAACTCCGATTACATCGTGGAAAAATTCAGCCTGTCCTATCCTTACCTTTCCTCTATTTTCTCCAAACACACCGGTATCACCCTCGAAAAATTCATCATCCTGAATAAAATCGAACAAGTGAAGGAGTTGATTGAATACGGGGAGCTGACCCTCAGTGAGATTGCCTACATGATGGGATACAGCAGTGTACAGTACCTGTCGACCCAGTTCAAATCGATCACCGGAGTCTCGGTAACCGATTATAAGAACTCCCCGGAAGCCGGGAGGATCCCGCTGGATGTGCTGGGAAAGTGATTTCCGAATGATTCGATTAATGTCATTGCGATCCCGAGTACTCGGGAGAAGCAATTCGATTTACGTTGCTTCGCTGCGCTCGCAATGACATTTATTTCGTATTTCGTATTTCGTATTTCGTATGACCTCTTACTGGTTATGCGCAAACGACACCTTGGCCAGATTCGACGGGGATACGTGGCGCAGGTACCAGTGGTTCCCGCCATCGATGGTTTGCAGGATCTTTCCTTTAATTTGAAAATCCGCTGATTTTCCGACGATCAGGGCGGTCTGGGTATAGTAGGTATCGATCCCGACCAGGAAAATATTTCCCGGTCCGGCGCTCATTTGTTCGATCCAGGTCTCACCCCCGTCAAAGGTTTTGAAGATCATGTCGTAGTCGCAGGCACCCCAGTAGGCTTCGGGGCTCAGCATCACCAGGCCGTTGATGTCGCTCGGGCTGACCTGGGCTCCGTTGGTCCAGGTGTTGCCTCCGTTGTGTGTGACGGAATAGTGTCCGGTTTGACCGTACACTATAACATTGTTGGAATCAGTGGCGGCGACCCCGATCCAGTAATACCTGTTGTAATTCCCTTGCAGGGCAACGGAATCCCATGTGATGCCTCCGTTCAGGGTTTTAGCTATGAATCCCCACGCTCCAATCTCCAGGGGGAACTGTCCGGCGACATAAATTATATTGTCTGTGATGGCACAGATTCCCTGCATTAATCCGTGACGAAATATAGTGGTATCATAGACCGTCCAGTTGTTTCCTGCATCGATTGAACTGAAAACAGATCCCTTGTCGCCACTGATCCAGAGGGTTGTGTTGTTGAGGATGGAGATGCTGTAGAGATCAGGATTCCCAGGAATGGATGGGGCAGGTACCGGGATCCAGGTTGTTCCTCCGTTGATGGTTCGATAGATCCGGTTACCGGAACATACGATCCAGGCATTTTGCTGGTCGATAGCCCACACATCATTGATATTCACGCCAAGAAACATCGTGCTATCTCCCTGCCGTTTCCAGGTCTCCCCGGCATCATCGGTGTAGAGGATCACCCCGACGCCGTTGGTATCTATGGAACCTACTGCCCAGGCAACAATTTTTGTCTGATCCGGAGGCTCCGGGGAGGGATTTTTTTTACAGGTGATCAGGGCCAGACAGGCAAAGATGATCAACAGGGGAAGAAGGAACTTTTTCATAAAAACACGATCTGGAATACAAAGGTAAAGTAAATCAACTCATCATTCCCGGATAAAAGAGACCTTGAATAAGTCGCTGTTATAGGTCCGGATGACATTCCAGGTAGTCCCCCCGTCCAGTGTTTTCAGGATTTTCCCCTCCGGAGGATACCCATTGGTTTGACCCACTACCAGAGCCAGTTGATAATCCCAGGCATCAATCCCTACCAGGTACATCCCCCCCACGGTTCCCGGACTCTGATCGCTCCAGGTAGCTCCGGCATTTTCCGTCAGGTAGATGTGCCCTTCATCCATGGCAGCCCACCAGGTCATCGGATTGAGCATGATCATGTGGTTGATATCGGCTCCGCCTCCGCCACCGGCCACGTCGAGAGAATCATTCCTCCAGGTAGCGCCACCATCGGTACTCACCATGTAATGCGATTTGCCTCCGTACACCACAATCGTACTCCCGGAAGCCACCACACCAATCCACTCATTTCTATTATAGTCATTTGCGGGGTAAACTGAATCCCATGTAACGCCTCCGTTCAACGTATACCCGACAAATCCTCTCTCCGAACGTCCTTTACCAATCCCTCCGGTAACAAATACCTTTTGAGGCGTGATGGCCCAGATCCCCTGCATGCCTCCGCTGTGAAAGAAATTGGTGTCGAACAGGATCCAGGTATCTCCTCCGTCAGTGGAATTGTACACCGCTCCATTTGATCCACTGATCCAGATGTTGGTCCGGTCGATAATGGAAATGGACATCAGTTCCGGATGAGCGGGATGAGCGGGACCCTGAATCTGAATCCATCCCTGCCCTCCATTCTGAGACCGGATGATCGTATTCTTTGTACAAACGGCCCAGACCACATCTTCATCCACAGCCCAGATGTCTTCGACATCAATCCCCTGGAGCAATGCCAGCCCCTCCCCCTGGCGCTGCCAGGTAGTGCCTCCGTCCAGGGAGAACAGAATCATCCCATACCCGGTACTGTCAGCAGCCCCGACGACCCAGGCCACTTTTTTCTTAACCGTCGGAACGGGATTACTTTCTTTATGGCTGCATCTCATCAACAAGGTGATGATGAGCATCAGCGTAAGAAGAACTGCAATTTTTTTCATTTTTTAATTTTTTAAGAACCATCAAATATACGAATATATGACGTATTTATCAATCTAATTATTTCGTACATCTTTTCCCGAATCATGTAACAATCACCTTTCTGAATCCGTTTAACATTGCATCGTGAAATTTTTTCGCCATGAAGATCAACAAGCACATTGCCATCAGTGAATCGGGGCTGGTTTTTCATCCCGACAGCGGGGAATCCTTTTCGGTGAATCCCATCGGGGTGGAGATCATCCATCTGATGCAGGAAGGAAAATCGTTCGATGAGATCTGCGATGCCATCCTGGAGAAGTATGCAACCGACCGCACAACGTTTGAGAAAGATTATCACGATTTCATCGGGCTGATGCACCAGAATGG
>QYQJ01000042.1 GCA_007280875.1 Bacteroidota bacterium
ATCAAAAAGGTTATACCTCGCATGAAAAAAATATTGGTAATTTTTACTTCAATTAGTAATTAGTCTTTAGTAATTGGTAATTTGTTAGACATCTACATCGTCATCATCGTCATCCTCTTCCTCCTGGTCGCCCTCTACCAGGAGTGGAGCCAGCCGTCGCTGATCTTTCTGCTGGCGGTGGTGGTCTTTTACTTCTCCGGGATCATCTCGATCGGAGATATCCTGCATGGCCTTTCCAATGAGAGCATCATCCTGATCCTGCTGCTGATCATCATCAGCGAGGTGGTGAAGAAAACGGCAGTCATCGGATTTGTGCTGAACCGGCTGTTGCGACCCAACCTCACCTACCGGAAGTTCATGACCCGGATGACGACCGGCGTCGCCTTCTTCTCAGGCTGGATCAACAACACCCCCCTGGTGGCCTTCATGATGCCTTTCGTCTACGACTGGGCCCGGAAAAAAGGGATCTCGCCGTCCAGGGTACTGCTGCCACTCTCCTACGCTGCCCTGATGGGGGGTACCATTACGCTGATCGGTACCTCCACCAACCTGGTGGTCAATGGATTGGCGATTGAATCAGGACTGCCGTCCCTGCACCTCTTTGACTTTATCTACGTGGGAATCCCGGTGACGATTCTCGGTACTCTGTACCTGATCTTCATCGGATCCAGGTGGCTGCCCGACCGGGAGAATGCGTTGAGTCAGTACGATGAAAAAGTGCGGGAATACCTCACCGAAACCATCGTTCCTCCCCTTTCCAGCTTCACGGGGAAAACCATCGAGGAGGCAGGTTTGCGTAACCTGAACGACCTGTACCTGGTCCAGATCCTCCGCAACAAAGAGATCATCACTCCGGTATCGCCCCGGGAGGTGCTGCAGAAGAACGATTGCCTCTTCTTTGCCGGGAATACCGGACGGATCATTGAACTGGTGCAGGGGACCAAAGACCTGATCCTCCCCTATGGCACCAAGATGATCAATCAGCCGCAGAACAACATCGTGGAAGCAGTGATCCCCGACGGTTCCCGCCTCCATAACCAGACAGCCAAAGGATTTCATTTCCGCGATCACTACGATGCCGCCATCATTGCCATCCAGCGGAACAGTGAAAAGCTCCGGGGGAAGCTCGGAGAGATCAAACTGAAGGCGGGGGATCTCCTGCTGCTGGTCACCGGCAAGAACTTCCCCTCCGATGCCGACCAGGACATCCAGGTGGTCACCCAAGTCAAACAGATCGAACGGCTGGAGGGGTGGAAAGTCACCGTATTCTATATCATCCTCCTGGCCGCTTTCACCCTGTCGGCAGTCAAGATCCTTCCCCTCTTCATTGGCTTGCTTTGTGTGATCGGGTTCATCGCCATGACCAATATGATCAAGCTCACCGATATCCGCCGGACCCTTGATTTCAATCTGTTCTTTCTGCTGGTGTTGGCACTTGCTATTGGAAAAGCCATTTTCAACTCCGGTCTGGCCGCCCAGATGGCCGACTTCATCATCAGCTTCGCCCGTGATAACTCCCTGGTGGTGATGATCAGCCTCTACCTGATCACCAACATCATCTCGATGTTCGTCACCAATGCGGCTGCTGTTGCCGTTACCTTCCCCATTGCCATAGCGGCCGCAACAGAGCTTGGGGCCGACAATTACAAGCCCTTCATCCTGGCCATCGCCTATGCCGCCTCCGCCGAGTTCATGACCCCCTTCGGCTACCAGACCAACCTGATGGTCTATGGTCCAGGCGGCTATAAGTTCAAGGATTACCTCCGCGTGGGTGCCCCGCTGTCGCTGATTTACCTGGTGGCGACGATTGTGATTTTGAAACTTGTCTTCGGATATTAGATGCCTGATGTCGAGGCACTTACAAATGAAAACCACAAAGGGCTCAAAGGATGGCACAAAGGTCACAAAGGAAATCCTTCGTGGCCCTTCGTGTTGTCCTTCGTGTCCTTCGTGGTTAAGTAATAATTCGTAATTTCGTAATTCGTAATTAGTAATTCGTAATTAGTAATTAGTAATTAGTAATTAAACATGGACCTCGCCCCCTACGAAGACCGGATAAAATTGATGCGCTCCCTGATGTGGGACTATAACATCCCGCCCGAGCATTGCCTGGAAGTGCTGGAAGGCAAACGCGAACGAGCAGGCCACTACACGGAAGCGACGCTCTTTCGGAAATTGCTCGAATCGTACCGATGGTTTACGATACTCAGAATCATCCCTCCCAATAGAATCTATACCCTCCTGACCGATGAGGTCATACAATCCCTTCGGTTCAAATCATTATCAAAACGTTATGAATTCATCCGGCAAGAATTACACAGAACTCTATTCCTTACAGGATAGCGTTTTTAAAACCCTCAAACGAAATACATACGGGTTTTATCTGACCGGAGGAACAGCGTTGGGCCGGTTTTACCTGAATCACCGGTATAGCGAAGATCTGGACTTCTTTATGAATGATGTTCCGGACTACCTGACTGCAGCTAACCGGCTCCGTACTGCATTGGAAAAACGGTTCAAGACGTCTTCCGAAAAAGTGATCGTATCCGAATCCTTCGTTCGAATCTGGATTCCAGGCAAGGAAGAACTCAAGATTGAAATGGTCAATGATGTTGCCCACCGATGGGGAGATCCAATCGATACCCCTTCGATTCCATTGGATACAGTAAGTAATATTCTGGCAAACAAGCTGACGGCTATCGTCAGCCGGGATGAGCCAAAAGATGTGTTTGATATAGTCACAATTGCCTCCGTTTATTCCTTTAATTGGTCTACCGTTTTTGAGCACGCCATTCAAAAATCGCTTCTGTCTGAAAATGATGTTCACATGAGGCTGAAGTCATTCCCTGTCACCTGGCTGATTGGCAAAGACTGGTTGATCGCTCCGGTTGATTCGGCGAGCTTCCGGAAAAAACTTGACACGATCTGCTTTGACTTTTTTTATGGGAACGACAACTCCCTGGGCCAGGGGAAAACGCCGATAGAGGAAGCGAAACCCAATGAAGAATGAAGAATTCTCCCGAAATAAAGGCTTTCATCCGCGAGCACAGCTCCCTCTTCTGGTATACCCCGGAAGATAAAAAAGAGGAGATCAGCGAGGATCTGTTGGTCGAAATGGTTCTCAATTACGGGGACATGAAAACGATTAAGCGATTGATTTCCCTTCTTGGTATCAGAAAAATGTCAGAGATCTTCTTTCATTCAATCAATCTGAGCCCCCGTAGGAAAGGCAATTATTTTGACACCACCTGTAACTTTTTTACGCTTTACTTCCAGCGTTATGCATCCTGATATTCTCACCCCCACGCAAGTTGAGCTATTGCCACTTTTAAAAGAATTTCGCAGGAGCTTTTACCTTGTTGGGGGAACGGCTTTTGCTTTACATCTGGGACACCGGAGATCCATCGATTTCGATCTTTTTTGTCACTCTCCACTTAAGAAATCCAGGATCAGGAATAAATTGATGAAGTTCCGGTACCATCAAAAACCTTTGTCTGAAGACATCGATCAGCTTCACCTGATGATCCATTCGGTAAAAGTCACGTTCTTTCAGTTCCCTTACTCTATTGAACATCCGTTGGTATTTGATTCCATCATTACACTGCCTGCCTTGCTCACGCTTTCCTCCATGAAAGCCTTTGCACTCGGCCGGCGGGCCAAATGGAAAGATTATGTGGATCTCTATTTTATCCTGAAAGGGTACTATTCGGTTTCAGAAATTTCGGCAGAAGGCGAAAAGAACTTTCCCGGTCAGTTTTCGGAGAAACTTTTCC
Source organism: Bacteroidota bacterium (assembly GCA_007280875.1). Classification (GTDB taxonomy): domain Bacteria; phylum Bacteroidota; class Bacteroidia; order Bacteroidales; family FEN-979; genus QYOJ01. The sequence goes on from QYQJ01000042.1 coordinate 3,774, forward strand.
GGGAACAACTGGCATTTCATAAAGACATCGACTACTCCGAACCCATCGAATACATAGGCCCTCCAATTCCCGATGATGAAATCCGGGAGTTCCTGATAGAGCGGGCGATAGACCTGGAGAATTAGAATTAAAATTCCAATACCGAAATTCCAAACATAGCTCTTTCGAACATTAGTATTTGGTTATTGGAATTTATTTAGGACTTAGGATTTGGGATTTAGGATTTGGGATTTCATCACCTCATCACTTTCTCTATCACAGCCCTAAATACTTAATGAAAAAATGTTATTTTTGTGGCCATAACCCTATAAACTAATTTTATTGATCCGCCGCGACCTCTATATTGACCAGCTTCGTGACTTTATCGATAAACCCTTGATCAAAGTCATTACCGGCATCCGGCGATACGGTGCAACGGCATACAATCCGTGATGTGGAGCTGTTGGAACGAGTGGTCAGGTTCGTGTTTGATAATGTCGGCAACAAATTCTCTGCCCAAAACGTGGCCGACTACTTCAAAAGCCAGCAACGTAAAATTGATCTGAATACGGTATACAACTACCTGAATGCCCTGGAAAGCGCCTTTATTGTCTATAAGATTCCCCGTTATGATGTAAAAGGAAAGGAAATCCTGAAGACCCATCGACCGAGAATTCACACCGCTCCTTGATATCAGGGATCACCACCCAAAATACGTGGTAACAATGGATGAGACCTGGCGGGATAACATCCAGGGCGTTCAACATAAACACATTGCTGATTTCCTGTTGATGCAAGAGTATTAAATTGTATGAGGAAGGAGTCTATGAAAAAAGCACTGATAACGGGTATCACCGGCCAGGACGGAGCCTATCTGGCCGATTTTCTGCTGAAAAAAGGATACCGGGTATTCGGGACCTACCGGAGGTTGTCCACCCCCAACTTCTGGCGGTTGCAGTACCTCAACATCTTTGAGCAGATCGAGCTGCTGCCCTGTGATCTGATCGACAGCTATTCGATCATCGAGACGTTGAAAACGGTCAGGCCGGATGAGATCTACAACCTGGCCGCACAAAGCTTTGTAGGCGCCTCCTTTGAACAGCCCCTTGCATCCGGCGAGGTGACAGGGCTTGGAGTGACCCGCATGCTGGAAGCGATCCGGCTCATCACCCCGGAAGCCCGTCTCTACCAGGCTTCAACCAGCGAGATGTACGGCGATAACTCATTCCCCTTCCAGGATGAACAAACGGTGTTTTGTCCCTCCAGCCCCTATGCCGCCGCCAAATTGTACGCACACCATGTGGTAAAAATTTACCGGAAGGGATACGGGCTCTTTGCCTCCAACGGGATCCTGTTCAACCACGAATCGCCGTTGCGGGGGATGGAATTTGTGACCCGGAAGATCACCAATGCCGTAGCGAAGATCAAACACGGACTGGAACCCAGTCTGGAACTGGGGAATATCGACTCCAGTCGTGACTGGGGCTACGCCCCGGAGTATATTGAAGCCATGTGGCTGATCCTTCAGCATGAGAAGCCTGAAGATTTTGTGATCGCCACCAACACCACCCATACCGTAAGGGAATTCCTGGACATTGCATTTCGACATGCCGGTCTGTACTGGCAGACCTATGTAAAAACCGAAGAACGATATCAACGCCCGGTGGATGTCAGTTACCTGAAGGGGGATTTCGCAAAAGCCAGGGAGATCCTGGGATGGGAACCTAAAACGGAATTTAAAGAGCTGGTTCAGATCATGGTCGATAAAGACCTCGAGCGCTGGGGCGACTGGCTCGGCGGAAAGCACTTCCCCTGGGATGCCTGGAACTACCCCAATGAGAAGAAGATCCTCTCGCGTAAACTCAAGTACGAATAGATCAGACGCCGGATAATTTGGAATTTTCATTTCCATTTTTCCTTATATTTGCAGAAAAACAGAAATGAACTTCCAGGATGTACGACAAGCTATGTTCACGCTGGGTTGTTTCACCTCCAACCAGGTTTATTCCTTGCAACCGGGGTTCGATAAGAATAACCTGGGAAGATGGGTCAGACAGGGATACCTGGTGAAGCTGCGAAATGGGTATTACAGTTTCCCTGAATACCTGGGAGACAGAGACTTTGCGTTTTTCCTGGCAAACCGGATCTACCGTCCCTCGTATATCAGTCTGCATACAGCTCTTGCCTTTTACGGTCTGATCCCCGAATCGGTCATCCAGATTACCAGTGTATCTTCACTGAAAACAGCGACCTTTGAGAACAGGTTCGGAACCTATACTTATCAGACGCTCCAACCGAGGCTGATGTTCGGTTACGATGCGAGGGCGCTTCCTGGAAATCGCACCCTCCTTTTTGCGAATCCCGAAAAGGCGTTGCTTGATTTGTTATACTTCTATCCTTTTTACAACTCAACGCAGGAGATGGAAGCGCTGCGCATGGATCCTGAAAGTTTGCATGAAGGATTGGACGTGGAATTATTCAAAACTTTCGCAGCCAAGGTTCACAACAAAGCGCTTGAAACCCGATCTATGCTGTTTCTCAAGACCTACGGCTTATGATCCAACTGGAACAGATTCAACACTATTTTCCCCCGTTGGTGCGTGAAAATCCCGCGCATCAAAAGTATATGCTAAAGGAGTACATACAATTACAGATCCTCGATTTTCTGGCCACTACTTCGTATATCAGAAAGATTTCATTCATAGGGGGCACCAGCCTCCACCTGATTAAAGGGATCGACCGCTTCTCGGAAGATCTGGATTTTGATTGCAAGGGATTGTCGCATGAGGAATTTATACAGATGACAGAGGATGTGGTGGTGTACTTGCATCGGTTTGGAATGAATGTGGAAGTCAGGGAAAAACCCAGCGACAAATTGACGGCATTCCGGCGAAATTTACATTTCCCCGGATTATTGCATACACTGGGTCTTTCGGGTCACAAAGATGAAAAGTTCCTGATAAAACTGGAAAGTAAGGATCAACAGGTTCCCTATAAGCCAAAGATGGTCAACATCAAAGGATGTGGGTTTTATTTCCCGTTTCCCTATCCGGGAGATGAGATCCTTTGTGCGATGAAAATTGCTGCATTGCTTTCCCGGCAAAAAGGACGTGATTTCTACGATACGATGTTTTTGCTCGGACAAACAAACCCTGATTACGCATTTCTTTCAGCCCGTTGCGGCGTCAACAATCTAACGGAGCTGAAAGGGGAAGTCACAGAAATGCTTACACATGTAGATCTGCAACAAAAATCAAAAGATTTTGAGCATCTCCTGTTTCAACAACGGAACAGTAAAAGGATTCTCTCTTTTGATTCGTTCATATCAGATTTGAAATTTGGTATTTGATATTTGTTATTTCATCACCTTCATGACCTTCATGACCTTCAACCCGAAACCCCAAACCCGAAACCCGAAACTGAAAAATGCCCGAATACACCTTAAATAACCTGAAAGAACTCGAAGCCGAATCCATCCACATCATCCGGGAGGTAGCTTCCGAGTTTGAGAATCCCGTGATGCTATATTCCATCGGCAAGGACTCTTCGGTGATGGTGCGGCTGGCCGAGAAGGCATTTTATCCCGGGAAAGTTCCTTTTCCGCTGATGCATATCGACTCCAAGTGGAAGTTCCGCGAGATGATCGATTTCCGTGATAATTATGCCAGGGAGAAAGGGTGGGACATGATTGTACACTATAATAAAAAGGGCTTTGAATCGGGTGTAGGTCCTTTCACACATGGCAGCAAGGTGCACACCGACATCATGAAGACCCAGGCGCTGCTGGAGGGCTTGAGCAAGTACAAGTTCGACGCCGCCTTCGGGGGAGCCCGGAGGGATGAGGAGAAATCACGCGCAAAGGAGCGGGTCTTTTCGTTCCGCGACCGCTACCACCAGTGGGACCCGAAGAACCAGCGGCCGGAGCTGTGGAATATCTACAACACCAAGGTGCATAAGGGGGAGTCGATCCGTGTGTTCCCCCTCAGCAACTGGACCGAACTGGACGTGTGGCAATATATCCGGCTGGAGGAAATCCCCATCGTACCTTTATATTATGCAAAGGAACGGGAGGTGGTCGACCTCGACGGCAATCTGATTCTGGTCGACGACGACCGGATACCGGAAGAACTGCGCAGGAAGAGCTTCATGAAACGGGTTCGCTTTCGTACCCTCGGTTGCTACCCCCTTACCGGCGCTGTGGAGAGTGATGCCGACACCATCGAAAAGATCGTGGAGGAGATGATGACCGTAACCAGGTCGGAGCGGACGACCCGGGTGATTGATTTTGATCAGGAGGCGAGTATGGAGCAGAAAAAACGGGAGGGTTACTTTTAATAATTACTAATTACTAAAGACTAATTACTAGTTGAATTACTAATTAATAATAAATGTAAAACGATGATAAACAATATATTAGTAATTATAAATTTATTGGTAATTAGTCTCTGGTAATTAGTAATTCAATGAAATCTATTTGACCTTAATGGACATTAAATCCTACCTCGATCAAGACCAAAAGAAGGACCTCCTCAGATTATTAACTGCTGGAAGTGTTGACGATGGTAAATCCACGTTGATCGGCCGGCTGCTGTTTGACTCAAAGAAGCTATATGAGGATCAGCTCTCGGCCCTGGAGCGCGACAGCAAACGGGAGGGTCATGCCGGAGGGGATATCGACTATGCTTTGCTGCTCGATGGACTGAAGGCCGAGCGGGAGCAGGGGATCACCATCGACGTCGCCTACCGTTACTTCTCCACTGCCCGGCGCAAGTTCATCATTGCCGACACCCCAGGGCATGAGCAGTATACCCGGAATATGATCACCGGCGGCAGCACCGCCAACCTGGCGATCCTGCTGGTAGATGCCCGCAAAGGGGTGATCACCCAGACCCGTCGTCACTCCTTTCTGGTTTCTCTCCTTGGAATTAAGCATGTGTTGGTAGCCGTGAATAAGATGGATCTGGTGGACTTCAAGCAGGAGGTGTTCGATTCTATCTGCGAAGATTATCACAAGTTTGTCACCCAGCTTGACATCCCCGACGTCCAGTTTATCCCCCTCTCGGCGCTTAAAGGAGACAATGTGGTATACGTCTCCGACAAGATGCCCTGGTACCATGGCAAGAGC
>QYQJ01000113.1 GCA_007280875.1 Bacteroidota bacterium
ACCCCAGACCTTCCAGGTTTTGGAAACCTGGAAGGTTTAAAAAAATAAACCATGCAAAAATACCTTACCCAACTCCTGGAAGATTTGGAAGCCGCCGCAAACAACCCGCCGCAGGCTACCTATATTGAGATTCCGCCACACTTGGAATCCCTTCCGGATGCAGCGGAACTTGCGTTGGTTCCTTTTAAGCCGATCTCGGAATGGACCGGGATCGATCAAAAGGTATTCCCGGAGATGATCCAGCTATTAGCCAATCAAATGGAGAAACTCAATCAGGCAATCTTCCGGGTATTGGAAAGCATCCATGTGGAAATCATAGATCTTCCGGAAGAGATTCCCCCTGAAAGGTTGTATGATGTGATCACCTGGTGCTGGGATGAACCGGTCCAGTACCTTCCCTCCACTGGTTTCGACCTGGAACTTTGCATCGGCGACCCGCAAACCTGTCCCTACGGTGAACTTTGTGATTGTGATACCCAGGGAGAATTTCCCGACAATGAAGCCGACAGGCCTCCCCTCAATACAACGGATAATAATTTCATTATACCTTTTTAATACACTCTTTGCACCCCAGACCTTCCAGGTTTCTAAAACCTGGAAGGTCTTTCAAAACCAAAATCCTATGCCAAAACAACTCCCGTCAAAATCCCCTCTTGCCGCTTCCCTCCCCTCCCTCTCCCGGGAAGCCCTGGAGAAAATCCTCAGTGATCTCTACGAAAAATTCGATACCGTCCGGAATTTCATTGATTTGAAAATGACCGGAAACAGTGATCCGTTGCTTAAAAAATACAAGAAGCTGATCAAAAACCGGTTGATTGAAGACATCGAAGATGGTACCAATGGATTAGTTGAAGCCGAAGAAGCTGTCAGAGAATTTTTATTATTCAGTCCGGCTCCGCGTGACCAGGCCGATGTTATGCTCTTTTTCGTGGAATCAGCCGTTTTCTGTATAGCCGATTATGGAGACCTGTATTATGAGTTTTATGAAGAAGCGGAGAACATGTTTGAAGAAGCGCTGAAATTCATCAAACATCATCGGCTGTTGGTTGAATACCAAGAGCGGGCCGAAACAGTTGTACAGAATTCAGCCGATTTCGGATATGGCTTCCATGATTCGTTGGGAGATACATTCAGCATATACTATGACAAAGGAAAATCCAGGAAAATGCCGGTGGTCAAGAAACCGGAAGCGATAAAAAAAATAAAAAAAGCCATGCCAAAGAAAGCTGGTTCATGATTATTTATTACCTTTGTGCAAACAATAAACCCCCTTTTTAGGGGTCTTTAGTATATACAAAGGATATGGTAAAAGGAACAAAGATTTATAACAGGCTTCCGGACAAGTATCTTGATTTTATCAAATTAATGGATGATCAGGAAGTTTCGGTTTTTACAATTGCTCAGGCAAGCAAATGGACTCAACAAAGCAATGTTGAGATACAGGAGATGTTACAGAATCTTACGCGAAAAGGAATTGCCATAAGGTTGGAACGTGGCAAATATGCGCGCTATGGGTTTCGGAACGACAAAGTAATCGGAACGTTTATTGCCGAAAATAGCGCTATCGGATACTGGAGCGCGATGAATCTGCATGGAATGACAGAACAGATCCCAAACGTTGTATTTGTTCAATCACCAAAACTAAAAAGAGCGTCAATCTTGTTTAATGTTCAGTACCGGTTTGTTCATATTCAATCAAAAAGACTATTCGGGATTACTCAATTCGGATATGGGAATGAGACATACCCAGTTACCGATAAGGAAAAGACCATGCTCGATTGCTTTGATCTCCCGGTTTACACTCCCGGGTACGACACCTTGATCCGCATGTTTTACCACGGAGATTTGAATCCTGAAGTCCTGATAAACTACGGCGAACGGCTTGGGAATCTGTCGGTAATGAAGCGAATGGCTTTCCTGTCGGAACTGTTCAATATGCCTGATTATTCTAGGTTCCGTGAATCTGTTACCCGGAGGATGAACAATCGCTATACCGTACTGGATCCAACAGGACCAGATGAAGGGGAGTTCATCAAAACATGGAAAATCCGCCTCAATCTTTCGAGATCCCAGTTAATGGATATTATACAATAGGAAATCATATGATCCTTCGCTCAGAAATTACGCGACTCGCCCGTGAGCAGGGTGTCCCTCCTTCAACCATTGATAAAGATTGGGTGCTCGGTCATTTTATCGCTGGCATATTCCGGCAGGAATGGGCAAAGTCTTGGTACACACCTTCCTGTTGGTTCCCTCCCCTCATTTACTTTGGTGGTTGAAGAGTTACAAAGGATCATAAAACCGTATTTCCAATGACTCCATGATTACAGGCACTCACATCAGCTATTACCTCGTCTGTCACCAGAAACTCTGGCTGTTTGCCAATGGCATCCAGATGGAACACACCTCCGAACTGGTTGCCGAAGGCCGTCTGATCCACGAAACTTCCTATCCACAGCGGTCGGAACGGTACCAGGAGTTGGAGATTGACGGGATCAAAATCGACTATTATGATGCCCGTAATAAGGTGATCCACGAAGTAAAAAAGTCGGACAAACTGGAAACGGCCCACGAGTGGCAGTTGAAATACTACATCTATGTATTGGAACGAAATGGAGTGGAAGGGGTGACCGCCATTCTCGAATACCCCAAACTCAGGCGAACGACGTTACTCCCTGGCATTGGATCTGGCAGAGATCTTCAAGCCTATGCTGGTCGATCGCCTGATCTTCAGGTTGGTCAACAAACGGGAAATCCAGGAGAAACATTTTGAAAAACAACTCAACCAATGTCTGCTCAATCCCACCGGTAAGAAAATATTTGTCACCGCATGGGAAGAACGGTTAAAAGAGACGATCCAGCACCGCAGCCTGAAACGCCAGGTAAGCTACAAACACCTTGTTCGACTCGAATGTTATAAACTCATCAAACACCTCTTAGGGATGGAAGAGTACAAGCCCTTTAAGATTTATTGGTAAAAGAACTTAATCAGATCCTCAACTATTGGAAAGTCGAATGAGAAACGAATGAAAGACGAATGAAAGACGAACTTTAACGAGAGCTTATCTGTATGTACACGATCCTTGTCTATGATATAGGAGAGAAGAGAGTGGGCAAAATGGTGAAGCTTTGCCGGAAATACCTGCATTGGATTCAAAACTCCGTATTTGAGGGAGAGATCACGGAGGTCAAACTGAAAGAACTCAAACACCATGCACGGTACCTGATGGATGAAGAGGTCGACAGTTTGATTATTTTCAGCAGCAGAGACCAGAAATAGCTTGAGAAAGAGATTATTGGCAAAGAACGAAGTACCCTTGACCACATCTTATAAGTTGTCGATCAGATAATTGTGTATCTTTGATCTTGTTCTTTGACATCATGGAATTTATAACAACCTATCTGTCAGTATTCTATCTGATTGTCGATACCCCGGGATTTTCCAATGACTGATGATCGACAACCTAAATCCAAAAAATAACATCCAATATAATTTTCTATTATGCTATTTATCAGCCAAATACAAAAATACCCTAAACGGCTATCAATCGTACCAAAGTGGAATTGAAATGCGGAAGCGCGACTCGAAAAACAACGCATTCAAGAAAAAATTGAAAAAAATTGAAAAAAGTGTCCATCCAACGTATAACCTTTTGCCCCTAAACCCGATTAATGGGTGTTAAAAGTTCAATTATTCACCCATTAATTTAAACTTTTATGAAAAATCTCAACAACAATCAGGTCCTCACACTCGACAACTATTGTTCAAGGGGTTTCTTCCCTTACAGTAAAATTGGCGGCAAGGTCTTTGTATGCGCTTCCGATGTTGAAGATTACCTCACCACCAACATCATCCGAAAGGAGGTCAAGTCATGATACGCCAGGGTTTTATTCCATCTATATTCAATTACTGTGACCAGTGGTGCAGCCGGTGTTCCAAGTCAACCCAATGCCGGTTTTTTGCTAACGAACAAGAACAGCATCTGGTTGATGTTGAACAGAACATCAAGAGCGAAGAACTCTATATAAAAATTGCAGAAAATCTTTCTGATGCCATTGGAATACTGGAAGACCTGTCGTCAAAATTTGGGATCAACCTGAACGATCTGTTACCTGGTCCCCCGCCTACTCTTCCGGAAAGTCATAATGACCTGATTAACCAAGCCACTATCTATGGAATGGAGGTAAACCAATGGCTCAATGAGTTTCAGAATTATGTGATACATACATTCGAACTGACCGGAGATAATGGGAAACTCTCGTTTCCTGTTGTCATTGAGGCGGTTGATGTGATTCGATGGTACAGTATTCTGATAGGGGCAAAGATCAGTGGGGCCTCCTACCGGCTTGACGAAGAAGATGAGTATAACATGACCGGTTCTGCCAAGGTGGCTCTGATCGGTCTGGATCGGTCGATGGATGCGTTTACCAAAATTTTAACAGAAATGCCACAATATGAAGATTCCATATTGGTTTTTCTCGCTAAACTTGCAATCATAAAACAGGAAGTAAACCAACTTTTCCCAGATGCAGATTCATTCAAACGACCGGCGTTTGATTAACAGACCTTCCAGGTTTAAAAAACCTGGAAGGTCTATCCGCCTTTCCGATATCCTCCTCTCCCTGACCGGCCTGCTGATCCTCTCCCCTATCATGCTGGTTGCCATCCTTATTATCTCTCTGGATTCCCGTGGGCCGGTTTTTTTCCTCCAGACCCGTGTGGGGAAGAATGGAAAAGATTTCAAGCTGATCAAGTTCCGGACGATGATACCGACTGCCCGGAAACAGGGAGATCTCACAGTGGGTAAACGCGACAACAGGATCACCCGGGTGGGGATTCTTCTCCGGCGGTACAAACTGGATGAGATCCCGCAGCTGATCAACGTACTGAAAGGGGAGATGAGCCTGGTGGGGCCACGGCCCGAGGTCAGGAAGTATGTGGACCTGTACACGGAGGTGCAGCAAAAGGTGTTGTCGGTAAGGCCCGGTATCACAGATTACGCTTCCATCGAATACATCAACGAAAACGAGATCCTGGGGAGATCAGAGAATCCCGAACAGATCTACATCAACGAGGTGATGCCGGCGAAGATCAGATTAAACATGCAGTTTATCGATCGGCCTACCATCGGCAATTATTTCCGAATTATCTGGAGGACTTTAATCCGGGTTTGTACCTGAAAGGAATCTCTCGTTCCATCTGGTTTTAGCATCCGGTCATTCCTCATCCCTCATTCCTCATTGTCAAAAGCCTCTTTCATCATCACAAGAATGGCATTGAGCTCGTCTATGCGTTCGGGATTTCCAAGCTGCGTGTAAGTTAAAATCATATTGTTAATCAGGCGAAGGATGATGTCGATGTTGGAACAGGGCGTGAAGAAAGAGGGTTCAGGTTTTAATTGCATCTGGCGGATAAAGAGGTCGATCTCCCTGCGGGTAAAGACCGCTCCCTTGTTGAAAGGGTTAACGTAAAAGAGCACCTCTCCGGGTGTTCCCTGGGGCTGGCGGAGCTCAGAGGTATAGGCCAGAATGAAATGCTGGGGCAGGTTTACTCCAAATACCGGGATCTTCAGCCGCTGCGCCAGCACGATGTACAGAATCCCCAGGGTCAGCGGATTCCCTTTCCGGGTCTCCAGCAGAGTGTTGATATACTGATTGGTAGGTGCATAGAGGTTGATCCTGTTCCCTTCGAATTTATGCATATCGAACAGGATGTGATTGAGCACTTTTACATTTTCCAGAGCCGTGAGGTTATCATTCAGTTCCAGCCAGGCATCCATCTTCATTTGCTCAATCTTCACCACGATCTCTTCGGCATTCAGTTCGGGATAGTGGATCATGGAGACCAGAAGAAACCCTTTCAGCAGGTCGGATGATCCGAACTTCATCCAGTCGACCACCTGATGGCGGAATCCATCCTGCTGGATCTTGTGAATGATCCCCTCGATCCGGGACTGTACCAGTTGATCAAAACTATTTTCCCAGGCCTGCTCCAGAGGGGGAACAGCCTGCTCTCCAAAAACAAAGATCTGTTCCCGGATAAGCTGAAAGGTTTTATCATCAGGTTCATCCAGGAGGTGGATCAGGGCCGAAAGCTGATTCGCGTCATCGTTCATAGGGAATAACAAAGATACGAAATCGCGAGGCGAGCGACTTCTTCATTTTCGGTTTATAAAATCAGCTTCCACCCAGTAGATATTAGATGCGTTATTGGGTTCGTTGTACCTGCTGAAAAAGAGGTACTTGCCATCCGGCGAGAGCGTCGGACAGGTTTCCGGGAATTCCGTGTCAATGGATCCATTCAGCTTCTGGGGTTCACCCCAACCGTCATCTTCCCGGTAACTGATATAGATATCCCCCTTGAAATCGAACAGCATGAACTTCTCATCCGGTGAGATGAACGGGTGAACACCGAATAGGAGGATCTTTTTCATAATTGGTTTCTGCTAATTATAAGTATTACAAATATATCAAATTCGAAAAACTTCTCTATTTCGCTATTTTTGTATGATGAAGATTGAAATCATTAACATCGGCGACGAAATCCTGATCGGCCAGGTGATCAATACCAACGCGGCCTGGATGGCGGAGGAGTTGAACCGGAACGGATTTAAAGCGTATCAGTTCACTGTTTTATCCGACAACAGGGAGCATATCCTGCAGGGGCTGGAGGAGGCCGGTAACCGGGCCGGTCTGGTACTGGTCAGCGGAGGGATCGGCCCTACCAAAGACGACATTACCAAGCAAACCATCTGTGAGTTTTTTGATACGAAACTGGTGTTCAACGAAGAGGCCTTTCAGAATATCGAAGCCCTTTTTGCCCGGAGAGGTTACGAAGTCACAGCGTTAAACCGCAAGCAGGCTGAACTGCCCGGGAGTTGTATCTCCCTGCCCAACCGGATGGGAACTGCCCGCGGTATGTGGCTTGAAAAAGTACGTGAGACGTCAGACGTAAGACGTAAGACGAAGGAAGAAGGAAGAGGGAAGAGGGAAGAAGAACAAAAAGCGAAAAATGAAAATCGGAGATCGGAGATCGGAGATCGGAGATCCACCATCTACATCTTCCTCCCCGGTGTTCCCTTCGAGATGAAGGACATGTTCACCCGCGAAGTGATTCCCCGGCTGAAAGAACGGTTTGCTCCGCAGGCGATCGTTCACAAAACGGTTTTAACGCAGGGTATGGGAGAATCGTTTATGGCCGATATCATGAAAGAGTGGGAAGAGAACCTTCCGCGACATATCAGATTGGCTTACCTGCCGCAACCGGGGATCGTCAGGCTCCGGCTTACGGCTACAGGCCCGGATGAAAAGGCACTTCAGCAGGATGTGGAGACGGAAATTCTCAAACTCCAGCAGCTCATTCCCGAACTGATCTTCGGGTACGATAACGATACCCTTGAAACCATTGTCGGACAACTCCTGATGCAGAAAAAGCAGACCCTGGCAATTGCCGAAAGCTCAACCGGAGGAACCATCTCCCACCTTATTACTTCCGTCCCGGGAAGCTCCGTCTGGTTCCCCGGATCGGTGGTGGCCTACTCCAACCGGGCGAAAGAGGACATGCTCTACGTTAAAAAGGATACCCTTGAGACCCACGGTGCTGTAAGTGAACAGGTGGCGCTGGAGATGGCGCTGGGTGCAAGGAGCCGTTTCCGAACCGACTGGGCCATTGCCACCACCGGCATTGCCGGCCCTACAGGCGGAACCCCTGACAAACCGGTTGGAACAGTATGGATCGGCATTGCTA
>QYQJ01000050.1 GCA_007280875.1 Bacteroidota bacterium
ACCCAGGGCAACCAGCCGGTTGGACGTTTGTTTGCGTGTTAACACAATAAGGTTCGGGTCATTCTTTGCTTTCTGCTGTTTGTGCGTGACATCGGCGTTTTTGTAATATTTTCTGAATGCAAGGAAGATGATCAACGAAGCAATCATGCTCAACCCGGCAATAGCAAAACCCGAATTGTAAGCCATACTTAAGCCATCAATGTATTTGTGACAAAAATCAGCCACAGTAGTAAAGTTAGCTCCCATTTGCTCATGTCCAAATTGCTCCAGCTGAGCCGTATTTTCAAGCGTTCCATTTAGGAATTTATGAGCCAGATCCGGGATTGCTTTGTTGTAAGTGAATCCCTGCGATCCCATAATCCATTCCCTCATACCCCGGGCAGCATTCGGAGCAAAAAAGGCTCCAATGTTAATCCCCATGTAAAATATATTAAAGGCAGAATCACGTAGTTTTACATATTTTGGATCGTCATACATGTTCCCGACCAGCGCCTGCAGGTTCCCTTTAAAGAATCCTGTCCCCAGGGAAATGATGGACAACGCGAAATAGATAAAAAATTCGCTCATTCCCGGCAAGGCAAGAAGGCCATAGCCAATAAACATGACAACGATCCCAATCGCAATAGTTTTCCCATACCCCAATACATTATCTGCAATATAACCTCCTAAAAGAGGGAGGAAATAAATGCCGAAAAGAAAGCCGCCATAGACATGCCCTGCCTGAGTGGTGGACCAGCCAAATTTTGCCTGTAGATACAGTACAAAAATTGCCAGCATGGTGTAATACCCGAACCGTTCGCCCATATTGGCAAAGAATGCGACAAGTAATCCTTTGGGATGATTTTTTAACATAATTTCAGATTTATTTGTAAGTATTTATTGAATTGCCGTCTCAGAATCATGCAAAAATAATCAAATTTGGAGACCGGCAAAGTCCAGAGGCCTCATTGGTAGATTTTAAGATAATTTTAACACGTGGTGTAATATTTGTTTGTCATCATCGTCTACCCCTCGCATGAATCACCAGGAATTTATATCCCAGGTTGTCCCGCTCAAGAATAAGCTTTTCAGGTTTGCCAGGCGATACCTGGAGCAAACCGAGGAGGCTGAAGATGTAGTTCAGGAGGTCTTTATCAAGTTATGGACCCGCAGGGAGAAACTGGATGAATACAGAAGCGTGGAGGCATTAGCCATGATCACAACTAAAAATATCTGCCTCGACAGGATCAAATCCAGACGGCATCCAGTCGACCCGATTGACGACCACCGCCGGTTCCTGGAAAACCTCCCGGAAGAACAGAAAAAGGACTATTCCGAAGAGATCTTCCGGGTCAGGCTGGCGATCAAAGCACTGCCGACGCAGCAACAGATGATCATCCAGCTCAGGGATATCGAGGGGTATGATTTTGAGTCGATCGCTGAGATCCTGGAGATGAATGAAAACGCGGTTCGCGTAAACCTCTCACGGGCACGGAAACGCATACGTGAACTGATCACAACATCAAAAGTATATGACTACCAAAGAAATTGAAGCATTGCTGGAAAGGTATTACGAAGGGGTGACCACCCTTCAGGAGGAACATAGTCTGAGAGAGTATTTTCAGCGAAAAGATGTTCCCGGTCATCTGAAAGAACATAAGGAACTTTTCGGATTCTTCGGATTTGACTCAAAAGGAAAGGTATCGCCCGGATTTGAAGTGGCCTTACTCGAAAAACTACAGAAGGGTCGCATAGTCCGGATGGATCCTCCGAAAAAGCGTCTGGTTCTCACACTGTCCCTCGCAGCAAGCATCGTACTGGTTGCAGGGCTGGTCACCCTGGTCCGGCTGGGAGTCTTCAATCCATCGCAACCTTATGGAACCATTACAGATCCCCAGTTAGCCTATGCAGAAGCGAAAAACGCCCTCTACCTTGTGAGCTCCAGGTTGAATGATGGTCTTGCACAGGCACAGCAACTTGAAACCTTCAATACCGGTCTTCAGAAGATGGGAAAGCTCCAGAGCTTCAGCACCGGACTGGATGAACTGACTAAAATCAATCAACTGGATAAATATCAACCTATAATTATAAACCCCGGACGTAAATCAGATACCCGTCCATAAATCCCAAATCCGATGAAAACAATGAAAATCAATGTTGCAATACTCCTCTTCCTGGCCTTTCCCCTGATGAGTCTGGCTCAGTACGAGAGTCCGATCCAGAAGGTCTATGAAAAGTACGCCGGACAGGATGGATTCACCTCGGTGAATATTTCCAAAGAGCTTTTCCAGATGATCATGAAGATAGATGTTAAAGGAGAAGGTACGGATGAGATTAAGGAAATGCAGAACATGATGGAGCAGCTGGATGGTCTCAAGATCATTACTTTTAAAGATTCTGCCAGCACCCAGAAAGCAGCCTCACTTTATAAGGAATTCTCTGCACTTTATCCAGCAACTGCCTATGCAGAACTTATGACGATTAAAGAGAATGGAAACAATATCAGGTTCCTGACCAAACAGGACGACAAAGGAAAAATCCTGGAATTGGTGATGCTTGCCGAAGAAAAAGGAGAGGTGACACTCCTGAGCCTGGTGGGGAGAATTGATATGTCTACGGTTGCCAAAATTTCCAAATCCATGAAGATCGAAGGAATGGAAAACCTGCAGAAAATGAAAAAGAAGTAATAGTAGGGGCGGGTTCTGAACCCGCCCCTACGTGTTTTACAATCTCAATCTTACCTGTACCTTTACCTCCGCTTTCACATTCCCTTCTACCTCTTCCAGCCCGCTTCCGATATTGATCCGGTCAGTATAACAGGTAGCGCCCAGCCAGCCCGAAAGCTCAATTTGCCTTGAAAGGCCTGCCTGAATCAGCAGTACACACCTGAATCCCCTGCCATAATAGGCAGGAGCAGACCAGCTGTAGAGTACATCAGGTTCCCATTGATAGATCCTGGTGTCGTAAAACGGAATATCGAAGAGCGAATAGGTCACTTTCATAGTCCTGATGAACCCCGGAGATTTGTAATCGACTTCCTGATTTGCCAGGTAACCGTTTTCCCGCATCGTCTCTCCAAGGCAATGGATGCGATAAACGAGGCAGCTTCTCAGGTGAATCCGCGAACTCACTCCAAACTCAATTTGTGCTTTCAGATCATCCGTCCGTTCGCTGGTCAGGGCTATGGTACGGCTATCTCCCTGGAATCCGTTCACCTCGACTCTTTTCAGGCAATATTTCAGCATGACCGACCAGGATTGGGAAGGATGGAATTGGCAGTGGATCCCCGCTTCTACTCCGGCTGATGGACCATTGATCCTGTACCTGAACCAGGGAAATCGGAAAATATCAGTGTATCCGGAAAGGATAGTCTGCGGGATCAGTTGTGTCTGAATGCGAACGAAAATCCCTTGTTCATTTGACATGGAGTTTCCCTGAGCTAGTGCTTTGCAGAAGGGATTCTGGTACTGAGGCTGGTAGCTCCGGCAGATCAGCAAAAGGTCCATTCCGGGAACAGGAACAGCATTGATCCCGGCCAACCAGGCTACCCCTCTGTTCAGGCTGACGCTGAACTCCCCGAAGAGCTGGGCAAATCCTACCCGGCATCGGCCATCGATTCCGAAAGCCCCAAACTTGCTTCCCTCTAAGGCAAAACGGTTAAAGACCTCTGTCTTGGGTCGATAGGACCCACTCCAGGTCCCGTAAAAACCGGTTATCCCGATGACAAAACATCCCCCATGGTAACTGATATGACCTCCATATATCTGTTCCCGGAGATTGTTCTTCCGCTTAAGCTCCGATTGGGTTCGATGGTAACGGCTCTCAGAAATTGAACTAAAGACAAGTGGGCCCACCTCGCCTGTGTCTGCCTGGATCACGGTGGCATCCTTCCGGGTGAAAGAGACAAAAGCAGATCCTTCGAGAGGACCTGCCCGGATGGTCAATGCTCCACCACGTAAAAACCCGTACTCGCAGACTGATTGGGATGGCCGGAACCCTTCAGTATATTGCATGGAGCTTCCCAGACTGACCGAAGATCCAAAGGAACTACCCCCCAGGGTCAATCCCTGTCCATAGGAGACCCTGAAATGCCCGATGGTCAACTGTTTCAGCCAGCGCAGGTTTTGAAGCGTCAGGAACCCGGAGTAAAAGTCCATGCCATAGGGCTGGCTACCTTTCAGGAACTCTTCCCCGGCATCTTTGTCACCTGAAATACCAATCACTACCTTATCGGCGAAGGTATACCGGTACCGGAAAAAGTACCGCTGAGGACTACCCAGGTAATATCCATCCGGTTCAGCCTTTCGGACCGAATCTCCCCCCCTGTACCCGGCCTGCCGTTGCAGAACCTGCTGGTACCGGAGAACCAGATCGTGTCGTCCCTGCCTGACCAGATTTCGAAGTGTCAGATGGACTGGATCCGGTGGCGGACCGATCTCCACATACGAGGCCAACCGCTGGATCAATGCTGAATCAAATCCCTCCACTGCCTGAAGTTCATACATGGAATAGACCTCGCCATAGGCCTGGAGGTAGTCGGTCAGATGCCTGATATGTTGAGGCGTGAGCAAGGGTATCTTTTCAAGGTCGGTTGGATCCAGCCGGTTGAGGTTGATCTTTTTCTTTTGGGAGAGATATTCCCGGAGTTCCTCTTCGTCAGGTTCCAGATCCTGAGCTTCTATTTGTGTGATTGCGATTTCCTCCAGAAAAATATCTTCAAAATCCTGTGAGATTATATGTGATATAAAAGACATCAATCCAATAAATATAATGATTCTGTTTTTCATATATTTTTTTTATTAAACCACGGAGGGCACGGAGAATGCACAGAGAACACAGAGTTAATATCCATTGACTACACGTTTTAAGCCATCAGTCAAACGGCACACATTGAAATTTATAAGATAGCCGACACGTAATTTTGATAATTTCAAATAGGTAAGTACTTGAGCAAGGTGGACCGGACTCAAACAGTCTACGGCTTTAATTTCAAGAGTTATCTTTTCTTCAACCAGCAAATCAACACGATATCCACAATCCAGCTTAATCTGTTGGAAAATGAGTGGAAAAGGTTTTTCTTTTTCAACCCTGAGCCTATACTTTATAAGCAGGAAATGCAAGGACTCCTTATACGCTGATTCCAATAATCCCGGACCAAGCTCTTTATGCACCTCAATAGCACATTTTATTATTAATCCTGTAAGTTCTTGATCATTCATAGGTGGTACTCTTCCTTTTTCTCTGGGGCCTCCGTGTCTTCTCCGTGCACTCTGTGGTTAATGTCTTTTTAAATGTATATCCAACTGATATCCCGGGAGAGAACCCTAAAACCATATGATACTCTGTCGCGATATCTACCGAAAGCCTTCCCAGCGACAACCCTGCCCCGCCGGTCAAAGTGAATGGGCCGGAGTGCATCCCGATCCGAGCACAGAAACCCTTAGCCAGGCGTATCTCCAACCCGGTTCGCATCACCAGCGGATGCTCCAGGTCTTTCTCTACCTCCAGCAGGACCAGTACCTTTCCTGCCAGATCATAGCCCACTCCTATCCGGAAGACCGTTGACAACCGCTCTTCCGGATACTGTGTGAGCTTGATCGGCACCGGATTGCAAACCTGCATGCCAACCGTCCAGGACCGGTTGGGTTTAACCATCCAGCCAATCTCACAGGAAACCACTCCGCGACTGCCATACCCTTCGGTAATCTGAAACCGGAAATAATGGAGCTGGATCCCAAAGCTGAACCACTTGCCGAACTTCCTGGCATAGGAGACCCCGGCTTTTAATTCGTTGTATTGCTGGCACCCGTGGTACAGCAGGATCATCCCGAAAGCCCCGGGCTGGCCTGACCAGGAAAGAGTCAGCGCCCCATAACCCATCTCTTTCAGAAGGAACCGGTTTTCGGCAAAGAACCCGGTTTGCCATCCTTCCTGCCAGGCCAGCCCGGCCTGGTTGGTCGCACCCGACCAGATCCCGGGACAGGCCACAGCTGTTCGGCCCATTGCTGCCGCCCGGCTGCCGGGGATGAAATCCCCTCCGGAAGCAATTCCTGTTCCCGTTTGCATCATCATGAGCAAACACACCCAAAGCCACTTCATATTGTTTTTTCCCATTAATCCGGAATAAGGGGGAAAGGTTAATCAGATACGGAAGTTTTTTTCTTGATTCATATCCTGTACCTTTGTGAAAAACAACCAACACATGACTGAACTGGTATTATCGTTCCTCAAAGAATTGGAAAAGAATAACAACCGGGAATGGTTTCAGGCGAATAAAGGATGGTACGACGAAGCGAAACTGGAAGTGGAAAAACTGGTGAATACCGTGATCCCCGATATAGCCCGATTTGATCCGTCAGTGAATTTTGTGACGGCCCGGGATTGCATGTTCCGGATTTTCCGGGACGTACGGTTCTCAAAGGACAAAGCTCCCTATAAAAACAATTTCGGGGCCTGGATTACAAAAGCCGGAAGAAAAAGCTGCGGACCGGGGTACTACATCCACATCCAGCCGGAAGAATCACTCCTTTCTGCCGGAGTGTATATGCCTGATCCCGAAAAACTGAAGAAGATCCGGCAGGAGATCTATTATAACATAGCCGAATTCAAGGCGATCCTGGGGATAAAAGAGTTGAAGAAATACGCTGGTGGATTGGATGAAATGGACAAGCTAAAGAAATCACCGAAGGATTTCCCGGCCGATTTTCCGGATCTGGATATCCTGAAGAACAAGCATTTCACCATCTCCAGTCACCTGACGGAAACCCAACTGACTGAACCGGGTTTCCCGGATTTCGTCCTGAAGGTATTCAACGCGATGCATCCGTTGAACGCATTCCTTGGAAGAGCAATGGATGGATAATGATTACCTGCTGAGGCGGATAGCGTTGAAATCGGAGCTGTCGGATCAGACTAAATGGCCGATAACTGTCTGTTTTCCGACTACCTTTTGTCCGATCTGAACAGCTAATTTGGCGTCAAGAGGTAAGAGCAGATCGACCCTCGAGCCGAACTTGATGAATCCCAGCTCATCGCCCTGGACCACAGGCTCACCGACCACCGGATAGCATTTCACCCGGCGCGCTATTGCTCCTGCGATCTGGCGGATCAGGATCTCTTTTCCGTCTGTCGTTTCAATGACTGTGGTGGTCCGTTCATTCTCCAGGGAAGCCTTGGGATTGAAAGCCACCAGGTGTTTGCCGGGATGGTAGTGATAATAGGTGATATTTCCCGAGATGGGGAACCAGTTGACATGGACATCCATGGCCGACATAAAGATCGAAACCTGGATCCGCTCCTCATTAAACAGTTCCGGTTCAACAGTCCGTTCGATCACTACCACCTTGCCGTCGGCCGGCGATATAATCACATTCTTTCCGCCATTGACTTCACGTTTCGGAGAGCGGAAAAACCGGACGATCATCAGGAAAAACCATACTCCCAGGACATAGAGAAAATAGTGGAACCAGGTCTGTTCCGGAAAAATGTGGTTGAGGGTCAGCAATACGACGGCTACAAAAAGGAATGCGATGAAGATGGTCTTATATCCTTCGTTGTGAATGGTCATGGAATCAGATCAGGTTGCGTAAAACGAGGTACAAAAATACAAAAGGGGCCGAGATAAAAATGGTATCGAACCGATCCAGGATCCCGCCGTGCCCGGGCAGGATGGTCCCTGAATCCTTGATGTCAAGACTTCGTTTGAACAGCGATTCGGCCAGATCACCGAAGGTCCCGAATACAAGGATCAGGATGGCTATGATCAACCAGTCAATCAGGGGAATAGCCGGGGCTATACAATGCAATCCTACAGCCGTCAGAAGGGCTACCACAATACCGGCAATGGTCCCCTCCCAGGTTTTTTTCGGAGAGATCCGTTCGAAAAGTTTGTGTTTACCAAACTGTTTCCCGTACAGATACGCACCCGTATCGTAAAACCAGGTAAGGATGAAAAATCCGGTGAGGAGGATCGGCAATTGCTGGAAACGCACAACATCCGGTCCATTCATTAGGTTCAGCAAAGCAAGCGGGACAGGGATATAGAGGATGCCTGTGACCGTGATAGCGATATTGAAGAGGGGATGCGATTGCTTACGGAAGATCTCAAGAACAAAGGGAAGAAACAGGACCGGGATTGCCACCAGTACAGGAATGAAGGCAGGATTGAAAGGGATGCCGGAGATATCAACACGGGAAACCACCACAATGGCCAGGTAGATGATGGCCCCTGCCGCTGTCCCGTAAAGCCGCTGTGGGTGGATTGTACCGGAAGTGAACAGGGTATAGAACTCCCACAATCCAACGAGGGCGACCACACAGAATAAGATCCCAAGGAGCCAGTAACTGAACGCCATAGCTGCCAGCAGGAGGAAGACCATCGAGAGTCCGGTAATGGTGCGTGCCCAGAAATTACTCATCTGCCAGAAACTTTTCCAGGATCAGCTGTGCCCGGAGAATATCATCCCGCTTGACATAGACCTCAATATCACCGAACAGGTAAGAAGAGTCCTGTTTGTTAATGGTTACGGCTGGAATATCGCACTCTTCCAATAGAGATTTGAGAATCTCTGTTTGATAGAGAACTTTGGAGGCGAACAGGCACTCCCACTGTTCCTTTTCCTTTTCAGATGGAGCCATGGACGGAGTCTTCAATCAAGAATACATACAACTCCCTGGGGCCATGCGCTCCCAGAATCAGGGTTTTTTCAATATCGGCTGTACGACTGGGCCCCGTGATCAGGGTGATCATCGAGGGGAAATTCGCCCCGTACCTCTTCCGGATCAGTTGATAGGCTTGCTTCAATTCCGGAACAAGTTGCGACGTATATCCGACCACCAGGTGAATATCGGGAAAAACAGAGATCTTCCGGCCCGGATTCAGCTGGGAAGATACCATAACGCTTCCGAACCTGGCGATCAGCGATTCACAACGGGTAATCCCGATACGGGCTTCCGTAAGCTTTTCAGGATCTGATTCAAACGGGATGCCGACCTCTTTCAGCCGGGATTGAAGAACGGGGTCCAGGCAGTAAAGAAGGGGCCAGTCTTTCTCCAGGATAAAGGATTTCAGTATCCCCAGAAAATCATCTTCACTTTCGCAGTAAACAAACTTACCGGCAACATCCACCAGGGCCTGGGCAAAGACTACATCGAGCGACTCGGTCATCTCCGGGAAAACACCTGATTCCTGATCCAGGATAGGGTAGGGTGGATCGTTCTTCTCGATCAATGCATTCCGGATCTTCTTCAGGATCTGTTCCCGTGATGTGCTCTCTTCCATTAACCGTTTGATTCCTTTTTCGGTTTGGGTTTGGGTTTGGAGGTCCGTTTAGGTGCTGGTTTAGATGCAGCCAAATCGCTCATGGGAAGAAGTTTCTCCTCCTCTTTGTCAAAAGGACGTTTTCCGAAGATGTGTTCCAGGTCTTCCCGGAAGATCACCTCTTTTTCGAGCAGGACCTTCGCGAGTCGTTCCAGCTGGTCTTTGTGTTCTGCAATCAGTTTCTTGGCTCGTTTGTATGCTGATTCCACGATCTTCCTGACCTCTTGATCAATGATTTCTGCTGTTTTTTCGGAAAATGGTTTCTGGAACGAGAACTCCGTCTGTCCGGTGGAGTCGTAGTAGCTGATATTTCCGATCGCTTCGTTCAGCCCGAAATAGACCACCATGGCATAGGCCTGTTTGGTTACCTTCTCCAGGTCGTTCAAAGCCCCGGTTGAGACTTTGCCGAAGAATACCGCCTCAGAGGCACGCCCGCCGACAGCAGCGGTGATCTCATCGTACATCTGTTCAAAGGTGGTGATCTGACGCTCTTCGGGGAGATACCAGGCAGCACCCAGAGCCTTCCCGCGTGGAACAATGGTCACCTTCACCAGGGGAGGCGCATGCTCCAGAAGCCAGCTGATGGCCGCATGTCCCGATTCATGATAGGCAATAACCCGCTTCTCATGGGCCGAGATGATCTTGCTCCGTTTCTCCAGTCCTCCGATAATCCGGTCGATGGCATCCATGAAGTCCTGTTTCTGGATGATTTTTTTATCTTTCCGGGCGGCGATCAGAGCCGATTCATTGCATACGTTGGCGATATCGGCACCGGAGAATCCCGGGGTCTGGCGGGCCAGGAAATCGACATCCACCTCGGTATCCAGTTTCAATGGTTTCAGGTGAACTTTGAAGATGGCCTTCCGCTCCCCCAGATCGGGCAATTCGATGTAGATCTGGCGGTCGAACCGGCCGGCCCGCATGAGTGCACGGTCCAGCACATCGGCCCGGTTTGTGGCTGCCAGGATGATTACACCGGCATTGGTAGCGAACCCGTCCATCTCGGTCAGCAACTGATTTAGGGTATTCTCCCGTTCATCGTTGGCACCGGTGATCTGGTTCCGGCCACGGGCACGACCTACCGCATCGATCTCGTCAATGAAGATGATACAGGGAGCCTTCTCTTTCGCCTGCCTGAAGAGGTCACGTACTCGCGAAGCACCAACTCCGACAAACATCTCCACGAAGTCAGAACCGGAGATGGAGAAAAAAGGAACCTTGGCCTCCCCGGCTACTGCTTTGGCCAGCAAGGTCTTCCCGGTACCCGGAGGCCCGACCAGCAATGCTCCCTTCGGGATCTTTCCACCAAGTTGGGTGTACTTCCCCGGATTCTTCAGAAAGTCAACAATCTCCATCACCTCCACCTTAGCCTCTTCCAGTCCGGCTACATCGTTGAAAGTCACCGATACGCTGGTGTCTTTATCGAAGAGCTGGGCCTTGGATTTCCCGATGTTGAAGATCTGTCCTCCGGCACCCCCGCCACCCCGGCTCATGAAACGCATGATCAGGAACCAGGCACCGATCAGGATGGCAATGGGGATGAGATAACTCAGGATATCACCGAACACATCTTTCCGCTTAGTATTGTCAGGGGGATAAGGGTACTGCTTGTTGAATTCATCCACTTGCGAAATGGGAATCCCTTGCCGAACCATACGTACGATCAGGGTATCACGGGTGTCTTTTAAAAGCGTATTGAAAATATCTTCCGATCCGATCTGGTAATAATACTGAGGGTCCTGGGAAGTGGAAGTGCCGATCCCCTTCTTGTTGAATTCAGTGTAAGCAGTATCAGTCATGATCTTCTCCTTTTTGATGAAGATCTCGGCCTTCTCATTGTTCACAACCAGGATCTTCTGCACATCCTGCTTCTCCAGCATCCGTTCCAGCCTGGGCCATGAAATTTCCTTGACCGGACTGGTATAATTGAAGTACTGGATGGCAATGAAAATGACCGCCAGGATTGCATAGATCCAGTAGAAACTGAATTTCGGTTTCCCTTTCTTCGGAGTCAGATTGGGAGGGAAGCTCCCTTTATTTTTTGGTTCTTTTTCGTTTTTTGCCATTCTGTCTTGATCACATTCGTATAAAAACTGCTTTGTCAGGGGGATTCAATCTTCTCGATCCGGGCGTCACCCCATAATTGCTCAAGGTTATAGAAGTTCCTGCGGAGTTCCTGGAAGATGTGGACCACTACGTTGATGTAGTCAATCAAAATCCATTCCGCATTCTCTAATCCCTCCTTATGCCAGGGAATCTCTCCGGTCCTTTTTTTCACCTCACGGATCACCTCATCTGCAATAGCTTCAACCTGGGGCCGTGAGGTGCCATGACAGATTATAAAAGCATCGCACACAGCATGATTCAGTTTTGAGAAGTCCAGGACAACGGGATTTTTGGCCTTTTTTTCCAGCATCCCCTGCACGATCGCCTGGATGATCAGGTCCGGTTCACGCCGGAGTTCCGCTTTTTTTCTGGGCATGAAGGAGTGTTAACACCTGCAAAGGTAGTTAAAAGTTTGGTTTCAGGGCATATTTCCGGTAGAACTCATTGATCACATTGACAGCTTCTTCTGCCGTATCTACCAGGGTGAAAAGGTCGAGGTCTTCGGGCGAGATGTTTTTGGCTTCCAGGAGCACTTTTTTCGTCCATTCCACAAACCCTGCCCAGTACTCCTTCACCACGAGAATAATCGGAAACGGGGCCAGTTTTTTTGTCTGGATCAATGTGATGGCTTCGGTCATCTCGTCCAGTGTGCCGAAACCTCCGGGCAAACAAACGAAACCCATCGAATACTTCATGAACATCGTCTTCCGGATAAAGAAATAATCAAACGTGATGAGTTTGTTGCTGTCGATAAAAGAATTCGGTTTCTGCTCAAAAGGCAAGGCGATATTCAGCCCCACCGATTTTCCTCCGGCAAAATGGGCCCCTTTGTTCGCGGCTTCCATGATTCCCTGGCCGCCTCCGGTGATAATCCCGTACCCGTTTTTGGTAAGCAGGTAAGCAATCTCCTCAGTCAGTTTGTAGTATTTGTGATTATCCAGCGTCCGGGCAGATCCGAAAACGGAAACACACGGGCCGATCCGGGTCAGCTTTTCGAACCCCTCCACCATCTCCGACATCACCTTGAAGATCTCCCAGGTATCGTAGCTGATGGTCTCCGACCAGGTCCTCTCCTCAAACTTGCTCTTCAGCATCTCGAGATCGTCGATGTTCATGGCAGTAGTGTTTTGGGAAAACAAAGATAATAAAATGGTGAAATGATGAAAGGATGAGTCGCGGATAGCGATCAGAGATAAACTTCCTATATTTGCTTATGGTACATGAACAAGTATCCACCAACCCCATTGTAGTTGAACAGCGCTTCAGCGCTTCGGTTGGGAATGTTTGGGATGCCATGAAAAATATCATTATTTTAGTTTTTCTTGCACTATTGACAGCAAGTTGCAACACAGCGACCAATTCAAACGACACCAGCGACGCAGACAGTGATAACATGGCTCAAAAACAAACTGTTATGAACGACACAACACCAATGGTGACTGGCATAGGAGGGATTTTCTTTCGGTCGAAAGATCCCCAAAAGGCACGGGAATGGTATGGCAGGAACCTGGGACTGGTTATCAATGACTACGGTTCCTCCTTTGAATTCCGGAACGCCAACCGGCCGGAGGAGATCAATTACCTCCAGTGGAGCCCGTTTGCAGAAGAGACAGAGTATTTCAATCCGTCAGAAAAGGAGTTTATGATCAATTACCGGGTGCAGAATATGGAAGGGCTGGTAAAGAAACTCCGGAAAAACGGGGTCACGATCGTGGATGAGATCGAGGAGTATGACTATGGAAAGTTTGTACACATCATGGACCCGGAAGGGAACAAGATCGAATTGTGGGAACCGGTCGACAGTGTGTTGACAAAAATGGGAGGGGCAACCACCAAATAGCATCTCCGGTCAGGGAAGAGTCAATCGGCCCTCATGTACCAACTACAGAGCCTGTCCTTTGATGTGACCATCCATGTAACAAAGATTAACAAAAGCGGGCGACATGTTATCAAAAAGAAAACAGGTACAAACCGATAAACCGATCCAACGGAAGCCGCTCCGGCTCTGGCCCGGTGTAGTAATCGTGATCCTACAGTGGCTGGTCTGGTTTGTGCTTCCCAGGATTTTTCCTAACGACGAGATGATGATGATCGGAGTGGTGGGAAGCCTGGCAGGTGTACTGGCCGTTATCGTCTGGTGGGTGTTTTTTAGCCGTGCCCGCTGGTTTGAGCGAGTGGGCGCGTTACTCCTGATGATAGTAGCCCTGTATGCGGTGTCGTTCCTCCTTGATAAATCGATCGCCACATCCAACATGGGGTTGATGTTCATCATGTTTTCCATCCCAGTCATGTGCCTGGCTTTCGTGATCTGGGCAGTAGCAACGAGCCGGCTCTCCCCGTCAATCCGCCGGGTGACCATGGTCGTTACCATTCTGGTTGCGGCAGGGCTCTGGGTATTCCTCCGGACCGACGGAATGAACGGAGTGGGGCAGCATGAACTGAACTGGCGGTGGGCAAAGACCCCTGAGGATCGGTTGCTGGAACAGGCTGGCAGTCAGTCTTCTGCAAACATGTCAGTCCTGGTTGCCGAGATAACCTCTACTGAATGGCCCGGGTTTCGGGGACCGGATCGAGATGGCATCGTGGGTGGTCTGAAAATCGGCACGAACTGGTCAGCCCATCCTCTGAAAGAACTATGGCGCAGACCGGTCGGACCGGGGTGTTCCTCCTTCGCCATCCGAGGAAATGCATGTTATACCCAGGAGCAGCGCGGCGAGTATGAGCTCGTATCCTGTTATAACCTGACTACGGGCGAACCGTTGTGGCAGCACCGCGACTCAGTCAGGTTCTGGGATTCGCATGCCGGTGCCGGTCCACGTTCCACGCCAACATTGGCTGGCGATCGCATCTGTACACTGGGAGGCACGGGACTGCTGAATGTGCTGAATGCCGATGACGGCTCCCTGATATGGACACGCAATGCAGCAGCCGACGCCGGGGTGAAGGTCCTCACCTGGGGCTTTACCAGTTCTCCGCTTGTGGTAGGGGATGTGGTAATCATTGCCCTGGCAGGCAAACTGGCTGCCTATGATGTACAAAGTGGTCAACCCCTCTGGTTTGGGCCCGACGGCGGTTCAGGTTACAGTTCACCGCATTTGGTGACTATCGAAGGAGTGCCACAGGTACTCCTGATGAGCGCCTCAGGTATGATCAGTGTCGACCCGGCAACCGGAAAACAACTTTGGGAATACCCCTGGCCGATTGAAGATCGTATCTTACAGCCGGCCTTGATCGGTCACGCAGACCTGTTGCTCAGTCAGGAATACACTGGCGTACGTCGTGTCTCGGTGTCGCAGCAGGGGGACGGATATTCGATCAAAGAGCTGTGGACATCAGATAAAATGAAAGTGAACTTTAATGACCATGTGATACACAAAGGGTACGCATATGGGTTCGATGGTCCCAGCCTTGCCTGCCTGGACCTGAAGGACGGCAAACGCATGTGGAAGGGGGATCGTTACCGGGGCTGGATCTTGTTGCTGGCCGATCAGAATCTGTTGCTGGTGTTGTCGGAAAAAGGGGACCTGGCACTGGTTGAAGCCACCCCTGACAAATTCACTGAACTTGCACGGATCAAAGCGATTGGAGGAAAGACCTGGAACCACCCGGCCCTGGCGGGGAATGTGTTGCTGGTCCGCAACAGCTTGGAGATGGCGGCATTCAGACTGCCTCCTGCAGAATAAAAAGGTGAGTTACCAACAAAAGATCATCATATGGATTTAATCCGGGCATTTGAAAAAGGGATCCGGAAACTGTTTCCATCCACCTTTACGATAGCCATCTTCCTGACCATCCTAACCTTCCTTCTGGCACTCTTCCTGACAGATAACCCCAAAGCACCGGAGAATCACCTGTTGCAGCTCGTGGGATTCTGGTATCAGGGGTTGTGGAATCCCGGCATGCTGGCCTTTGCCGTTCAGATGATGCTGATCCTCGTGCTGGGGTATGTCCTTGCTTCCACTTCTGTTGCCCAGAAACTCATCGACAGCATCCTTGTCTATTGCACCTCGACAGCGAAGGCAGCTCTGCTGGTCACCCTGATCACCCTGCTTGTCAGTTTCTTCAACTGGGGACTGGGACTGATCTTCGGGGCCATCTTTGCCCGGAAAGTAGCAGAATATGCAGGCAAGAAAAACATGCAGCTCAATTATCCCCTGATCGCGGCAGCCGGCTATTCAGGACTGATGGTGTGGCATGGGGGAATATCGGGATCTGCTCCGTTAAAAGTTGCTGAGCAGGGACATTTCCTGTCATTGGTTGGAAAAGATTTGCCATCCATTGACATGGGGCAAACTATTTTCTCCTCCATGAATATTTCTATCGCTGTGGCGCTACTGGTCATTCTCCCGGTCGTGATGTACTTTATGGGCAGGAGACATCCAGGGCCGGTACAACCTGTTCTTCGGGAAACCAGATCAGAAGAACCGGTATTCACTCCTGGGATTTCTGGTGTTGAAAAAATAGATTATTCGCAGATTGCTGGAATGGGACTTGGACTCGTATTTTTGTTGATAGCCACCTATAAAGCCATCCGTACCGGCAATGTTTCCGTCATCGATCCCGACTTCCTGAATTTTGTATTACTGGGGTTGTCACTCCTGTTTTGTGGCACCATCGCCAGGTTTTTATACCGGGTCAGGGATGCCATGGGTGCCGCATCGGGGATCCTGATCCAGTTTCCGCTCTATTTTGGCATCATGGGGATCATGAAATACAGCGGACTGGTGGAGATCCTTTCCAATTCCATGATGGCGGTCTCAACGGTGACGTCCTTTCCGGTGTTTACCTTTCTGAGTGCGGCAGTGGTAAATATTTTCATCCCCAGCGGAGGAGGCCAGTGGGTCGTTCAGGGACCGATTATTGTCGAAGCGGCTCAGAACCTGGGAGTTCCATTGTCAAAATCCATCATGGCATTGGCTTACGGCGACGAGATCACCAACATGATACAGCCCTTCTGGGCACTGCCCCTGCTGGGGATCACCGGATTGAAAGCGAAGGATATCATTCCATACACCCTTTTATTGATGCTGATCGGCGGAGTGATCTTTATTGCAGGGTTGCTGATATATTAGGATTGATCCCGGTTCGGATAATAATTCCTGATCTTTACGAAAAAGACATCAAAAAAAGAATTGCTTTCTATCCATAGCATAGTTTATATAT
>QYQJ01000019.1 GCA_007280875.1 Bacteroidota bacterium
CCTTGAACGCGAATTCAATAAGAACTATTAAAAAGGACTGCTATGAATCTGAAAACGGAATCAACCGGCGACCTGGTGATTTGTCATTTGTCGGGAAGACTTGATACGATAGTCTCCCTTGAGATTGAACCGGAGATTGATAAAATAACTGATAAAGAGAAGAAAATGGAATTTGATTTCTCTGAAGTTGATTATATCTCCTCAACACTCCTTCGGATCTGCCTGAAAAAATACAAGGAACTGGGTGAAGGAAATTTCTGGATCAAATCCCCGAAGCCGGACATCAAGAAGGTGTTCAAGATCGCCGGGCTGGAGAAGTTGATCCGGGAATAGTCTTCAGTCGGCAGTACTCAGTTGGCAGTAGGCAATCCTTACCATAACTATTTCACCATTTCGCCATTTCGCCATTTCGCTACCTCGCTTCCTCACTGGTTTCACCATGTGATATAGGCGGCTTTGTCAATCTCCCCAATAGATTTCAGTGGTTTCGGAGGTTGAAGGTAACGGTTTAAAAAGGCGTAGATCTTCAGCCGGATCTCTTTGGCAATCCGGGTATCGATGCGATCGAAGGAATGACCCCCTTCCACATTCTGGAAGATCTCGTACTCGAACTTCTTTCCATCAGCCTTCAATCCCTGGATCAGGTGCTCCACTTCCAGCACATTGACATCGTCGTCGTTGGTATTGGTGTGGATCAGGAGCGGTGTTTTCAACTTGTTTGTGTTCCAGGCTGGTGAACGTTTTTTATACTCTTCCACATTTTCCTGGGCTGTTTTTCCCAGGTGATAATCGGCCGAATAGAGAGCACGATACTCGTCGTCCTGGTATCCCATCCGGGCGATCAGGTCACTTACGGGAACTCCGGCAAAGCAAACAGCGTATTTTTCAGGATGATCAAACACAGCCAGCAAAGCGATCATCCCGCCATGGCTCCACCCAATGATCCCAACCCTGTTAGGATCAACAATGTCATAGTTTTCAATCATATAGTTGCGGCTTGCGTCGGCATCTTCCACCTCCAGGCCACCGTAGTCGATTCGTTCCCAGTAAGATTTCCCGTATCCTGTGCTTCCCCGGTATTCAGGGGCGATCACAATGTACTGCTGGGCCATCAGTTCCCGGATGATATGGGCGTAGTAAGTGGTGAAATCACCATGCACCCCGCCATGAGGAAAGACCAGCAGGGGATACTTTTTCCCTGCATCGATACCACGGGGAACAAAGATATACGCATAGAATTTTACCGGATTATTGACCCCCATGGCGGTTTTATTCTTGACTGTCTCCGGATTGACCGGTGGTCCCGTAATATAGACTTTGTCGATGAATGCCACATCGCCAATGCGATTGTACCAGTAGATGTCGTCTACCGCTTTCCGGACCTGATCCAGGTCGAATGAGAGATCCTTCAAATCGGATTTCAGATCGTTCACTTCATGCTGAAGAGAGGAATCGAACTGTTGGGAACTGGAAATCAGGGATGATCCCAGGAAAAAGACACTAAGAAAAAGAGATGGTTTCATGTTTATCAGTTTAAACGCAGATTTCACGGATTGCGCAGATAAAGATAGGAACATTCAGGGAAATAGAAAAACCAGTATCTTTGCGGAAAAATTGAATTCTATGAAACGAAACGGAATATTCTTTGCCCTGCTGGTGTTCGCATGGTTCGCCATTCTTGGATGTGAAAACAATAAACTGGACAAAGATGTTCAACTTCTGGCAGAGACCATGTGCAAATACATCGAGATCCAGAACAACCTGAAAGCGGCAATTGACTCGAACGATTCAATCAACATTCAGAAATTTTCGGCAGAACAACACGAAATACACATCGAGATGACCATAGTCAATCAGGAATTTCAGGAAAAATACGGGGATCTGATCATGGACAAGGCGTTCGGGAAGAAATTCAAAAGATCTATGAACAAAGCCATGATCGATTGTCCGCATCTGGCTCCGGAGGACCGTGAAAAAATGGAGGCCGAACTTAACGAGTAACTTTCAGCTTCTGATCCAAAAAAAAACAGTAATCTCCGGAAATATTTCGTAATTTTTCTTAAACTTGTATTTGTCTCTGAGAAGTGTAAGAAAATTATAGCCGTATGTCCAATATAATCGCCGTCATCTTTGATTTTGATGACACACTGGTCCCTGATTCTACGAGTTTATTGCTAGAAAAATTCGGAGTAGATACAAGACGGTTTTGGAAAGATGCATACTCAAAACTGGTTACGAAAGGATATGATCCAACATTAGCTTACCTCAAACTATTGCTTGATTTAGTGGGAGAAGGAAAGCCATTGGGGATGTTGAGTAATCAAGAACTAAACGAGTTTGGCAAGACACTTGATACCATGTTTTATCCCGGTATTCCTGAGTTATTTGACGACCTCAGGAAGATAGTCAGGAATATCAACGAACTCATTGCTATTGAATTTTATATTATTACAGGCGGATTGCATGCGATTATCAGCGGGAGCAATATCGTAAACGATAATTTCTACGGATTTTACGGATGTACGTTGGATGAGGAGGGAGATCCACCGAGACTAACCAGCATTAAACGCGCCATAACCTTCACAGAAAAAACAAGGTACATTTTCGAAATCAATAAGGGAATTCGTTATCGCGATGCGCTGGTAGATCCATTTGCCATAAACACATTTATTCCGCACAGCGAACGAAGAATTCCCATTGAGAATATGATCTACCTGGGTGATGGATACAATGATATTCCCTGCTTTTCTCTCTTAGCAGCACACCGGGCTGCAAGCTTTGGGGTTTTCAGTCCCGAAGACAATAAAAAAGCCCAGCATTCCTTTATCGATATGGTTCAATACCATCGGGTTCAGAGCATTCATATCCCTGATTATAAAGAAGATAAAGATTTGGGATCCTTGTTGAGACTAGCGGTATCAACGTTAGCCAGTTCTATTTCATTACGCCTTCAATCAGGTTATGTTCGTTAAAATTACTTCTACGATCATACTTCTACGTTCCAGTTCTACCTTCTAATTTCTGTTGCTTCTCCCGAATACCCGGGATCGCAATGACATTACTTCGTACTTGGAGAGATTCCCAGTTCCTTCAGCTGTTCTTCACTGATGACAGAGGGGGAATCGATCATCACATCCCTCCCGGCGTTGTTCTTGGGGAAAGCGATGAAGTCGCGGATGGAGTCGCCACCGCCGAATAGCGTAACCCAACGGTCGAAACCGAACGCGATGCCGCCGTGTGGAGGGGCGCCATACTCGAAGGCGTTCATCAGGAAGCCAAACTGATTCGTAGCCTCCTCTTCTGTGAACCCGAGCACCCTGAACATTTTCTGCTGCAGCTCTTTGTTGTGGATCCGGATAGAGCCACCGCCGATCTCGGTCCCGTTGATCACCAGGTCGTAGGCATTGGCCCTCACAGCATCGGGATCGGTTTCAAGCAGTGAAATATCTTCCGGCTTCGGGGAAGTGAAAGGGTGGTGCTTGGCATAGAACCGCCGTGTTTCCTCATCCCATTCCAGCAAGGGAAAATCAATCACCCAGAGAGGTTTAAATTCCACCGGATTAATCAGATCCAATCGTTTCCCCATTTCCAATCGCAGATCGCCCATCGCAGATCGGATTTTATCGGTGTTTCCCGCCAGGATCAGGATCAGATCAGCGGGTTTTGCCCCCATCTCATCCAGAACCAGTTTCAGGTTTTCTGGAGTATAAAACTTATCTACGGATGATTTGATGGCTCCGTCGGTAGTGTATTTTATATAGGCCAATCCGGTAGCGCCCACCTGGGGCCGTTTCACGAAATCAGTCAGTTCTTCAAGTTGCTTTCTGCTATAATCACCACATCCTTCTGCTTTGATTCCCACTACCAGCCCGGCATCGTCAAATATCTTAAATCCTTTATTCTGAAGCAAATGGTTGAGTTCATGTAAAGTCATACCGAACCGGATATCCGGCTTGTCAGAGCCATACAACTTCATGGCTTCCTGGTAAGGCATCCGGGGAAAATCAGAGACTTCAACATTTAACACACTGATAAACAGGTGTTTTGCCAGTCCTTCGAACGTGTTCAATACATCATCCCGGGTCACGAAAGCCATTTCGCAGTCGATCTGTGTAAATTCGGGCTGACGGTCGGCCCGCAGATCTTCATCGCGGAAACAACGGACAATCTGGTAATACCGGTCATACCCCGCTATCATCAGGAGTTGCTTGAAGGTTTGCGGTGACTGGGGAAGGGCATAAAACTGGCCTTCATTCATCCGTGAAGGAACCACGAAATCCCGGGCGCCTTCCGGAGTGGACTTGATCAGGTAGGGGGTTTCAATTTCAATGAAATCTTTGAAATTGAGATAATTACGTGTTTCAATGGCCATCTGATGACGAAGGAAAAGGTTTTTCCTGTTTTCATTCCGGCGGAGATCGAGGTAGCGATATTTCATCCGGAGCTCTTCCCCGCCGTCGGTATGGTCTTCAATGGTAAAAGGAGGAATTTTTGACGGGTTCAATACGATCAACTCTTCAACCAGGATCTCGATTTCTCCGGTGGGGATTTTTGGGTTCTTGTTGAAGCGTTCCGCTACCTTACCCCTGACCCGGATCACGAATTCACGACCAAGCTCACGGGCGTCCCTGCATAGATCCGAGTTGATTTCCATGTTGAAAACCAGCTGCGTAATTCCGTACCGGTCGCGCAGGTCGATAAAGGTCAGCCCGCCCATTTCCCGATTCCGTTGCACCCAGCCGGCTAATGTCACCGCCTGACCGGCATTCCCGATTCGTAATTCCCCGCAGGTGTGTGTTCGAAACATAGTGATAACATTGAATTTGAGATGTAAAAGTACTAAATAGTGAAATAGCGAAATGGTGAAATAGTGAAAATTTCAATATCTCGCTATTTCGCTATCTCGCTACCTCGCTATTTCAATTCTTCTTCCCTCCGAGTGTGCCGAGAACTCGGGTGCATACATGCACTGGATCGTTGCGATTCCCGTTGAAAAATCCCCTGCGTTGTTCACCACCAGCGGATATTCGAATACCCAGGTACCTTTGGGCAGGTAGTCGAAGAAGAAATTGGTGGCCAGATCGGTCGTGGACTGATAGTAGCCCAGGCCGTCCTGGTAGCGGTAACCCGAAAGAGCTGGTGAGCTAGTGAGTTGGTGAGCTGGTGAGATGTTGCCTGAAACTGGTTCCAACCCTGCCGCCCGCATGTCTTTCAGGTGAATGAATTCCATATTACGGTCCACGGTGACGATGAGGCGAACGATGAGCTTGTCGCCAATCTCCAGATGGTGAGATGGTGACATGGTGACATGGTGAAAAGAGGTATCATTCGTCATTCGTAATTCGTCATTCGTAATTGGAACGAGTACCGGACCTGCCTCTGTATTATTCTCAAGGAAAATTTCCTTCCCCAACGTCAGCGGTGTTTCATACTGTGTGACTTTGTCCAGGTTTTCAAAATATTGCCAGTAGAGGCCTCCCCAGGCGATGCCGTCGGAGGATTTGGTGATGGAGATATTCCCCATATCAGGGGTAATGTCAATTCCGCTCCAGGAGATCCGGAAATAACCGGTACCGGCCTCCTGTTGTAAATCCTGCTGTGTGGAAGGATCAACGACCAGATCTCCCAGGCTGATCACCACGTTCGGATCTTCTGCAAGAAGGTCAGTGCCCCGTAGCAACAGGGCATAACATGCATCAACAGTGGCTTGTCTGGTTTTCCATAGCTGGGTCTGTTTTTGCTTCAGTAACCAGATTTTCATCTCTTCCATCGATCGGTTGTCCCGGCCTACTTCATTAAATGCTTCGATCAACAGGGCCTGGATCTCCACCGGGGCCTGGTACCACTCATACCCGTTTCCAACAGCCCAGTACATGCCCAGTTCGGGAGAATGCAGTGCCCGCTCTGATAGCGATTTCAGAATTTTCGCCGGGGTTATCAGATCCCCCATCCGGTACAGAGCCAGTGCAATCATCCCTTGCGAGTAAAGATCCTGCTTCAGCCAGAATTTTTTAGCCTGGGAAGTATAGTATTCCAGGGCTTGGTTGAATTCAACTGACAGATCTTGGATCCGGGATCCGGGATCCGGGATCTGTGTAAAAAAGGAACGGGTATACAGATATTTCACAATGAATGGCGTCAGGTGGTTGTCTTTCAGTGTTTTGGAATAGTTCTTTTGAAGGCGTTGGTATTCTTTGACCAGTTCAGTATCAAGGTAGTCCATGGCCTTTCCGGCCATGTCGGTTACTTTACTATCCTCCCCGGGATACCGGACCCCAAGGTGGTTCAGCCGGCCCAGACCGGTCAGGATATTCAGGGTCACGATCCTGTTTTCCTGCATTCCTTCAAACCAGGGCCAACCACCTGAAGGATATTGCATTTGTAAAAGTTGAGTCAGGTTTTCATTGAGGTTATTCTGCAAATTGTTCCTGTCAAAAAACTGCCCGAGTCTCTGTTTTCTTTCAGTCTCATTCCGGGCCTCCATCACCCAGGGGGTCTCTTGAAGGATGGCGGATTTTAACGCTTCGTTTTTTTCCAGATTCGACAACAGGGCATCGGGGGTCAGTACTTTCCAGCTTTCAACCACCTGCTGGATCCGGGGATTGAAACCAATGATATGGGAAGCAAGAGCATTCGCGTAAAAGGCACCAAAGACCTGGTCGGTATTTTTGTAACTCTTTTCATCCAGGAAAGGTAACGCCTGAATCGCATACCATGCAGGATTGGATGCGAATTCCAAGGTAAGTCTGGAGCTGCTGAGGGATTTCAAACCGGCCGAACGGAGCAATTTTTCAAACCGGAAATCGGTCGTGCCTTTTCCGTTTACCGGTAAGGGTAGCGTTTCAGTTACCAGCATCCGGTTGGTCAATACAGGCAGGATATTTGTTTCCCCATCACTGAACTCCCCTGCCCGGGCGGTGACGGTGTATTGAAGCAGGCTGATGAACCTTGAAACGGGAACAGCGAGAGTCCAGGAAACGCTGGTGCTCTGGCCGGCAGGAATGGTAAAGGTCCTGCTGTTCGCTGTTTGCTGTTCGCTGTTCGCAGATCCGGGATCCGGTATCCGGTATCCGGTATCCAGGATCAACTGATTAAGTGACTGCATCGTAATGGCTTCCGCCAGGTTCAGATTTGCCTCTCCGGTGATCTCATGATCGCTCAGGTTCACAATCCGGGTGATGAACATCAGGGTATCTCCTTGCCGCACAAACCGGGGGACATTGGGAAACACCATCAGATCTTTCTGAGTAACCAGATCTTTCTCAACCAGTCCCCAATCCAACTTGTTGGTATAAGCCAAACCAAGTACCTTCCAGGAGGTCAACGCATCGGGAACAGTGAATTTCAGGAACAGGGTTCCGGTGCTGTCAGTCACCAGGGAGGGGTAGAAGAAAGCAGTTTCGCGGAACGCAGTTCGTACCAGAACCACCGGGATCTGTTTATTCTCAGGGGAGACTACCGGAAATGGTTTCTGTTGTTCGATACTTGCTACATTGTCCATCGGGGGTGGATGAGGCTCCTCCATCCCGGCCACTACAGGTTCAGCGTCCATAGAAACTTTGTACTCCAATACTTCAGCCCCCCCTTTTCTGTGGAAATCCCGGTAAGAACCATATCCCATAGGTTGCATCCCGAACCAGTTCAATTGATCGTACACCCGGTCGTAGAATACGGATGCCATCCACGATCCATACCAGGATCCCCCGGTGGTTTTGAAATCGTCGTTACTATTCCAGGTAGACCCGTAATAGTACTGCCTGTAAAGATCAAATGACCAGGAATTGCTCCGGAAGAGATCCAGCGATCGGTCGTACATGGTGGCCACGAGTGAGGCAATCACACCTCTTCCGCCGGCATTGGTTACACGGATTTTCCACTCCTCCTGCTCTCCGGGTTTCAATTTATTGCGGAAGGTTTCAAAAGCAATATCCAGCTTTT
The DNA here is from genome assembly GCA_007280875.1 of Bacteroidota bacterium. Taxonomy (GTDB): domain Bacteria; phylum Bacteroidota; class Bacteroidia; order Bacteroidales; family FEN-979; genus QYOJ01. The sequence goes on from QYQJ01000019.1 coordinate 7,939, forward strand.
TGTTCGTATAAGGTACCGATACCACCTGGTTGTTCTGGTATACCCGGTTATCCCGGACAAAGAGAAAATTGACGGCAAAATTCCCCCGGTACGCCTCCAGGATCGGGACATCGATCCGCTTCTGCTGGTTTTTCAGGGCAACCCACTCCCTGGAAACAAGCTCATCCTTCACCCGGATCTCCTGAATTACCCGGATCTCCTTTTCGCTGGTCCCGATCAGGAACGAGGCAATTTCGCCCGGCTCCCCTGTAGTCTTCAACGGAACAAACCAGTTGAATGCCAGCACCGGAATCTTCTTACTATCCGGATCAAAAGAGGTGAAATAGAGGATCTTCTCTACTTTCTGACCGAAGGGATCGGTGGCGGAGAGGGTCAGTTTATAAGATCCTGGATCCTGGATTCCGGATCCCGGATTCCGGATCCCGGATAGAGCGTCCTCACTCTTTTTATCTGGTATCTGGCATCTGGCATCTGTCAGGTTGAGTACCGTGTCGCTTGCGGTGTTCATCACGACGTTGAATACCTCTTTTTCAACCGCCCAGGTGGCCGGATCGTCGTCGTTGGCATAAATATCATGGGGAAAGTCGGCATAAAAGGCTTTCCGCGACAGGATCTGTGTATCGGCCCTGCTCCATAAACGCTCTTTGAAAGCCCGGTCAGGACCGTTCAGTTTCTGAAGCGACACCAGAACCTCCGCGGGTGTCTTCTCCCCGTTCAGGTTAGTGGTGGTCAGTTTGAAATTCCCGTCGCTTTTCAGGTTCAGCTTTTCAGGAAGAGTGATGTCGATCAGCAATGAGGTATAGCCAACCGACAGGCTCTCCCGGGCCGACCGGGTTTCGCCGTTGATATCAGTCACATCGGCATAGATCTGATAAACAAAAACGGGCTGGCGTTCGGCCGGAATGGTTCCGTCAGGAATGGCGGTAAAGACAATGGCAAAAGAACCATCTGTACCAGTTGAAGTGAGCCCGCTGGTAATCTCTGTTTCCGGTGATTCAGGGAACGGGATGTGCCACCAATCCCCACGGAAAGGATAGCGTGCTGTACGTACGACACGGTAAGTAACGACCCCGGCATCGATTGCATTTCCGGCGTATCCATCTGCTTTTCCGGTAATTGTCACCTGCTGCCCGAGCATATAATTCCCGTGTACCGGATCAAATCGCACTTCGAATATAGGACGCTTATACTCCTCCACGTCGATGGAAATGGATCCCGATTCATTAAAGATCCGCATATCCCCAAGCAGCACACCCGAAGGAGCAGTAAAGGAACCATGAAACGCACCCCAATCATCCGTGATAAAATCCTGCTCGGAAATCTTTTGTCCGTTCACATTGGTAAAAGTTACCTTAGTTTTCTTATTGGTTTTCAATGAAATGGAATCGCCCGTCCGCTCCAGGACAATCCCTTTGAAGTAAATGGGTTGTCCGGGCCTGTAGATGGCACGGTCGGTGAAAAAGCGCGTTTGTTCGACGGTCCTTTCCGGTCGGTCAACGCGGGGATACACATAAAGCGGCTGGGAGATGAGCTGCCCCTCATTGTGGTGAATGTGAAGGATCAGGTTGGTGTAGGAGCCTCTTCCTGCCGATGCCGGAATGGTCAGAAATCCTGTATCGTCCGACCGGTATTCGCCAGTTTTGGAGAATACATACTGTCGGTTCCGGGAATCATACGTTTTGGAAAATGCCTCTACGAATAAATTCTTCAAAGGGAATCCGCTTGTGCGATCCAGCAGGTAAAGGTCAATGCCACCCTTTTCGTTGCGCTGGGAAATATAACTTATACAGGTTGACCAGATCTCCTGGTAGGAAAAGGGAACCGTGGAATTCCGGAAGAGGGAATCGGCGGACGCCAGGAGGAGATAATACCCGGCAGGTATGGCAGGAATGGCGAATTCAAGCCGGTGTGCCTGGTAATCTCCTACATCGGGAAGTGAAACCTGCCAGCTTTTCACCGTTTCCCTGGAGATCAGGTAGTTGAATGCCTCCTCCCGATTCAATCCGGATAGTGTAGAGGGATAGTTTTCCGGATCAGCTTTGACGATCCGGAACCAGAGGCAGGGAGAATTTCTATAGGAAAGGGAGCCCAGGGAGAGTTGATCCGGTACAACTGCATATTCGGCCGTGATTGCCAGCGATGGCGTCGTAATCTGCTTGATAAGAGATTGGCAGTTCTTACCGCCCAGGGATTCAGGGTACTTTCCGGTTGCTTGCAAGCACACGGTTAACGCCGATTTCAAATCCCAATGGTAAGCATCCGAAACAAGCGGATTATATTTTTCCCCCTCCCCGACCAGGGTTTGTGCCAGGATAAACGAGATATTGGTAGAAGCGGGGGAGAAGGCGTAATTCTTTTCAAACTGTCGGAGCGCCTCCAGGTACAGGCTATCTTTTTTAGGTAATGTACTTTCGGAACGGACATATGAAAAACGCTGAAGTTCCCAGTCGATCAATGCGTCCGGGTTTTTATCGTCCAGATGGAATTCGGCCACAGCCTGGTAGATCCGGATGGCATACCAGGGAAGGGAAAGGGTATCCATTCCCGGGGGGATGAAAGGCCCGTCTCCCGGCCGGGCATGGATTCCGCCTGGCCGCATGGGAACCATGATGAACACAGGGGTTTGACCGAAAAATATGGGATTATCGATCCGAAATGTCCATGCTGGCTGAATGATCGATACATCTTTCTGAGTGAAAAACTGGAGTGCCCGGTAAGCCAGGAAATCAAACAGCGTAGGATGGACTGAAGACAAAGTATCCGGTTTTCCGTTACCCAGAACCGGACGATCAACGATTGCCCGGTATTGCTCAATCGGAATCTCCTGCAAGCTGTTCTCGTTCGATAACGATTGACGGTAATTCAGAATTATTTCAAAGACCAGCCGTTTACTATCCCACGTTTCAGGATCATCAGAGAATGATCCTGACACAGTCGGACGCTCCCGCAACCTGTACTGGTTTCGCTGATAATAACTCCAGTAAAGTTCTCCCAGAATAGAATGGAGGATCTGGACAACCGGTTCAGTGGAAGTGGCCAGCTCCTGTTTGACTTCTTCGATTTCCGGCAATGGGAAATTTTCCTGGAAGGTTGAATTCAAACCGATCCGATAGATAATCGCTTTAACCAGCTGGGGGTCATTTCCTGCCTTTTTTGCATCCTGGTATAGTTGATCCACAATGGACAGAGCCGAATTGGGCAGTCCCGACTGGACCAGGGAATCCACCTGTAGCCAGAGAGAATCAACAGGAGTGAACCTCTGAGTATTGACATTGCGAGGAACAGCGTGACTTGGCAATGGTAAACCGGTGAGTTTGTGAGTTTGTGAGTTTGTGAGTGGGTAATGAGTAGTAGGATTTGCCCGACTGATAACCGACAACTGACAACTGACAATGAAAATCAAAAGAATGCGTTGCATGATATTTTATTTGGAATGAATTAAATACAAACTTAACTGAAATTTAAACCCTAAACAAGGAGACGGGATTTTCGGGATAAAGATGTAAACAGGAAGGAAATTCCATAAGAATTTTAGGACCGCTAAAATCCCTGTGGTAGGGGAGACCGATCTGGTTTTCCCTGCCGGTTCCGTTGGACCAAACGGTTATACCACTACATTGACGATCTTCCCCGGCACGACGATTACCTTTTTCGGTGGGGTTCTCTGCAGCCATTTTGCGGATTCCGGGGCTTCCAGCACCGCCTTTTCGATCAATTCTTTTTCCAGACCGAGTGGCAGTGTCAGTTTGAAACGTAGTTTGCCATTAAACGAAACAGGATACTCAAACGTATCTTCAATCAGGTATTCTTCCCTGTATTCCGGGAAAGAGGATCCTGCAACGCTTTCGGTATGACCCAGTTGCGACCAGAGCTCTTCGGCCAGGTGTGGTGCATAGGGAGAAAGGATAATGGCGAGGTTGGTGAGGATGGTACGGTTGTGACACTTCAGGTCGGATAACTCATTGACGCAGACCATGAAAGCACTCACCACCGTATTGAATGAGAACCGTTCGATATCTTCCTGAACCTTCTTGATGGTCCTGTGAAGTACACGCAATTCTTCAGTTGTCGGAGCTTCATCTGTCACCCGCACCTGGCCGGTTTCATCATGGTATAGCCGCCAGACCTTTTTGATGAACCGGAACACCCCTTCAATCCCATGCGTGTCCCAAGGTTTCGACTGCTCTAGGGGACCAAGAAACATTTCATAAAGACGCAGAGTATCGGCCCCGTATTCTTGGATGATCTGATCGGGATTAACGACATTGTACATCGACTTCGACATCTTTTCGATGGCATGACCGCAGTGGTATTTTCCCTCTTCCAGGATAAATTCGGCATCAGCCAGGTCGGGACGCCATTGCCTGAAGGCTTCGATATCCAGCACATCGTCGTGTACCAGGCTGATATCCACATGCATTGGTACGGTTTCGTACGAACCGGTCAATCCGCAGGATATGAAGGTATTGCTTTTCTGTTCCCGGTACACCAGGCTGGAACGGCCCTGAATCTTGCCCTGGTTGATCAGCTTTTGAAAAGGTTCTTCATTACGGGTAAGACCGATGTCGTACAGGAATTTGTTCCAGAAACGGGCATAGATCAGGTGTCCTGTAGCATGTTCGTCGCCGCCGATGTAAAGGTCAACATTCTGCCAGTATTCGGCCGCTTCTTTGGAGAAATACCGATCCGGATTCCATGGATCCATATACCTCAGGTAGTATCCGCTGGATCCGGCGAAACCCGGCATGGTAGTGGTTTCCAATGGATACCCCTCGCTGGTTGTCCAGTTGTTGGCACGAGCCAGCGGAGGCTCTCCCGTTTCAGTTGGCAGGAATTTGTCAACAACCGGAAGCCGCAACGGGAGTTCTGATACAGGAAGCGGATAGGGGATCCCGTCCTTGTAGTAGATTGGAATTGGCTCGCCCCAGTAACGCTGACGGCTGAAGATCGCGTCACGCAACCGGTAGTTGATGGTCCTGGTGCCGAACCCCATCTCCTCGGCCCGGTCGATGACCGCCCGGATCGCCTTTTTCACACTCATACCAGTGATAAAATCAGAATTGATCAGAATCCCCTCTTTCGCATCGTAGGATGCTTCGGAGATATCTCCGCCGGAAACGACCTCCACAATGGGAAGGTTAAAATGCTTTGCAAACTCATAATCGCGCTGATCATGCCCTGGAACGGCCATGATGGCACCGGATCCGTAACCCGCCAGCACGTAATCGGCCACCCAGACGGGAATGGGAACTCCATTAAATGGATTCAGACAGTACCCGCCGGTAAACTCACCGGAGATTTTCTTCACATCGGCCATCCGTTCCCGGTCCGAACGGTTTTTCACCAGTTGAATGTATGCCGTTACGACCTCTCTCTTTTCAGGCGTAGTGATCTTTTCCAGCAGTTCGTGCTCAGGAGCCAGCACCATGAAGGTAGACCCGAAAATGGTGTCGGGCCGGGTCGTAAAGATCTTCAGGTAATCCGCATGGCCCTTGACCGGGAAGAATAGATCAGCACCTTCCGACCGGCCGATCCAGTTTCGCTGAATCTCTTTCAGGGAGTCGAACCAGTCGATCGTTTCCAACCCGTCGAGCAGCCGCTGCGCATAGGGGGCGATCCGCAGAAACCACTGCTTCATTAGCTTCCGTTCAACCGGATGACTACCCCGAACCGAGAAGCCATTGACCACCTCATCGTTGGCAAGCACAGTTCCCAGTGCAGGGCACCAGTTAACCACGGCATCCGAGAGATAGGCCAGCCGGTAGTTCATCAGAAATTCCTGTTGCGCCTTTTCGCTCCAATTCTTCCATAGATGAGGGGTCACGTTGTCATAACCGGAAGTAGCGAGCCGTTCGATCAGGTTTGCAATGGGCTCCGCTTTCTGCAGTTCGGGATTATACCAGTGTTGGAAGAGCTGGATGAACGTCCACTGTGTCCACTTATAGTAATCTGGATCACAGGTCTTTACTTCACGCGACCAGTCGTAGGAGAAACCGATCTTGTCCATTTGTTCCCGATATCTAATGACGTTCTTTTCTGTGGTTTCGGCCGGATGGGTTCCGGTCTGGATCGCATACTGTTCGGCCGGCAGGCCGTAGGCGTCGAAGCCCATGGGGTGAAGGACATTGAACCCTTTCAGCCGTTTGAACCGGGCATAGATATCAGAGGCAATGTAACCCAGCGGATGGCCGACATGCAACCCGGCGCCTGAAGGGTAGGGAAACATATCGAGAACATAATACTTGGGTTTAGCCGGATCGAGTTCAGTTCGGAAAGTGCCGTGTTCCGTCCAGTAGCGCTGCCACTTCTTCTCCACTTCCGAAAAATTGTATTCCATGATCCGTTTGCAATAAATTGATTCTGGTCTGTTTCGGGGTGCGAAGTTAGAAAATAACCGGGAAATATTTACCTTTACCCTGAATTCACCCCCATCCAGGCAGATGCCCGATCCAAAAAAACACACCCATAATCCCAGATTTTACCGGCATTTTATCAGAGCCCTGATATGGATATTCGGCATTGTCTGCCTGGTCTCCCTGGCCTCCTATATCACCATGGACTATTTTGGAGAGCATATCATGAAGCGGTACCTCCAGCGTAAGATCCGCGAGGTAAGCCAGGGGGTTTACGAGATCGATTTTGATCGCTTCCGATTGAATATTTTTTCCGGGAAAGCAATGGTTACCGGTTTCCACCTGATTCCGAATGAAACACGATACCATGAACTCAGGGAAAAAGGAGAGGTCAAGGGCCCCCTTTATTCATTGGATTACGAGAGGTTGACGCTGAACAATCTGGATATCGGGGAAATTTTCTTTAACCGAACGATCCATTTACGAATGATCGAACTGGATAAACCCACAATCAGTTTTATTGCATTTCCTGATTCCGTTGCCAAAAAACGTGGCCGGTTCAAGCAAATTTACCAGGATATTTATCCGGTGTTATCTGTCCTGTTCTCAGAGGTAAAGATCGATTCCATACTGGTCAGGGAGGGATCTTTTTCCGGAAAGCATACCAATAAAACGGGAAATTCCAGCGAAATGGACTGGCTCTATTCGGCTACATTGCGTGATTTCGATCTCAACTCCCACGATAACAAAGATACCCGGATCTTTTATTCCCGGGATGTGGAGTTACGGATCCGGAATTTCAATTATTCCCTCTCCGACAGCCTCTATTTCCTGAATGCCGATGAAGTGGGTTTATCCCTTTCCAATTCCCGGCTTTTCGGAAAGGGGCTGACCCTGACTCCGAACTTTCGGAAAGAAAAACTGGCCCGGACCAAATCAGGGAGCTTTTACCAGGCCTATCTTCCGGATTTTTCCATTGACGGGATAGACCTGTATAAAGCCTTGCTGGAAAAAGAGATATCGATCAGTGCCATCATTATCAACAACCTGGAGGTAAAGATGTTCCTGCATCGGGCCAACAGAACAACTACCCGGAACGAGAACAACAAAATTACAACGGCTACTCTCTATACTATCATCCAGGACAAACTGAAGCAGGTGACAATCGATACCATTCTGCTGACCCGGGCATCGTTTCAGTTCTATTCTGGGATTCAGGAGCCAAAACCAGAACTGAAAGTGGACCGGACCACACTCCGGTTGTATGGTTTTCAGCTCGATTCCCTGGCCCATCTGGATACCACAAAGATCATCTATTCCAAAGATATTGAAATCGATATAGAGGGTTTTACCCTGGCATTGCAGGATAAACTACATGATCTCCGTGCCCGGAAGGTATTCATCAGTACCAGGAATTCTCTCATCGATGTACGCGACACCCGGTTATATCCCTCTCCGGATGCAGATCCATCCCTGCGTTACAAGAGTAACGCTTACTATCAAATGCAATTTCCGCAGGTGCTGTTTGAAAGGATCAACCTCCGTCACATGTTTAACACGAGAAAGCTTGAATTTGACAGGTTGGCCATATTTGAACCGGATATGACGATCATTCAGTACAGGAAGAAAGCGGTACCGGAAGATAGCTCGACCCGGCACGAAACGTTTCTTGAAAAGCTGGACCTGATCAGAAGCGTGATCATTCCCTATATGATCTCCGTTGAAGCGGGAACGATTGAAATTTCAAATGCCCGAATCAGTTTTAAAGATGATAAAAAGGGAATGAATGAAGAGCGGATTGCAGGCCTGGTGGATCTTACCCTGACAGGATTGCGTGTTGATACCCTTACCTACAGGGACAGAAAAGAGTTTCTTTCTCAGATTGATTTGCTGGTGGAGGTAAGGGATTTTCACTACCTCTCACCCGACAGCCTTCACCGGGTGAATTTCCGGGAGCTTTTTGCAAACTCGGTTGCACAGGATCTGGATATCACCGGCTTCACTATGCACACCACCAGTAAGCGACATGCCGGAACGGACACACCCTCTACCCTGACGGCCCGGTTCAACTCCCTGCAGGTGACTGGTTTTGATTACCCCAAATGGATGAGCGACAAATGGTTCAACGCGAACGAGATCCGGCTTTCCGAACCATCCGTGGTCATCCGGTCGGTCAGAAAAAAGAGGGAAAGCTCACTCAATGAACCCTTTTCGGAAACAGACGAGGCAGTGAAGAAAATTGAGGTCGGAACTATCCGGATCGACCACGGATGGTTTGATCTTATGGAGGAAAATCAAAAATCCAGGGGATCCCTTCTGGTGAGAAATTTCGATTTTCAACTTACCAATTTTCTGTTCGACCTGACCGGCTGGGACGACGGAGTGAAAATATTACGGTACGACCTGCTTTCGCTGAAGCCGGACCCGGCCAATCCCATCCTTCTTGACAGCAGCTATTCGATCAGCTTTTCCCGGTTTTTATCAGATTCCTATCCGCCGAACCTTACTGTCAGCCAGCTTCATCTGGCCCCGATGAATCCCGGAGATAAGACCAGCCTGAAGCCCCTCCTCGTAGAGCTGTCGCTTCCCTCTTTTCTGATTAAAAAGCTGGAACTGGAACAACTGGTGTTCAACCGGAACCTTAAGGCAGAAGAAATCCGGATCACGGAGCCGGAAATCACACTCTTTCATCAGGTTGATATAAAGGAACAAAAGCGAATAAAAAAACAGTCGCTATCGAGTCATCCTGAACTGGCAACCCCGTTCCATACGCTGGATATCGGAAATGTGTCACTAACCGACGGAATATTCCATTATCTGAACGGTCAGGGTGACAGTGCCACAGGGATGAGCCTGGACCGGATTTATGCCACGATCAGAGGGTTTAGCTACGACTCGGCACATAACCTGAAAACCCACGCCTCTCTTTTTTACTGCGACGACATCGACCTGCATACCGGCGGGTATTCCTTTCTCACAAAAGACAGTATGAATACCGTCTCCATGGCCGGATTACACCTCTCTTCAGGCAGGGCGACTCTGACCATAGATTCCTTTGCACTGGTTCCCAACTACTCAGATTATGAGTACTCCCGGAAACTGGGCTATCAGACCGACCGGATGGAATTGACCACAAAGGAGATCGAATTGGAACGGGTGAATTTCATCTCCCTGGTGGAAGAGCAAAAGATCGAAGCCGGAATTATGAACATTGACGGGTTGGTTCTGGACGACTACCGTGATAAACGCATAGAATTTCCTTACTGGAAACGGCCTCCCATGATCCAGCAGGCGATAAGGGAAATACCGTTATCGATCACGGTCGATAGCATCAAACTGGTAGATGGTAAAGTAACCTACCGGGAACAAACCGGGGAAGAGCCCGGGATGATCTTTTTTGACAGGATGGATCTGCTGGTTCGAAACTTTACCTCCGATTCAATCCGGATCTCCCGGGGTGCCGTGCTGGTCGCTGATGGATCCACCTGGCTGATGGGTCAGGCAAAAGCGCATGGAGAGTTCATGTTTCCCATGAACTCACCGGTCGACACCTTCTTTTTCTGTGGGGGTGCCGGTAGGGTTGATATGACGATCTTCAATCCGATGGTCTCACGGGTAGCACCGGTCCGAATTAAAAGTGGCGTGGTCGACTCGCTGACTGTCCGCTGGTTGAGAGGAAATGGCACCTATGCGACCGGTTTATTGGATCTCTATTACCATAACCTGCATGTCGAGTTGCTGAAAGAGAAACCGGGATTCTGGAATCGGGCCGGAACCGATCTGATGCAATTGGTGCTGAACCTGGTTGTTCCCCAGGAGAATCCCGGATACTTTGGCATTCACAGGTCGGGCTACATCTGGAACAGGAGGGATGATGAAAAAGGGTATTTCAATTTTTACTGGAAATCACTCCTCTCCGGATTGAAGTCGAGTGAGGGATTGAATTCAAAAGAACAACGTGCTTTCAAAAAAACGTTGAACCGGGAGAAGAAAAGTAAAAAACACTAATGCGGAAATGAAAAAACGATCACTAGCCAGACGAATAATCCTATGGACATCTGGAATTCTTACCGGGATCATCCTGATGGTTGGCGTATTCGGATATGTTTACTGGAGCCGGCTGATCAAGGCTACCCTGGTGGGTGTCGTAAACAAAGAGACCGACGGCCTGTACCAGCTTAAAATTGGAACCCTTTATTATGGCCTTCTGCAGGGGAACATTTATATCCGGAACCTCTCCCTGATCCCTGATACGGCAGTGTACAATATACTGAACGGTGATTCCGCTCCTTCACTCCTTCTGAGTTTACACGTGGATCAGCTTACGGTGAAGAATCTCCAATTGCGAAAAGCGATCTTCCACAAACGGATCGAAGTGGATCAGATTGAAGTATCTGCTCCCGACCTCAAACTCTGGCGGAAGCGAATTTCCATCAAGGATACGACTGGAAACGAACCGGACACCGCGCAATCGATCCCCCTTCCAGGAGGATGGGACTACCTGTCTGCCGGTAAGATAAGCTTACGGAATGGCAACTTTACGTTTACCGACCAGACCTGGGATTCGGTGAAGGAGTATACCATTCCTTCAGTTGATATTACCATCTCCAATCTATGGGTTGATTCAACCTGGAGAACCGACCCCCGGATCTATAACACAGATGATATTGCTGTGATCCTCAGGGAGATCAGGCAGGAGACCGGCAATGGAATGTATGCCATCCATATTGGCGAAATGGGCTTCTCGACCGGCCGGAGACTGATCTACATAAACCGGTTTCACCTGGAACCAATGTACGACAGAACCGCATTCAGCCGGAAGCTGGGATATCAGACGGATCGGATGGATATTTGCATCGCAACAATTACCCTCTCTGCGGTTGACTGGCGGGAGTTGTTGCTCCGTCGACGGGTGATCGCAGAAAAACTGCTCATCGACAGCCTGGTACTGGACGATTATCGCGACAAACGTGTTCCCATGCGACCGGGATTCAAGCCACTCATGCCGCAACAGCTGCTCCGGGATCTGAAAACCTATATCCGGATCGACTCCCTTGAACTGGTCAACGGGAAAGCCACCTATTCAGAACAGGTGGCGAACGAACCAGGCACCCTGTTTTTCGACCGGATGAGCGGTATCCTGACCGGGCTGACCAATGATTCGGCCTGGCTTGCAGACAAACAGATCTCCCCGTTGAAAGCCAAAGCCTACCTCCAGGGAACCGGAAAATTACAGGCCACCATCAACTTCATTTTCGGGGACCCGATGAACCGGTTTTCCATTCCTTATGCCACGTTGACATCGTTTGAACTTCCGCAAGTCAATACCATGCTGTCTAAATTACTGCCGGCAGAAATCGAAAGCGGTTTTGTCAGTAAGCTGGTTATTCACGGAATCCGGTTCAACAACAGTTTTTCCAGAGGCAGTTTGACGTTATATTATGACAATCTTTCGTTCAAAATGTTCGACGAGAAGAACACCACCTGGTCGGGGATTAAAACTGGGCTTATCAACTGGGTAGCCAAAGATATATTGGTGGCTAAATGCAATCCTGGCCCCAATGGAAAGCTAAATTCAGGCACAGTCTATTTCCAGCGCGACCAGCACAAATCGATCATCAATTTCATCTGGAAAAGTGTTCTGAGCGGATTGAAATCGAATATGGGATTCAACACCAAAGAGCAGAAGGAGATTAAAAAGGGAAAAAATAGCCGGCGAGTAAAAAAGCAGTAATTTTACCCGGAACTTCGAACCAATGATGTACAACGAGCAGAGCTATCAGCGGAGACGCTTAGCTACGTCCTATGTAACCACGATTATAAGCATTACCCTGGTCCTGTTCATGCTCGGATTGCTGGGGGTACTGATCCTGCATGCAAAAAAGCTGTCGGATTATGTGAAAGAGAACATCGGTTTCTCAATCATGATCAAAGAAGGGGTGAAAGAGATAGAAATCTTTGAACTACAGAAAAGACTTGATAAAGAGAAGTTTGTCAAATCAACAGAGTACATCACGCGCGAACGGGCAGCACGGGAGTTTTCCGAAGAGCTGGGAGAGGATTTTGTAGGATTTCTGGGATACAATCCATTGTTACCCTCCATTGAATTGAGGTTAAAAGCTGCCAATACACATCCCGATAGTGTCAGGCTGATCGAGGAGCGGCTGATGGCTTATCCTGTGGTAAAGGAGGTGGATTATCACAAGCCCCTGGTAGATCAGATAAACCAGAACCTGGAGCGGATCAGCCTGGTGATCCTGGGCTTCAGTCTGATCCTGTTACTTATTTCGATCGCCCTGATCAATAATACCATCCGGTTATCGGTCTATGCAAAACGATTCCTGATTCGGAGCATGCAACTGGTGGGAGCAACACAACCATTCATCCAGAAGCCCTTTTTAAGAAAAGCGGTCGTCAATGGATTTTTAAGCGGGCTCATAGCTGTCGGATTGTTGCTTCTGACACTTTACCTTTCCGCTCAGGAGATGCCCGAATTGCTTGAGTTTCAGGACCTGGAGCTGTTCGGGATTCTATTTGCTTTTATCATTGCCCTGGGTATTCTGATCTCCTGGTTATCTACTTTTTTTGCAGTACGGAAATATATCAGGATGAAAACAGATGCGTTATACAGTTAACTGGATTACGGAAAAATAACCTATTTTTGCCTCTCCAACGGAACTCGAATGGAAAAGAAGAAAAAACATGTCGAACCAGCTGCGCAATCAAAACAGCCTGTGCAATCCGGTGATTTTGCATTCGGCAAAGAGAATTACCGCCTGATGCTGATAGGATTAGCCCTCATCGCCATAGGATTCATCCTGATGATTGGCGGAGGATCGAAAGACCCGTCTCAGTTCAATCCGGATATCTTCAGTTTCCGACGCATCACGCTGGCCCCGATCCTTGTGTTGGCCGGGTATGTAGTGGAGATCTTTGCCATCATGAAGAAACCGAAGGATTGAGATGACCTTGTTTGAAGCCATCATTGTGGCGATCGTGGAGGGGATTACAGAGTTCCTTCCTATTTCTTCCACAGGACATATGATCATTACCCAGGCCATCCTGGGAATCCCCCCGTCAGAATTTGTGAAAGCCTTTACCGTGAACATCCAGTTTGGGGCAATCTTATCGGTGATCGTACTGTACTGGAAACGTTTTTTTCAGAGCTGGGGTTTCTATAAAACAATCGCTATTGCCTGTACACCCCTGATCATTGCCTATCTGTTATCCAGCCTCATCGATAAAATGCTGGGAAGTGTGCTGATCGTTGCCATCGCCCTGGTAGTGGGCGGAGTGTTCCTTATCTTCGTCGACAAGTGGTTTGACCGTCCGGAGAATGAAAAGACAAAACTGACCTATTATAAAGCACTATATATTGGCCTGTTTCAGATCATCGCAGTGATCCCGGGAATTTCGCGCAGTGCTGCCACCATCATCGGTGGGATGAGCCAGAAAATCAGCCGGAAACGATCGGCTGAGTTCTCTTTTTTCCTGGCAGTTCCGACCATGTTCGCAGCCTCCGCGTTTAAACTTTATAAGCTTAATTCCAATGAAGCCACTGCACAGGTTTTTTCAATGGAAAACCTGCACATACTTCTCGTTGGAAATGCAGTGGCTTTTATTGTGGCCATGATCACCATCAAATTCTTCATTGCTTTTCTGACCCGGCATGGATTCAAGGCATTCGGGTTTTACCGGATAGGGGTTGGAATGATCATCCTGATTCTCCTTTTCTCCGGACATTCATTAACCCTGTTCTGATGCCGTTTGATTTCTCAGAAGGCGAAATCCTGCTGATCAACAAACCATATCAATGGACCTCATTTGATGTGGTGAATAATTTCCGTTATTTCCTGAAATCGAAACAGGGCATAAAAAAAATCAAGATCGGGCATGCCGGAACCCTCGATCCGCTGGCCACCGGATTGCTGATCCTGTGTACGGGTAAATTCACTAAAAAAATCGAAGAGTTCAAGGCATTTGATAAAGAGTATACCGGGGTGTTCACCCTGGGTGCAACCACTCCTTCATTTGATCTGGAGACTGAGATCGATCACCGTTTTCCCCTCAACCGGATCTCAGAACAGAGGATCCGGGAAACGGCTCTCCGCTTCACAGGGGAACAGATGCAGGTGCCACCCCGCTTTTCGGCGGTCAAGATCAAGGGAAAACGGGCGTATGAATTTGCTCGTGGGGAGGAGGAGGTGAAACTGGCTCCCAGGCCTGTTGAGATTTCAGCCTTTGAGATCACCCGGATTGAGATGCCGGACCTCCATTTCCGGATTGTCTGCAGTAAGGGAACTTACATCCGGGCGCTGGCCCGGGATTTTGGGCAGAGATTAAAAAACGGAGCCTACCTGAGTGCGCTTTGCCGCACCCGGATAGGCCCCTATCATATACGGGATGCCTGGGAGTTGGAAGATCTGAAATCCAGCCTTTCTCCAGGCTGATCAGTTGCTTTCCGTGTTCTTCTTACAGGTCTGAATGCCAAATGGTATGTAAACCGGACACCAGCGGAAAAAAGCAGTCAATAATGGGATGACACCCAGAATGCCCCACCAGCTTTGATAAATAATGCCCAGAGCAAATAGTACAACACCCAGGATGATGCGGATCCACATGTCAACAGTTCCAACATTCTTTTTCATAATGTGCTTGTTTTTTTATTCACGATGCAAATATACAAAAAGTTAGATTTGTTAGGGATAAAAAAGATAAACCGGTGAAGCAACGCTAATTTGTTATCTTTGTGAAAAGCGGACATAGTGTGGCATCAGGCACCTCATACGAACTCTTTTCCGACGAGTACTTCATGAACGAAGCGCTCAAAGAAGCCGTCAAAGCCTTTGACAAACAGGAGGTTCCTGTAGGTGCCGTGATCGTATGTGAAAATGAGATCCTGGCCCGTGCCCACAACCTTACCGAAACCCTGAACGATGTGACCGCCCACGCAGAAATGCAGGCCTTCACGGCAGCGGCTTCCGGTCTTGGCGGAAAATACCTGAATGAATGCACCCTCTATGTCACCCTGGAACCCTGTATAATGTGTGCCGGCGCAGCATTCTGGACGCAGATAGGACGCATTGTCTTTGGCGCAGATGACGAAAAAAGGGGTTACAGATTGATCAAACATCCGGTACTTCACCCCAGAACGGAGATCACCGGCGGTGTGCTCGCGGAGCAGTGCGCCACACTCATGAAGTTGTTTTTCAAGAAGAGACGGTGAGATACTCCTAAATCCCCAAAAGGGGACTTACTCCCTCTTCAGGGGGCAGGGGGATATGTCGTCCTTCGTCCTTTCTGATAAGTTTTCCACACTTTCCTTCCGCCATAGGTTGCGCCCAGTGCCAGTAGAATACCCAATCCTCCGTCTATCGGCGCACCCGCTGGAGCATTACCGTTCTGTCCATGTGAAGCAGGTGGAGGAGGGGGCTCTGGAGGATCGGCCAGGGAGGGAATAGTCCAAAAAAGCCAAAGAATTACTGCTGTTGTGATTAATTTCCATGTATTTTTCATGACAATATTTTTTACTGTTAATCAATAGGATATCCGCTCAAGAAAGAGTTTTCGTGCAACCGATTGTTGGTCACGGGTCAAGGTAACAATGTAAAATCCCGAAGGCAGATCGGTTTCAATCCTGTTCTCCTGTACGTCAGCAGTTGTGGTAAGAACCAGTTTTCCACATAGGTCAAATAAGTTCACTGTGATTGAATAGGAACAGGATTCAAGGCCATGAATTAAAATCAGGTTTTGTTCAGAGGAGACAGAGATCACCTGGATGGGATCCTCCTCTTCATCTCCGGCCGGATTACCGATCCGGATGGTGAACCGGTCAGGGTCAAATCCTGGTGAAGCGTCGAAAAGATACTCCGGATCAATTCTCAGATCGACCTGGTTTTGCTCCAGGTGATCTTCCAGGTAGAGATCCTCACCTGACGGAAAGCTTTCCTGCCCTTCCACCAGGAACCGATACTCTCCGGCTACTCCGGAAATAAAGCCCAGAGGCAGTATCAACCCGGATACAGAAGAGGGGATCACACTGACGGAGAGATAAGTTTCGCCGTCGATCCAGAAGAGCTGGGGAGCATCCGGCGAACCATAGAACTTCAGTACATCCTGAAACGGGTCATATCCGGCTGCAGCGGAATCCTGCAAGGAAACTACGGCTCCATCACTACGGGTTCCGTAGAAGAGAGATACTGTCAGGGTATTCAACAGGGTGTTTTTATAAAAGGGCTGCAGGGCGTGTACGCGTGAGGAAGCGGGAATGGTGAGCGTTGGATCAGCGCTGTTTGCGTGCACAAAAAAGCCCTGCAGAGCCGGAATGATCCCATTGATCAGGGTCCCCACACTCCCATTCCAGCTTTTATAATTCCCCGCCTCACCATCCCACGCCCAAACCGCGTTATCGACATTGCTCTTTACCCAGTTATTGATCTCCGCATTCAATGCCGATGAAAAAGGATTTCCAATTAAATTAAAACCGGAAAAATCCCCGTCGGTATAGGTAATTTCCGGCGACAAATCCCCGGTGTTCAGAGAGCCGCTGAACGCTTTCAATGTGTCCTCTGGATAGGCGACCAAATACCCGGTCCCGGGAATGAAATTCCGGTTATCACCCGGTTGAAAGGATGTGTTCCAGTTGCCGGATTCATCCTTACAGTTGACCCAGGCCCCTAAAGGCTCATCCCAGCGGTAGAAATCGGTTCCGGCTTCCGGAGGATTCCCCACAAACTCAGGCTGAATGGCCTGGTTTGTCACAGGGGATGACAGCATATGGTACCTGGAATCATCAGGATTCAAATATTTTTTAATGAACCGCTCTGCCCTGACGGTTCCGGACCCGGTAATAACTCCCGCTGCAATCCACGAAGCGGTTGCACCGGAATCGGGCGGAGATCTCAGAATCAGGCATTCGTACCCACCAAGATCACAATTCCCCGATACGGTAACGGCCTTCTCTGCTACTACCTCAAGGACCGCACCGGATTCGACAGTGAGATTACCACCGACGGACAGGTCTTCCACAATGGTTTTCGTCCCGTTTCCGGAAAGAACCAGGTGATGGTAATTCGCCGGGTTTCCCACAGTTTGAGCGGTATCTCCGGAGTAGATCACTGTGGATCCGGAGAGAAACGAATAGGTGTTGTTGGTAAATCCGATCTCTCCCCAATCGGCTGCCGTCAGATTCAGGGTCCCCCCATCCGAAATGGTAAACGTGTGGCCGGAGGCCCCGCTGTTCGGACAACTGATCGATGCTGTTTCGACCAAACCCCCTCCGTTAATGGTTACGGAGACTGGGTTGGCTGAATTGCTGTTGGTGAGGAAAAGGATGCCGGAGACACGAAGGCAGCCACTTACCGAAATGGAGCCTCCGCCGGTGGTACTGCCGGCCCCGTTGATGCCGTCTATGGCAACGTTACCAGCAGTGGTGCCATCCCCGGTGACATCCAGGGTATCCCCGGAATCAATAATTACCTGGAAAACGGTACCCGATTTATTATTATACAATGCAGTTCCCCCGTACCGAAGCCGCATCGTCATATAGATCCCAACCATGGAGGTGCTGTTGACATTGTCGTTTTTCCGGATCCGGGCCGCATCAAAAATCCCGTTTCCGGCGACGTTACAGGTGTCTCCTTCGATGTTGAAGCTGATCAGGTCGTAGGTAGCCCCATTCCCGATCTGGCCTTCGCACAGGATATTCCCGTAGAGGTTGATATACCTCGGATTGGATCCTGTATTGGAGTTGTTGGCATACAACTTTCCTCCATTGTTCACAGTGAGGTTCCGACAACTCTTGCCGCTCGACTCTACCACCACGGTATGCCCGCAAAGAATGGTTACATGGTCGGAGGCTCCGGGCACAACACCCCCTACCCAGGTGGAGGTACTTCCCCAGTTTCCCGACTGTGCCGATTCAATGTCGGCAGCATTTGATAAACCCGGCCACCACCAGTATACCACAAGTAGAATAACCGGAACATGTCCAACTCGTTTCATACGAAATTTTAGACATTAATCCGGTTTAGGGGCAAAAGGTTATATCTTTGTTAATAACTTTTACTCATAACCTCACAAACTCACCAACTTTTTAATAAACACCAAAATGTCATTAAGCAGACAAGAAGCTCTAGATATACTACACAGGTACATTAAGAACGAAAAGATGATTGCACATTCCCTTGCTTCAGAAGCCGTTATGCGGGGGTTGGCCAGACAACTCGGCCGGGATGAAGAACAATGGGCCATGGCCGGCCTGCTGCATGATCTCGATGTCGAGATCACCAACGCGGAACCTGCCGTGCATGGAACGCAAACAGAGGTGTTATTGAAGGATTACGATATGGATCCGGAGATCCTTGATGTCATCCGGATGCATAATGAGTGTTCTTCCGGAAAAGAGCGTAACACAGAATTTCAATACGCGTTGGCTGCCGGGGAGACCATTACCGGGCTGATCTTTGCTACGACCTATGTCTATCCTGATAAAAAGCTTTCCAGCGTAAAACCAGAATCGGTGGTCAAACGAATGAAAGCAAAAGCTTTTGCCGCATCAGTCAGCCGGGAAAACATCCTGGAATGCGAGAAAATCGGCTTGCCACTGCCTGAGTTTGCCGCTCTGGCAATTGAATCCATGTTGCCGGTAGCCAAGGAGATTGGACTGTAACTGGCCGGTGAGATGGCGAACTCACAATCTCACCATTCCGTTAATTCATCAGGGGAACATTGCGATGTCGATCCAAGGTCTCTGGATTCGCAATGACAACACTGCCCAGTTCAGCAAGTCGTTGAATTTCATCCGACTCCAGAACATGTATCCCCGGTTTTGAAGCCAGGGCACACCGGATCATCGCCCGGGCGACATAGTCGGCACGGATTGCCCGGTATTTCCCCAGGGAGCCGAACAGAAAGGGGGAAAACAGCCCCGATAAGATCTTCCAGATAGTTTCCCCAAACCGTTTTTCCTGACGGTCGCCCAAAAGCATCGAGGGCCTAAGGATATAGATGGAAGGGATGGAACAGGCCTTCACAAGCTCTTCCATCTCTCCCTTTGTGCGCAGGTAGAAGTTCCCGGATTTGGGATTGGCTCCAACGGAGGAAATAACCAGAAAGGTCTTGATTCCCGACCGTTCAGCCAACCGGGCTAGTTCGGACACATAGGTCACATCGACTTTCCGGAAAGCTTCCCGGGTTTTCGCCTTCCGGATCGTGGTTCCCAGACAGCAGTAAATATGATTTGCGTCGACAGAAGGAATGTCGGGGATTTCATCAAACACCAGCACCATCTCTACGAATTTCTGATCAGGTGTCCAAGAGGGTGTACGAACCCACGATTGAATTTCCCGGTATAAATTGCTTTCAAGAAGCTGATTTATAAGGGATTTTCCGATTAATCCGGAGGCGCCTATGAGGATCGTTTTCATTTTGAATTTAGTTACCACCTATCTTTTCACCCCTTAAAGATATATAAATTAAAACAATACCTCCAACGGAAAAAATTCTATTTTTGTATGCAGATTCTAAAAT
Organism: Bacteroidota bacterium; assembly: GCA_007280875.1. Taxonomy (GTDB): domain Bacteria; phylum Bacteroidota; class Bacteroidia; order Bacteroidales; family FEN-979; genus QYOJ01. The sequence continues at coordinate 27,822 of QYQJ01000019.1, forward strand.
ATGTCTTGATGAAAAAGCTATTCATGGGGATTCTGCTGGTTTGCTCGACCGGATTCCTGCAGGGTCAGAACGGCCTCAGCTTCTCGGCCGGGTATCTCTATACCCATACCAGTGTGGCCGAATACAAACGCCCGGACTTTAATTTTTACATTCTCGATTATGTTTCAATCAATCCAAACAGGAGTTCCGTATACGCCTCCGTTGGTATTAACCTGGACCTGGGAAACCGGTTTTACCTTTCCACAGGGATGAACTACCAGGAGATGGGGATTACCAACATCAGTTTCACCGATACGCTGAATACGTTTTATTCCTATAAAGCCAACAAACATTACATCGGGTGGTCGTTGCTTCTGAATTACCACTACCGGTTTCGCGACAGCCGGTTTGGCATCTTTGCCGGTGCCGGGCCTAAAATCGATTTTGCCATTGGTTATATCAGTGTCGCCGAAGCGGCCCCTTTCCGGGCCCGGGATTTTATGACCCCATTTGCCCGGTTCAATGTGGTGGATTTCTCCATAGCTATAGAAGCGGGGGCCACGTTTCAACTGGGACCGGGTAATCTTTTTGCCCGGTTGAATTATTTCCAGGGATTGAGTGATGTATTGAAGAATGATTACGTTGTGGGGAAAACGGTCTCATTTGGATTGGATGCAGGATATACCTTACCGTTGGACAAGATCCGGTTTTCCGGAAAGAAGAACTAACTAGTATCCATTAAAACATAGAACCATGATTAGATTCCTCCTAATTTTCTGGTGTACACTCACCATTTCAGGCGAGCTTCTGGCGCAGGAAACAGTCCAGTGGCGCGGTCCGGAACGTAGCGGCAAATACCCGGCTACCGGGTTGCTGAAATCGTGGCCTGAAAGCGGACCAGCTCTCCTCTGGCATGTCGACGGCCTCGGCAAGGGACATTCATCCGCGGTGGTCACAAAAGATAGAATTTACCTTTCCGGTACCCTGGAAGAGACCGGTTACATCTTCTGTTTTTCACCGGATGGTAAACTGCTCTGGAAAGTCCCATACGGAAAAGAGTGGACCGAAAGCTGGCCGGGTTCCCGCAGTACACCACTTTACGTAGATGGCAAACTTTACATGATGAGCGGCTTTGGTAACCTGTTTTGCATGGATGCCGGTACCGGTAAATTTATCTGGAATGTTGATCTCTTCCGCGAATACGACGGACGCAGTATCAAATGGGGCGTAACCGAGAACCTCCTGGTAGACGGAGATGTACTTTATTGTACACCCGGAGGGGAGAAGAATAATGTGATCGCCCTCGACCGGAACACCGGGAAACTGATCTGGTCCTGCCCCGGAAAGGGAGAGGTTAGCGCCTATTGCTCCCCGTTGCTGATCAAACTTCCGAAACGGAATGTGCTGGTGACACAGACCGCTAATTCCATCCTCGGGATTGATGCGAAGACCGGGATCTTACTCTGGTCGCATCCACAGCCGAACAAATGGTCGGTCCATGCCAATACCCCCTATTACCAGGACGGGTATGTTTACTGTGTGTCAGGATACGGACAGGGAGGCGTTCAGTTAAAGATCGCAGCTGACGGGAGCGTCAAACAGGAAATGTGGCGGAATACCTTGATCGATAACCGGATGGGCGGATTTATCGTGCTGGACGATAGGATTTACGGATCAGACGATTCGAACAAGGGATGGTTTTGTGTAGATTGGAACACCGGGAAGGATATCACCACGGAGATCATGCCGGGAAGAGGGGTGGTCATTTACGCTGATGGGATGCTATACTGCTACAACGATTCCGGGGAATTTACCCTGGCGAAACCAGCTCCTGCCGGATTGCAGAAAACAAGTTCCTTCCAGGTGCCCTATGGGGAAGACCAGCACTGGGCACATCCGGTGATCACCGACGGGAAACTCTTCATCCGGCATGGAAGTGCCCTGATGGTGTACGATATCCGTCAGAAGTAAACAGGATTTTCATGTGAATCCATTCCCAGACCCCTCACAATGAACTAACCAAAAAGCCATTATCTTTGTGAGGTGACTATTACAAAAAGGAACATAGTTAAATTTATTCCGTATGTAGTTGTTCTTCTGGCAGCCGGTGTTGTGATCTGGTGGTTTATATACAATCCGGTAAAATCGTTGACACTGGCGGTGCCGGGAATGGACAACAGGCCCGAACATGCCGGTAGTGCAGGAGAAGTGGGACTTATCGGTGAATTTTTCTCCTTCTCAGGAGTGGGAGAAAATATACCGGGAACCCGGTGGCCGCGGTTTCGGGGTACCGACCTGGATAACATCAACAAGGAACCTGTTAACCTGATCAGCACCTGGGGCGCAGAGGGGCCGGACATTCTCTGGACCCTGGAACTGGGAGAAGGGCATGCGGCTCCGGCAGTATATGACGGCCGGGTTTACCTGCTCGATTACGATGAACTTCGGAAACGGGATGTGCTGCGATGCCTCTCTCTGAAAACCGGTCAGGAGTTCTGGCGTCGTTCCTACAAAGTCCATCTGAAGCGGAATCACGGGCTCTCCCGGACCATACCGGCTGTCACCGACAGGTATGTGGTGACCATTGGCCCCCGTTGCCAGGTGATGTGTGTGGACCGCCTTACAGGCGACTTCCGCTGGGGTATTGATCTGGAAAAGGAATATGGAACTGAGATCCCTTTCTGGTACACCGGGCAGTGTCCCCTGATTCTGAACGATACGGCCATCATTGCTGTGGGAGGATCCTCCCTGATGATCGGAGTGGATTGTAAAACCGGAACTGTTGCGTGGCAGACCCCTAACCCAAATGGCTGGAAGATGTCCCATGCTTCGGTGATGCCAATGACGTTCAGAGGAAAAAAAATGGTGATCTATCCGGCAATCGGCGGGGTATGCGGGATCTCATTGGAAGGCCCCGACCGTGGCAAAATTCTCTGGGAAACCCCGGCATTTTCCCCGTCGGTGGTTGCCCCCTCTCCGGTGGTCCTCGACCGGGGACGAATATTCCTCACGGCCGGGTATGGGTACGGAGGGGCCATGTTACAGGTGAAGGAGCAAAGCGGAGTTTTTTCAGTTGAAATCATTCAGAAGTACAAACCTTCGGAAGGGCTGGCCTCGGAGCAGCAGACGCCGGTATACTCTCACGGTTACCTTTTTGCTATCATGCCTAAAGATGCAGGAGAATTGCGCAATGAATTTGTCTGTGCCAATCCCGATAATCTGCAGGAGATCGTGATGCGCAGCGGGAAGACCGAGCGGTTCGGACTGGGGCCCTACATCATCGCCGATGGGAAGTTTTTTATCCTGAATGATGATGGTGAACTGACGATAGCCAAACTTTCCACCAGCCGGTTTACCATGCTGGGCCGGACCCGGATCATGGAGGGACAGGACTCCTGGGGGCCGATTGCAATCACCGGGGGTTACCTGCTGATGCGGGATTCGAAGCAGCTGGTTTGTCTGAATATAAAAGCTGAATAAGCAGGGAAAGAGATCAATGGAGGTGAATTCAAACAAATGGGCAATGAAGAAGAAACTGGTAATCGCACTGGCACTGGTCCTGCTGGTGGCAGTAATAGGGTATATGGTTGTGGATCTCTTTTTCACCGATGGAGGTCGAAATGACAACCCCTTTGATTACGGTCTGAAGGATCTCCGGAAGAGCGATTCCGCCCTGCTGGCCTATCGGGAAATACAGCACTTTTCCACCGGATTATCAGAAGTTTATGGAGTCGCTGTCGATGCCCACGACCGCATCGTTGTGGCCGGCGCCAACGGCGTGGAGATCTATTCACCTGAGGGAGTCCGTTTCATGTTGTTTCCTTTTGACGATACCGCTTACTGCCTCACCATCACACCGGATGCGGACCTGCTCCTGGGAATGGTGGATCATGTAATGATCATGAACGCGGAAGGAGAAATCGTCAGCAGGTGGAAACCGGAAAATGAGGGATCTGTCCTTACCAGCGTGGCTACCAACGGAACGGATGTGTTCGTTGCCGATGCGGGGACACGAATCGTCTATCACTATGATATGGATGGGAAGTTATTGAACCGGATCGGAGAAGCGGATTCCCTTCAGGGAATCCCGGGACTGGTGATCCCCAGCCCTTACTTCGATGTGGGGATCGGACGGGACGATGAGTTGTGGGTGGTCAATTCGGGGCGACACCTATTTGAGGCTTTCCGGCCTGATGGCACCCTGATCTCCACCTGGGGACAATCTTCCATGGATGTCGAGGGGTTCTGCGGATGCTGCAACCCTTCCCATTTTACCCTATTGAAGGATGGTTCATTTGTCACGAGTGAAAAGGGGGTCGAACGGGTAAAGATCTATGACCCGACCGGCACATTCCAGTGCCTGGTTGCAGCTCCCGATCAGTTTGACGAAGGAACCCGAGGGCTGGACCTGGCAGTGGATTCACAGGAAAGAATCGTGGTGCTGGACCCCTGGCGAAACCAGGTAAGGATTTTTGTACGAAACGAAAAAAGTAATGAAGAGTAAATCAGAACCGGAAACTACGAAGCAATCAAGGCGAAAGTTTTTGGCTTCGCTTGTTCGCACTGCCATTGGTGCCGGACTGGCTATCACAGGAGGGTACCTGCTACTCCGGGAGGAGCCGGCAACCCTATGCCCGATTGATTTTGCCTGTAGCCGATGCGATAAACTCCGGCAATGCATTCTTCCTGAAGCCACCGCTTTCCGGATCCGGGAATTACAGCAGAGAACGAATACAAAAAGCAGGTAAGTCACGGTACCATGGAGGAAAAACAAAAAGGAAAGCAGAAAGAAAAAATGGTCGACCGGCGGACATTCATCCGTACCGGTGTTCAGGTCTCGATCGTTGTCGGGCTGGGCGGGTTGACTGCCCTGGTCGCCCGGCGAACGGGTTCCGGAGAATATGTGTGGCAGCTCGATCCGGCCAAATGCACCCAGTGCGGACGGTGTGCCACCAGCTGTGTCAAAACCCCCTCGGCCGTGAAGTGTGTCCATGTGTACGCCATGTGCGGCTACTGCGATCTCTGCGGAGGTTATTTCCTGCCGGAGACCAAGACGCTCAACACAGGTGCCGAGAATCAACTCTGTCCGACCAAAGCGATCAAGAGGACCTATATCGAAGATCCCTTTTTCGAGTATACCATCGACGAGGAATTATGTATTGGCTGCGGAAAATGTGTGAAGGGGTGCGGGGCTTTCGGCAATGGCTCACTGCAGCTCCAGGTGCGGCAAAACCTGTGCGACAACTGTAACGAATGCTCCATCGCCCGGAATTGTCCATCGGGTGCCTACTCCCGGATTCCGGCCGGCAGACCTTATCTCCTTAAGGGATTCGGAAAGGAAAAACTGGATATCACTTAGCCCGTACGAACAAAATGAAAAAGGGAATCGCACTCACCATCCTGGCTCTTCTGTTTGCCTGGCAAATGATCTCCACCTTTGCGATCCAGCGATTCCCGAAACCGGAATTTGAATCGGGATACATCACACCCGAAACGCTGCTCCCCAGCCCCCGGGCGGAGATCCTTGAGGTACTGGATGTGGCCGTGTTGCTGCTCGCTCTCTCCGTTGTCACCTGGGCTGTATTGAAACGCAGGTCCCGTAACCTGGTTTTCTGGATATCCGTTTTCTCCCTGGCCTATTTCGGCTTCTACCGGGAGGGATGTGTCTGTTCGATCGGAGCCATCCAGAACGTCACGATGGCCCTTTTCAACGGCTCGTATATCATTCCTTGGACGGTACTTGTTTTCTTCATGGCCCCTCTGCTCTTCACCCTGATCTTTGGCCGCACGTTCTGTGCCGGCGTTTGTCCTTTCGGAGCCCTGCAGGACCTCATCTCCTGGCAACCCCGAACCATCGGACCACGACTCAACGCCGTACTTGGAATAATACCCTATATCTATCTGGGACTGGCTGTGTTATATGCCGCCACCGGAACCGACTTCATCATCTGCCGCTACGACCCTTTCGTCGGGATCTTTCGCCTGAATGCCACCTTTGGTATGTTTCTCTTCGCCGGGGTCCTGCTTCTTTCCGGCCTCTTCCTCGCCCGCCCTTACTGCCGCTTTCTCTGTCCCTATGGAGTATTGCTCAACTGGGTCAGCCGGTTTTCGAAATACCACCTGACGATCACCCCCTCCGTATGCATCCAGTGCCGGTTATGTGAAGACTCCTGCCCGTACGAAGCCATAGAAAAGCCGGTGACAGTGAAAAATCCTGATTCCCGGAAACGTATGGTCAGAAAATTCATGCTGATCGTGTTGCTGAGCCCCTTCTTTATGTTACTGGGAGGATGGACCGGCTCGCATATCCATGAATCCCTGGCAAGAGTGAACGGGAAGGTCAGGATGGCCGAAGAAATCCTGCATCCGAAACGGATTGCAGGGCAAAGTGAAACGATTGAAATGACTGCCTTTAAAGCTTCCGGGAAACCGGCGAAGGAACTCTATGCCGAGGTAACCGGAATTCTCCGGGAATTCTATATCGGGGGATGGATCCTGGGAGGATTCGTAGGACTGACCATCGGAGGACTGCTGGCCGGGCGTCTGATCACCCGGTACAGGACCGATTTTGAACCCAACCGCGGAACGTGCTTCAGTTGTGCACGGTGTGTGGATTATTGCCCGGTCAAAACAGGAACAGGATCAATTGAATTATGAATCGTATGAAACCCAGTAAACAGACCATTCAACTGCTGAACCGGATCGCCCTCATCAGCGGCATCGTGGCCTTCATCCTGTGTATCCTCATCATTGCCAATTACATCCAGGTGAAACGGATCGATCCGCTCAATACCCCGGCTATGACCGTCTTGCTGGATCGGCTGAAAAGCAATCCCGGGGATGATGCGTTGCGAACCGAGATCCGGGAACTGGACCTTCTGTCGCGCAAAGCCTTCTTTACCAGCTGGTGGCAGATCCGGACCGGCGGTTACATCCTGCTGGCCTGTGTGCTGGTGATCGTCATCTGCCTGAAGTGGATCGAACTGATCCGGCCCAAGATCCCGCCTCCCCCGGAACCCGTGAAAGAGGACTTCTGGGATCAACGAAAAACCCGACAACGATGGATCATCTACACCGGGATCTTTCTGGTAGCCGGTTCACTGATTCTGGCCTGGCTCACCTATACCGAGATAGGAAAAACTCTCTACCGGCAAGAAATCGCCCGACAGGGTACCGACTCCCGGCAGGCGACCGATTCTCTGGAACGCGGGCCTGACATAGAACTGACAATCAATCAGTTACAGCGAACAGGAGGCCAGGATTCCACTCCGGTTACAGGGACCGATAGTGAGTCCGATGCCACTCAATCCGGTACCACCCCTGGAAATGCCGACTTGGAAGAACAATCAAATGGACCTCAGCAAGCCTTCCCCTCACGTGAGGAGATTCTCAGCAATGCAATGACCTTCCGCGGACCGGACGCGAATGGAGTAGTGAACGGGAAAAACTTTCCGGTAAGCTGGAACGGAACTACCGGAACGAATGTCAGGTGGAAAACAGCCATCCCGCTCTCGGGGAACAACTCGCCCATCGTCTGGAAAAACCGGGTATTTCTGACCGGAGCAAGCACGACGAAACGGGAGGTCTACTGTATAGATGCGGGAACCGGTAAGATCCTCTGGCAGACAGATGTCTCCGCCATTCCCGGAACCCCCTCCACGGCTCCCAAGGTTGACCGTGAAACCGGTCTGGCTGCACCTACCATGACCACCGACGGCCAGCGAACCTATGCCATTTTCGCCACGGGCGATCTGGTTGCACTGGACATGGAAGGGAAGCTGGCATGGGGTAAAAACCTGGGCTTGCCGAAGAATCATTATGGATATTCCTCCTCCCTCATCATGTACCGCAACCTGTTGATCGTACAGTGGGATCAGGCGGAGGGAGCCAGTGTAAAGGCCTTTGACGGAACCACCGGTAAGCTGATCTGGAATACTCCCCGCGATGTTAAACTTTCCTGGGCATCACCCATCCTGGTCAACACCGGGAACCGGATGGAACTGATCCTATCGGCCGATCCCTGTGTAGTTTCCTACGATCCTGCAAGCGGCAAGGAATTGTGGCGTGTGGATTGCATTTATGGTGAAGTAGGTCCTTCCCTGGCCTATGCCGGCGGGTATGTGTTTGTCACCAATGAATATGCCAGACTGGCCGCCATCAAACTGGGCAATCCACCACAGATTGCCTGGGAATCAACAGATTACCTGTCTGATATTCCAAGCCCGGTAGCCAGCGACGACTACCTTTTTCTGGTTACGAGCTATGGTGTTGTGGTGTGTCACAATGCCAAAACCGGCGAGGAATACTGGGTGAAAGAGCTGGATAACAGTGTCTACTCTTCTCCCGTGCTGGTGGACGGTTTGGTGTATTTGCTGGATAAAACAGGGATTATGCACATATTCAAAGCCGGCAAGGTATATCAACCGGTAGGCGAAGCAACACTGGGGGAAGGGTCCGTATGCACCCCGGCCTTCGCCGGCGGGAGAATTTTCATCAGGGGGGAAAAGAACCTGTACTGTATTGGCAACTAAAACGAATCGAACGCAGATGCGCAGAGAAAAATCGTTCAGGCTTAGCTAAATGTCACAAAACGAACAGAACATACACGCAGTTGTCGACCAGATCGTGGCGGAATGCGGCAGCTCCACGGAAGCCGTGATCCTGATCCTGCAGGCCATTCAGGAGGAGTTCAACTACCTCCCGGATGAGGCGATGGAACGGGTATGCGCAATTACGGAGATCACCCCTTCACGCATCACCGGCATCTCCACCTTCTTCGGACAGTTCCGGCATCGACCGGCGGGAAAGCACCGGATCCGTATCTGTACGGGAACTGCCTGCCATGTGAAAGGGGCCATGCAGGTAGTTGATGCCTTTCGACGGGAGCTGAAACTGACCGGACTGGAGGACACTGACAGTCAGGGATTATTCACAGTCGAAAAAGTGGCCTGTTTGGGATGCTGTACGATTGCCCCGGTGATACGGATCGATTCGGTCACCTACGGGCAGGTGGTTCCTGAAAGAGCAGGGGAGATCCTCCGCAATTTCCTGGTTCACAGAGCCTCCATCAAGGAAGAGACCAGCCCGGTGGTGAGCACCGGTTCCAACGGCCAGGGAGAGATCCGGATCGGCCTGGGGTCCTGTTGTATTGCCAGCGGCAGTTCAGAGGTGAAATCGGAGCTGGAAAAGACCCTGGTTGATGCCCATATTCAGGTGGATGTGAAACAGGTTGGATGCGTGGGGATCTGCCACCAGGTACCGGTACTGGAGATCGTTAAACCCGGTGAACCGGCAGCCTATTATGCAAAGATCAGACCCGATGAGGTGAAAGAAGTGGTGTTGAGCCATTTCCGGCCGGAGGGATTCTTCAACCGGTTCAAAACAGATGTGATCGGTCTCTTTGAACAGATCCTGAAAGATGGTTCGTCCGGTTCGGTGAGGCGATACCAGGTGGAAGAACGGGATACTCCGGTGACTGAATTTCTTGGTCCGCAGATCAATATTGCCACGGAAAACAGGGGTGTGGTCCGGCCGACCGACCTGGAAGAGTACAAACGATCCGGCGGATTTGAAGCCCTTTCCCGATGCCTGAGCGGAATGACACCCCAACAGGTGATCGATGAGATTGCCGAAAGCGAACTACGCGGTCGGGGTGGTGCCGGATTTCCTACCGGGAAAAAATGGCAACTGGTTAAAGAACAGGCGGCTACTCAAAAATATGTGATTTGTAACGGAGACGAAGGAGATCCCGGTGCTTTTATGGACCGGATGATACTCGAATCCTATCCCTTCCGCGTGATCGAGGGGATGATTATTGCCGGTTATGCTACGGGAGCTTCCGAGGGGATCTTCTATATCCGGGCCGAATACCCCCTGGCTGTCAGCCGGGTACAGGAGGCCATCTATAAATGCAACGAAGCAGGTCTGTTGGGAGTGGATGTCCTGGGGAGCGGATTTTCCTTTCAGATCAGGATTTTTAAAGGGGCCGGAGCCTTCGTATGCGGCGAGGAGACCGCCCTGATCGCCTCTATGGAAGGGTTTCGCGGTATGCCCCGGATCCGGCCACCGTATCCTGCTCTGAATGGCTTCAGGGGAAAACCAACCCTGGTGAACAACACCGAGACCTTCGCGGTCATCTCCTGGATCATTCGTCATGGTGCGGAGGCCTTTGCCCGGATCGGGATCAATGGCAGCAGGGGGACCAAGGTCTTTGCCCTGGCCGGCAAAGTCAACCGGGGCGGACTGATCGAGGTCCCCATGGGCATGACCATCCGCCGGATCGTGGAAGAGATCGGTGGCGGGATTGCCGGCGGAAAACAATTTAAAGCGGTTCAGATCGGAGGACCATCGGGCGGATGCATCCCGGCCTCCCTGGCGGATCTGACCGTTGATTTTGAAGCGCTTACAGAGGTCGGGTCGATGATGGGATCAGGTGGTATGGTGGTGCTGGACGAACATGACTGCATGGTGGATATCGCCTACTATTTCTTATCCTTTACCCAGAACCAGTCGTGCGGACGATGTACCTTCTGCCGGATCGGTACCCGCCGGATGCTTGAATTACTGGAGAAAATCCGCAGCGGCAAGGGTGTTCCGGACGACCTTAAGATGTTGGAGCATCTTGCAGGATCGGTCAAACAGGGCAGTATGTGTGGACTCGGGAAAACCGCCCCGAATCCGGTGATCTCCACCCTGGTCTACTTCCGTGAGGAGTATGAAGCCCACCTGGACGGACGATGTCCGGCAGGAAAATGCACCCCGCTGATCCGCTATTCCATCACCGACCAGTGTATTGGCTGCACCAAATGCGCCCAGCGATGTCCTTCGGAAGCCATTGTATACCAACCCTTTGAAAAACACGAGATCAACCAGGAACTGTGCATCAAATGTGACATCTGCAGGCAGGTATGTCCCGAAGGTGCTATCCTGATCACCTGAGTTATGCAGATCACGATCGATCATATCACCATTGACGTACAGGCAGGCCAAACCGTTCTGCAGGCCGCCGGGTCGGCCGGGATCCCGATCCCCTCCATGTGTTACCTGCCGGGCTATTCCAACCACCCCTCCTGCATGGTGTGCCTGGTCAAGGACCTCAACACCGGGCACCTCTTTCCCTCTTGTGCCATGCCGGTTTCAGACGGAATGAATCTTTCTGCATCCTCCGGAGATGTACTGGATGCAAGAAGAGAGGCGCTGGAGCTGCTCCTCAGTGACCATGTAGGAGATTGCGAAGCTCCCTGCCGGTTGTCCTGTCCGGCATTTATGGATATTCCCCGGATGAACCGGCTGATAGCCCTGAAGCGGATGGAAGAAGCACTCCGGATTGTTCGCGAAGACATTGCCCTCCCCCTGGTACTCGGGTATATTTGTCCGGCCCCGTGCGAAAATGCCTGCCGGCGGAAAAAAATTGACGAACCGGTCTCGATCTGCCTGCTCAAGCGGGTTACCGCCCGGGATGCAATTGTACGCAGCACAGGACTGGAAAAGCCAGAGAAATTCACCGGGAAACGGCTGGCTGTGATCGGCACCGGTCCGGCCGGACTGGCTGCAGCCTTCTATACCCTGCGCAGGGGCCATGCTTGTGTATTGTACGATCAGCATGAACATCCGGGCGGAGCCCTGCGCTACGCGATCCCCGATGACCTGCTACCCAAACCGATGCTCGTCGCCGATATTGATTCTATCTACGCACTGGGAGGCGAGTTTAGACTGCAGTGTCGGGTTACCGGAGAACTCTGGGAACGGGAGATTCTTCCAGGTTTTGACGCCGTGATCCTGGCCACCGGCTTTCGCGAAGAATACCCGGTAGAGGAATTCGGGCTTCCTGCATTGGAAAAAGGACTCGTAATCGGAAAAAAGAGCTATACTTCCGGAAAGACGGGTGTGTTCGGTTGCGGCAGCATCATCTCCGAACAGCTGCTCGCGGTCCGGTCGGTGGCCCAGGGAAAAATGGCGGCGATGGAGGCCGATGCGTATCTTACCGGGAAGACGAATATACGCCGAAAACCCTTTTTTGACTCGGTTATCGGACCGTTGATGACGGAGGAACACAAAGAATATGTAAAAGAAGCAACCAAAGAGCCGCGAACAGATCCAAGCCAAGGGTACCTGGCCGGTTTTTCACCTGATGAGGCAGTCCGGGAAGCCAGCCGGTGCCTGCACTGCGATTGCCGGAAACCGGTCACCTGCAAGCTCCGGATTTATGCCGATGAATATGGAGTGAACCGGAAGAAATTTGCCCCCGCTATACGGAAACAACTGACCCGGAACCTGCAGCATGAGCTGGTGGTCTATGAACCGGAAAAGTGTATCCGGTGTGGATTGTGTGTGGAAATCACCCGGAAGGAACCAGAACTGTTGGGGCTGGCCTTTGTTGGAAGAGGGTTCGATGTCAGGATCGCTGTCCCCTTCAGCAAGACCCTGCAGGAGGGATTGGAAAAAGCAGCAGCTGCCTGTGTGGAGGGGTGCCCGACGGGAGCACTTGCATATAGAAGTGAGAAGTAAAATGGAGAAATGGAGAAATAAGACACCCGCGTCATCCGCATTCCATTGGTGCTGGCTGCCAATCTGGATTATGATAGGTACCCTTCTGAACTCCTTTATCGGGTACAGCCAGACCAAAAACCCGGCATGCTGGCCCTCCTTCCGGGGAGATCCGCAACTCACGGGAACGGCAACGGGTTCCTTAAAACCCCCGCTTCAACTTCTCTGGACTTTCCAGGCCGGGGATGCCATAAAATCTTCACCCGTGATGTGTAACAACATGATCTTCTTTGGGTCCGATGACGGATTTATCTATGCCCTCACCCGCGATGGGAAGCTGAAATGGAAATTCCCTGCCGGAACTGCTGTAGAGGCCGCGCCGCTTTACCTGGATAACACTGTCTATGCGGGTTCACTCGAAGGTACGCTGTTCGCCGTGGATGCCACTTCCGGTAAGCTGAAGTGGAAATACCTGACCGAAGGGCAGATAGTTGGCTCCTCCAACTGGACCGTAACAGCCGACGGCAGAAGGAAAGAGATCCTGACAGGCAGCTACGATTACAATCTTCACGCAGTCGATGCGGTTTCCGGAACGCCATTATGGAAGTATGAGTCCAACAATTTCATCAACGGATCTGCGGCCATAAGCGGGAGCCTGGCGATCTTCGGCGGATGCGACGGATACCTCCACCTGGTGAACACCGGTACCGGAAAGGTGGAGGACACCATCAACCTGGAAACCTATATCGCCTCCTCGGCAGCTATACAAGGCAATCAGGTCTGGTTTGGAAATTATGACGGGGAGTTCTTCTGCGTCGACCTGAAACAGCGATCGATCCGGTGGAAAACCGGAGGCGGAGGACCGTTTCTCTCTTCCCCTGCTGTTTTTGGCGAACGGGTGGTGATCGGATCACAGAACCGTTATCTGTACTGTTATCATACCGAAACAGGAGAACTTATCTGGAAGTACAAAGCGCTTGGCAAGGTGGATGCCTCGCCTGTGGTCATTGGGAATCTTGTGGTGATGGCATCCTCCGACGGTCGGGTGCATCTGCTGGAACTGGAAACCGGGAAAGAGGTCTGGGTGTATGAGATCGGGAGCCAGATTACGGCCACCCCTGGGGTTGTTGCAGGGATGATCCTTGTGGGAGCTCATGACGGAATACTCTACGCATTTGGACCGGCAAAATGAATCAAAAGAGGAAAACCATGAAAATAATACAGATCGTACCGGGTTTTGGAGGCACATTTTACTGCGGTAATTGTTTGCGCGACAGTGCCTTGATCCAATCCCTGCGGAACGAAGGACACGATGCATTGACCCTGCCCATGTACCTCCCGCTTACCCTGAATGGAGAGCCCCATACCGACGGGATCCCCGTCTTCTATGGTGCGGTGAATATCTACCTGAAACAACGTTATCCCTGGCTCAGAAATATGCCTCACATGCTGGAACGCCTCCTGAATTCATATCCTGTCCTGCGCCTGGCTGCGCACAAAGCGGGATCCACCCGGGCAGAAGGACTGGAGGAGATGACCGAATCGATGCTGCTCGGGAGTGAGGGAAACCAGCGGGTCGAACTGGGCGAGCTGATCAAATTCCTCCAGCAGGAGAAACCTGACGTAGTGCACCTTTCAAATGCACTTCTTCTGGGAATGGCCAGGAGGATCAGGGAAGAGTTGAATATCCCGGTGATCTGCTCCCTCCAGGATGAAGATGTATGGGTGGATGCCATGCGACCCTCTTTCCGTGAGCGTATCTGGGAATTGATGACCCTGAACGGGAACTATGTGGAGGGGTTCATTGCCGTAAGTCATTATTACGCCGGTTTAATGCAGCAACGGATGAAGATCCCTGATGAAAAACTGCATGTAGTCCATATCGGGGTGAATCCGGATGCCTATGAACCTACCGTACCGGCGACCGATCCACCAGCCATCGGATTCCTTTCCAGGATGAACGAAGGAAATGGATTCGGGCTGCTGGTCGATGCCTTCCTGTTGCTGAAGAAGAAACAGGAGTTATCTTCACTGCGGTTGTATGCCACAGGGGGGATGACCGGTGACGATCTGCCGTTTTTCCGGAAACAGATACAAAAACTGAAAAAAGCGAACCTGCAAAACCAGGTGGAGGTGCTGCACGACTTCCGGCAGGACCGGTTAAAGGATTTTTTCAAAAAAATCACAGTACTTTCCGTTCCGGTTTTGAAAGGAGAAGCATTCGGTTTATATCAGCTGGAGGCTCTGGCCTCCGGGATTCCTCTTGTTCAGCCAGCACTGGGTGCGTTTCCCGAAATCATCGAAACCACCGGTGGCGGGGTGATCTACCGACCCAATACAGCAGCAGCCCTGGCTGAAAAGCTCGAAGAGGCACTGGCCTCGGGAGCCGGTCTGGAGGTGATGAGCCGGGCGGGTACAGAGGCTGTAGCCCAACGGTTTAACTGCATGAACTTTACCCGAAAGCTGGTAGAGATCTATCAGCAAATTCTTGAATCAAACCCGACACAATATGCTGGCAGCACTTCAACAGGTAGATAAAAGTTATGATCATCCCGTTTTAAAGGAGGTCTCCCTGACCATCGCCCCCGGTGATTCAATCGCCATTGTAGGCCCATCAGGATCAGGGAAGAGCACCCTGCTCAACATCCTGGGCACGCTCGACCGTCCCTCCTCCGGACAGGTAATCCTGAACGGAGAACTGGTTAAATCCATGAATGAGAACCAGTTAGCCGGAATCCGGAACCGCTTCATCGGATTTGTATTTCAGCTCCATTACCTGCTACCCCAGCTTACCCTGATTGAAAACGTCATGCTCCCAACCCTTCCGGAGAAGAATAAAAAGAGCGTAAAGGAGGCCGAAGAACGGGCCCATCGCTTGCTTGAGCGGGTGGGTCTCTCAGAGCTGGCATACCGACTGCCCGGAACAATGTCGGTAGGAGAATGTCAGCGTGCGGCAGTGGTCCGGGCGCTGATCAACAGACCGGGATTGCTCCTTGCCGATGAGCCGACCGGGTCGCTGGATGAGGACCACGCGCAGGCACTCGGGGAACTCCTGGCCGAACTGAACAGGGAAGAGAACATGGGGCTGGTGGTAGTTACGCACTCCATTGAGCTGGCGCGGCGGATGAAGGTGCGCTACCTTCTCCATTCCGGCAGGCTTGAAAAGATGGAAGAAACATGAAGACAGGAACGCTGATATACAGGAATCTGCGTTTTTACCGGCGACCCTACCTTGCCATTCTGGTCGGTGTGATGGTCAGTACCGCGGTACTCACCGGAGCGCTTCTGGTCGGGGATTCGGTCAGAGGATCGCTGGAGAGACTGACAAACCTGAGGTTGGGCTCGACCCGATGGGCAATGAAACCGGGTGATCGTTTTTTCCGGGTTGCTTTGGCAGCCGACCTCTCCCGGAAATTGAACCGGCCTGTGGTACCAGTGCTTCAGCTGACAGGAATCGGGGTCAATGTCGCGACAGGCGACAGAGTTCAGAATATTGAGGTAGTGGGGATTGACAGTGAGTTTGCTTCACTGTGGAATCCGGTAACGGTTATCCCGGCAATGGATGAGGTGATCGTCAGCGACAACCTGGCATTAAAACTGGACCTGCAGGTAGGTGATCCGCTGCTGATCCGGCTGCCGAAAGTAGCAAAAACCCCGCAGAATGCTCCTTTTGTGGCGGATGAGACCCCAGCGGCATCGATCCGGCTTATCGTCAGAGCCATTGCCGGAGAGGAGAACATGGGAAGATTCAGCCTGAAAAACAACCAGCAGGCTCCCCTGAATGCATTTGTTTCGCTGGAGCAACTGGGGGAACGGGTCGGTTTGCCGGGATCTGCCAACCTGCTTCTGATTCCTGTAACCGGTGAAGCTGCCTTAACCACGGAGCAACTCGACACGACCCTTGCACGGGTCTGGCAGGTACAGGATGCCGGAATCCGGATTGAACGGCTGGGTCGACCCGTTCACTATCAAATCGTCACGGACCGGATCTTCTTTGATGATCAAACTGTTCAGGCCATCCGGCAGAGCCTGCCAGGAGCAGAACGGATGTCTATTTACCTGGCAAATACCTTTTCTTCCGACCACAGGGAGACCCCTTATTCTTTCGTTGCAGCGGTGGATAGCGGTATCCTGCCCGGTTCACCACAACCCGGGGAAATCATTGTTACCGACTGGCTGGCAGATGACCTGCATATCCGGCCGGGTGATTCCCTGACCATGACCTATTATGTAATGGGGCCACTCAGAAGATTGCAGGAGAAAGGGGCAGGATTTACCGTGTCGGGGATCATCCCGTTGCGGACAATTCCTTCCGGAGAGGCCATGATGCCCGCGTTTCCCGGGATGAATGACGCCGGCCATTGCCGAGACTGGGAGACCGGCGCTCCGATCGACCTGGATCGGATCCGTGATCAGGACGAGGCCTATTGGAATACTTTCCGGGGAACACCCAAAGCATTCATCTCCCTGACCGATGGAGAGAAATGCTGGGCCAATCCATTCGGAACAGTCACCGCTTTCCGCGTTAACTCAAATATCGACTCCCTTATTCTTGCCTCCCTGGATCCTGCCTGGTACGGATTTCTCTTCCGGCCTGTCTGGGAAGAGGGGCAGCAAGCCGCGATGAATTCTACCGATTTCGGAGGCCTCTTTCTCAGTCTCAGTTTTTTTCTGATTGCTTCCGCACTGCTGCTGACCGCTTTGCTTTTTTCTCTCCATGCCCGTACACGGATGTCTGAAGTGGGTGTACTTTCCGGGCTGGGTTTCCGGAAAAGGGAGATCATGCGTATCCTGATGGCAGAAGCACTCCTGGTGGTGATCCCGGGCGCGATCCTGGGGGCTCTCACAGGAATCATTTATAACAAATTCATTCTCATAGGATTGAACACCCTTTGGCAGGATGCGGTAAGAACCTCTATGCTCCGGATGGTGGTCGGCTTTTCCACGCTCGCCTTCGGAGCAATCAGTGGATTTATTCTGGCCGGGATGGTGCTGTTTTTGACACTGAGAAGGCAACTGCGGAAGCCCGTTTCAGGTCTTGTAAGAGGAACAATGGTTCCGGCACCCGCTGATCAGAGGCGGAACAGAAAAATCCGACTGGGAATAGGAATTATACTGGTATCTTGTTCACTGATCTTTCTGGTGGCATTACTGACCACTTCGCTGGCACAGGACGCAGAGCTCTTTCTGGCAGTGGGGGGATTGATGATGGGAGGAGGGATCTTTCTGATGAATGCGTGGCTGGTACCCTTGCCCGGGAGACAGCCTAAACGGGTTAGCGGTATACTGCCCCTGGTATGGAAACTCGGCTCCCTGAAGCGGGGCCGGGGACTGGCAGCCATTTCATTGCTTGCGTTGGGAACTTTTACGGTTATTATCACCGGCGCCAACCGGAAAACCTTTTATGGGGCGGAACGGGACCGGCAATCGGGAACCGGCGGTTTTCTCCTGTGGGGCGAGTCTACCATGCCGGTGCTGTACGATCTCAACACCCCTTCCGGAAAATCTTATTTTGGCCTGCAGGATGAACCGGTGCTGCAGGATATCAGGTATTTTCAGCTCCACCGTCTCGACGGAAACGACGCAAGTTGCCTGAACCTGAATCAGGTTCCGCAACCCATGATGCTCGGAATTCCGGAGCGGGAGTTCGACCGGCTGAATGCATTCCGGCTCGTGAATGCCATGCAGAATGTAGATCCGAAGCACCCCTGGCGGGCTCTCGGGAAGGAAATTGTGCCCGGAGTGATCCCTGCTTTTGCCGATCAGACCGTCATCACCTGGGGATTAAGGAAAAAGGTGGGCGATACTTTGCTGTTTCGCGACGAGACCGGTGAAACGCTCCGGGTGGTACTGGCAGGAGGACTGGATAACTCCATATTTCAGGGGCATCTCCTGGTTTCAGACAGCCTGTTGAAACGTTTTTTTCCCTCTATAAGCGGATCCCGGATCATGCTGGTTGACGGGCCATTTGACCGGCAAACGGAAATTGCAAACAGGCTGGAAGCCCTGTTTGTAGACAATGGATTGGTCACCATTCCGGCGTCGGAACGCCTGGCTGAATTCAACTCGGTGGAAAATACCTATCTTTCGGTCTTCATGATTCTTGGAGCGCTGGGTGTACTGATCGGTACGGTTGGATTTGGCATCATTCTGTGGCGCAACACCCTGGAACGATCCGCAGAGTTGGCTATCTATACGGTAATAGGATTTTCAAAAAAACTGATATTCAATCTGTTAGTCACTGAATATTGCATCATCCTGGGTGCCGGGATGGGAATCGGAATGATCGGAGCCCTGACGGGCATCCTCCCTTCACTGATCTCTCCGGCCTATCAGATGCCGGGTGGATTTCTTTTAATCATCCTGGCAGTGATCTGGGTCAGTGGATTCGTATGGATTGTAATTCCAGCCCGCTCCATTCTCCGGAAAAATATGGTGCAATCACTTCGTACGGAATAACATACAGGAATAATTGCGAACCAATTAATTTTACCTATGAAAATGATCAAAACATCCCTCGTAAATCACTTCGGGTGCGTCAACTCCCGGGTACCGTTGATGAATTTCACGATGAAAGCTTTGCTCAGTCCGGGTTTGGCCTGCAGGCTGGTGGCCAGCTGGTTGGCTTCAGCCTCTTTTTCGAATTCGCCGACATAGTACCGGTAATACCCCTCTGAGAGCTCTTTATACACAGGCTGGGTTAATTTGAAATAGGCCCGTATGCTTTCGGCGCTTCGTTGCCCGGTGGAAGAGGCAAAAATCTGGACCCGGTAGAATACATCGGCTTGCAGACCGGGAAGCTGGTATGGTTTCGTGGTTTTTGTTCCGGGAACAACCTCTTTTACCTTTGATGAATCGGGTCCCATTTTGGAAGGAGTGGCCATTATGTGTTGAGTCGAAATCGGAACCGGCTGCCCCTGACCGGCTTTGGCAGCAGAGATAGTATCGTGTTTTCCCGGGGTGGTAGATTCAACCGGGGGATTTGCTTTTGGCAGTACTACCGGAGGCATGGTGGCGTTTACTGCATCCAGCTTTACCGGATTACGGCGGTTGAAATTGTAGACCAGGTTGAGCGACAGAAACGAATAAAGATCATACTGGAATCCGCCGACCGTTGCATCAAGTCTATCCGAGTTAACCCCACGCAGGGTCCATTCCACCCCCAGGTTGACCTTATCGTAAATGTTGAAATAGGCCCCAAGTCCTGCCGGGACCACCCATTCGGTTGTCCAGTTAGATGGTGATCCACTTCCCCTGAGCTGATTATTCGTATTCGCGTCCTTTACTTTGGTAATCCAGTTGGACATCCCTATACCGACTGTACCATAAATGAAAAAAATCCGTTTGGGCTTGTAGCGTAGGATCAGGTTGCTGAAATTGATCGTGGTATTCAGATTGTACTCAAAGATATTTCCTATGAGATACTCGTTGCAGGGGGTGCCATTCGGAAAATTTCGTTTCATGCTATAGATCTCGCCATAAAGAGCCTGTCCGCGAAGAGCGAACACATGACTGAGTTGCCGGATCAGGTAGAACGAACCGGCATACCGGATTTCATTGAATGTGGATATACCTGGAGCGATCCTCCATGGATTCAAATCCCCATAAAACAGGGTTGGGCCCCCACCCACACCAACAGACCAGTTGCCATACCACTTCTTACTCAACACACCCTGTGTTTGGGAAAAGGAAATTCCGGAAATCAGCAGTGATGCCAGGAGAGCAGAAAAGACGCGTAGTCTTCGCATGAAGATCCGAGTGATTAACCGGATAAAGATATCTGTAAACAGAGAGTGGACTAAGGGTCCTGGAAAAACTTTATTAACAACCCGTTGTTACTTCTTCAGATCGATAGCCCGGCTGTAGTCGGTGATCGAGCCAGGGATATCACCCATAGCTTTCCGGGTAAAGCCCCGGTAATAATAGGCATCAGCAAATCTAGGATCGATCTGGATCGCCTCCGTGAAGTCATCGAAAGCCTGCTTGTATCTTTTCATTTTCAGATACGCCAACCCCCTGTTACAGAGTGCATCCAGTAATGTTCGGTCTTTCCGGATTGCAACCGTGAGTGTGGAGAGCGCTTTGTTATTTTTATCAAGATAGGCGTACAGGCATCCCCGGTTATTAAATCCTTCAGCGAATCTGGGATATTTGGATTTGAGCAGGATATAGGCTTTCATTGAATGATCGGGATCACCGGCCAGGCGGTAAACATAGCCCATGCATAAAATGATGGTGGAGTCATAGGATGGCTCCAGATCAACGGCATGTTTGTAAAGATCAATGGTTTTGTTGTACCGGCCATTCTGGAAATTCCAAACCCCGTAGTTTATATAGGCTTCAAGGAACTCACGGTCTTTGGTCCCAAAACTGAGACAAATCTCGATCAGGTTGGAGTCGGTGGGGTTGTTCAATGCCTGGTTTGTGCCAATCAGGTAACCTGAAAAAATATGGTCCTGCGTAACAGGAGCGTCTTGCCAGAAAGCGGGATTTTTCAACTGGGTTACCGGGATATTAAGGGCTTCACTGCAGATTTTCAGGATGCTGTCCGACTGGTTCAGCCGCATGAATGCTACTCCGATATAGAAATTGCAAAAGGTCCGGGAGACGGCGGAATCGGTCCTGGCTATCCTGAAATCCATAATGGCTTCCCGGAACATGCTCTGTTCCAGGTAGGAGAGCCCGCGGTAAAAATGGACAGATCCAAGGGTTGACGAAGAGGGGAAAAGGGAGTCTTTATTCTTTTCCAGCAGGGAAGCAAAGTCGGTCCGGTAGTCCAGGCTGCAGATCTCACGCAGCTCCAGAGTCTGGCCTATGGCAATTTTTGTTCCCCCGGTAGCGAACAGGAAGAGCAGGAAAATCGGGAAGAGTTTTTTCGATGAAAAGATCATAGGATATACACTCAATGAATAATCAAAAATAGGTAATTCCGAAGAATAAAATCCCAGGAGTTATTCACTTGGCGGTATTTTTTTTGAACTATTAACCCGGACCTGACCAGTGCTTCAGGTTGCCTGCTTTGAATGCGGAGGTCAGCTCTTCGTCCAGTGGTGCTATGTGTTCAAAATGGTTCCAGCGGAAATTAACCCGGTGACCGGCCTTATCCCAGGAGTAGATCTTCTGAAACAAGGTCCCGAACCGGATCATGGTGGAATCGTAGTAGACCGAATGGGCAATCTGTTCCCCTGAGCGCAGGTCATTTCCGATCAGGTTGTATTTCATATGAATGACCGGACCTCCGTTGAGCGAGCTAAGCAGCGCCTGTTGAAGGGGCTTGCTGCGTTCCTCCTCCAGGTCAATATCAAAATAGAGAATATACTCCAGGTCGGCCAAATCCATCTGGTGAGAAAACACGCGGATTCGTGAATTCTCATTGATCAGCCAGGCCTCAAGCCGCCCTTTCAGGTCGATAATCGGACGTCCTTTGTTGCCCAGTCTGGCACTCAGGTACCAGTTGTTGTGGCGAAAGCGGACATACAAATGCTTAGTGGTGATGATATCAGGATGCCTGCGTATGATGAAATAGACCAGCATCCCGGAAAATACGGCTGTATAAAAAAGGGAGAAAAAGGCCTGGATCATCATGATCACCCGTCCCTGCATGGTGATGGGGTAGATATCCCCATATCCAATGGTGTGAAAGGAGACCACGCTGAAATAGACAGCCCGGAAGAAGTCGATCTCACCATCCCCTCCGGCGAGAAATTTGTAATAGCCGATACTATTTGTACTGAAATACAGGTATGCAAAAAAGAGGATAAGAACCGCATACACGCAGAGGAAGAAAATCAGGAACCAGAGAATGGTCCGTGCTTTGATCGAGAGTCGCATGTACAAATATAGGAAAAACCTCTTGGTAATTCAACAAAAAATTCTATCTTTGCACTCCCAATTTTGGGATACTCCTCCTTAGCTCAGTTGGTTAGAGCATCTGACTGTTAATCAGAGGGTCGCTGGTTCAAGTCCAGCAGGGGGAGCAAGATTACCAGCCACTTACAAGAATTTTTGTGAGTGGTTTTTTGTTTGGGTACACACAAAAGTGCACACAAATACTAAAAAAGCATGAAGATACTTGGGGGTTGGGATCTATCTGAGTGGGGCTTTCCATTCAGCGGGTTTTAAGATCTGTGTCCCGTCTGGAAGAGTGAATGGATCGGGAAACTGGTGTTTCCGATAACTTTTCAGTTTAATTGAAAAAGATTCCGGTAATAATCTCTCAATTTCATTATTCTTACTGCAATCTTTACAGTAAACCGTTTTCTCTTTAAATCTCCCGAGTATAACATTTATACCGGTTTCTTTCAAACACTTGAGATATAGATTATGTCTTGTTATCTTGCCTGGGAATGTCGAAGATAAGTGTTTTGGGATTGCAGTGAAATAATAAATTGCGACAATGGTGTCCTTTTTTCCGAAAACAGGAAGGTAGGAATTACAAAGCGATCTAACATCTAACCATTTTAAGTACTCGCCAGTATTGTTTTGAATACTGATAATTGAATGATAAAGGTTAAAACCGTCAATATAGTATATTATTCTGGCCATAAAAAAAAACCCCGCGGACGGATCCTTGGGGGGGCGCATTACTTATTTTCATGCGGGATGAAGAAGCAAATATAATATATAACTAATATGAAATGCAAAAAAGACAAAATATTTTTAAATAATTTAACATTTCACTAGAAGAACCGGTACATCTGACCACCTTTCGCCGATTCAAATGGACTACCGCATATGCCTGATTTTAAGATATCTAAACTGATTTACTACGATTAGCCCGGGGTGGTTAAATCCGTCGGCTTATCCAATCAACATCATGATTAAGGATCAAAATACTATTACGCCACCCTCACCTCATACAAATGCCGCTGGAAGGTGAAAAACAGCGACCGAATATCGGCAACCGCTCCTAATTGTTCTGTGGCATCAGACAACGCCTGGTACTTTAATTCCAACAGTTTTGGCAGCTTCTCCTGGTCGAGCTCTTCAACCCCGCTTTCAATGTATTGAGTAAGCACGAACTCTAGAAACTCCTTCTGTTTGGCATTGAGACCTACGAAAATCTCAGCCTGGGCTGTAGCTACGCGCATCTCCCGGGTCATTGGCTTTGTTGAATAGGCAACATATTCCAGCACATCAAAGAGGTCGCTCTTTTCGGCGTCGATCAACTTTTGCAGGACTGAAAGTTCTTCCCGCCCATATCCTGCTGTAGCTAACTTATCCAACAACGTTCTTCGGGTCACCGGATCTGACCATATCTCACGTAATTCAGCTTCATCCTGAAAGAAATCTGGTAGTGTTCCAAAGAGGTTTTGCAGGAATTCCTCTGCAGATATAGGATTTCCATCTGCACTCCAATAGGAGGTGGCGATCATGTGTTGGATTTCTCGTTCTTTTCCGTCCCTCAGTTTCACTTTAATTTTCTTTCGCTTCTCACCTGGCTCAAATGGTTCAGGTGGCTCTTCAGGCCATGGAGGTTGTGGTTCATCAGGTGGTTCCGGATACGGTTTGGGTTCCGGTGGCATGGGTTCCCCATCCCATTCCGGATCGGCAAAATGATGATGGGCATCAACAAAATCATATAGAGTGAAGAATTCTTTGCCATCAAATAATCTTGTTCCCCGACCAATGATCTGCTTGAACTCGATCATTGAATTGACCGGACGCATCAGGATGATGTTGCGGATATTCCTGGCATCAATCCCTGTGGAGAGCTTCTGGGAGGTGGTTAGAATGGTGGGGATGGTCTTTTCATTGTCCTGAAACTCCCGAAGGTATTGTTCCCCCAGCTCACCATCATTCGCTGTGACACGGACGCAATAGTTGGGAGTTGTACTCTGCTTGAATTGATTAACCAGGTCTCTTACAGCTGCCGCATGATCCTGTGTAGCACAAAAAACGATGGACTTTTCTCGCTGGTCGATCTCCGATAAAAAGATCTTCACCCGTTTGGCTTCCCGTTCCTTGATCTCAATGATCCGGTTGAAATCCGGCTCAATGTAAATCTTCCCTTCCTCAATCTCCCCTTCAATCACCTGGTCATCCGGAGTATAGATGCAATCATCAATGGTTGTTTTGATCCTTTTGACCTTGAACGGGGTCAGATACCCATCATTGATACCCTCTTTCAATGAATAGATATAGACAGGATCCCCAAAATAACGGTATGTGTCTGCATTGTCCTGCCGTTTTGGTGTAGCTGTCAACCCTAGCTGAACGGCCGGGGAAAAGTACTCCATGATATCCCGCCAGTTGCTTTCATCGTTGGCGCCGCCACGGTGACATTCATCAATGATGATGAAATCAAAGTAATCCTGCGGATAATCACCAAAATAGGGTATGTTCTCAGGCCCGCTCATGAAGGTCTGGAAGATGGTAAAGAAGATGCTTCCATTGGTGGGTACATGCCTGTGTTTCCGGATCTCATTCGGTCTTATCCTGACCAGGACATCTTCCTGGAATGCAGAAAAAGCATTGAACGCCTGGTCAGCCAGGATGTTCCTGTCGGCCAGGAATAAGACCCTGGGCCGCCTGGACCCATCCCGGTGGAGATTCCATCGTGTGTAGAAGAGCTTCCAGACGATCTGAAACGCAATAAACGTCTTGCCGGTACCGGTAGCCATGGTAAGCAGGATTCGTTGGTTCTCTCCTGCAATGGATTCCATTACCTTGTTTACGGCAATTTCCTGGTAATATCGTAACTCTTTACTCCCGCCAACATCTTCAAAGGGTATCTCGTCAAATCTCTTTAGCCAAAGGTTCTGGGATGCAAACGCATTGTTCCAAAGTTCATCAGGTGTGGGAAACCGGTCAATTAGGCCTTCAATCCCTGTGTCCATACGAATCTGGTAAATCTCATGACCATTACATGAGAATGTAGTATAAATATGCAGCTTTTCCGCGTAGTTTTTCGCCTGGGCAACTCCTTCTCCCACTTCCAGTTCATCACTTTTTGCTTCAATCACTGCAAGTTTCCGACCTTGATAGACCAGGATATAGTCTGCAATCAATGGCTTTGCACGACCGCCACCAGTTTGGATCTTGCCAATTGTG
Source organism: Bacteroidota bacterium (assembly GCA_007280875.1). Classification (GTDB taxonomy): domain Bacteria; phylum Bacteroidota; class Bacteroidia; order Bacteroidales; family FEN-979; genus QYOJ01. The sequence continues at coordinate 53,340 of QYQJ01000019.1, forward strand.
ATCTTGTATTCGCGCATCACCTTGGAACCATCCACAACGCCCCATCCGACTTCTTTCAGCTTTGGGTCAATAAGTTCCGCCCTGGTTTCTGCTTCATTCATGATTGACCAGTATTTAGCTCTCCGGTAAAGGCTTTTTGGAGAAGTGATTTCTTCAAGTCTTGCAGTTTATCAAGTTTCCGCTGGTATATATTCTCCAGTTTTTTGGTTTCATTAACAAGTTGATCAAGCATGAATACAATTTGTTTCTGCACAACCTTATTTTTTGGAAAAACAACAGAAAGTCCAGCCCATTTACTTTTTTTCAATATAGGCAAAGTTGCCTGAGAAGCATTTGTTATAACTTCCTGTTGGAATCTTAATGTTCGCATAGCATAGTAAAAAAATTTTGGCTCATATCCAGGATCTACCGTAAGAGTGTTTATTTGTTGATTACATGAAATATTTCTATCAGTATATCCTACTTTCCCAATGCTTGCTCCAATACAAACCATCAAGATAGATTTTTGTATAATTCCCCTGCCTTTTTTCAAGCCTAATTCACTCAATGAATCATTATTATATTGATTACCCCCCATGCCATCTATGTCGATATCTGCCGGCTTAATGAAAGGAATAAATGAACCATAGTATTCCTTATGCATTGTGCTAGGAGTAGTTCCAGTTTGTACAGTACCAACTTCACACAATCTTTTCTCCACCCACTCCTCCCCTGGATTATCAAATACACCATTAAGATACGACTCAAAAACCTCCCTCGCATTTTCCAGGTTCTTCTCAGTATTCTCGCTGGCTTTGTCGATGGCAGCAAAGGCTTCATCCAGGATGGCTACGATGCGGTGTTGTTCGGGGAGGGGGGGGAGAGGGATGTCAATGTCATATACTTCATTGCGGTTTATGCCAGGTTTAACTCCTTTCGCTAATTTAGGGAGATCAAGCGTTGATAATAAGTAGAAGAGAAATTTTCTTTGATATTCCTTTTCATCAAAGACGAGGAAATATGTAACATCTAATGGCCAAAATTTAGATTCTGTTAGATTTATTTCACCAGCAGACCCCTTTCTCCCAATTACAATGCTTGGCCTATCAATATAATACTGATCTGTTCTGTCTTTAATTCCATTTGCACCATAAACTGGATAAGCACCACTCGGATTCCGCAAATCAGGCGGGAGAGGTTTCCCGTATTCAAGTTTTATAACTTCCCCGAGTTTCTTTACCTGCCAATTTTTACTCATACCAGTTTACGAATTGTAGTTAGAATTTCGGCACTTTGCTCATCTAGGTCTTTGATATCGTCTAATATTTCATGTGGTTCACGTAGTGTTTCCTCCTCTTGCGTATTTGGATTTTTCACAGAGAGATCATAGGATGTGGTATCTACATCCGCGATATTAACTGGCCAGGAGTTGTCTGAATCAGCATTTGTCTTTTGTAATTCAAGGAATTCAGCCAGATCGTTTTCATTCAGCGGATTGGTCTTGCCCAGGTTCCGGACCAGGTTTAATTGGTAATACCAGATTTTCTGTGTTGGCTGGCCTTTTTCAAAAAAAAGCACAACAGTTTTAACACCAGCACCGGAGAATACTCCGCCTGGCAAATCCAGGATGGAATGAAGGTTACAGTTTTCGAGCAAGAGTTTCCGTAAGCTGATGGACGCATTATCAGTATTGGACAGAAATGTATTCTTAATTACCACACCTGCCCGGCCGCCGGCTTTGAGAATCTTGATGAAATGTTGTAAAAAGAGAAAGGCGGTCTCCCCGGTCTTGATCGGGAAGTTTTGCTGAACCTCTGCCCTCTCTTTACCACCGAACGGCGGATTAGCCAGAACAATATCATACCGGTCACGCTCCTGGATATCAGCCAGGTTTTCAGCCAGGGTATTCGTGTGAATGATATTGGGGGCTTCGATCCCATGCAGGATCATGTTCATGATGCCTATTATATAGGCCAGCGACTTTTTCTCTTTCGCATAAAAAGTCTTTTTTTGTAAGATCTCCGCTTCCTGGGTGGTCAGCTTCTTCTGCTTCATGTATTCAAACGATTCAACCAGGAAGCCAGCCGAACCAACGGCGCCATCATATATTTTTTCGCCAATTTTCGGAGCTACTACCTTGACGATAGTTTTAATCAGTGGCCGGGGTGTATAG
>QYQJ01000151.1 GCA_007280875.1 Bacteroidota bacterium
AGTGTATGCGCTCCCGCTGATGGGGATCACCGAGGCAAACCGGGCATAACACATGGCCGAGAAGGCACAGGCGATGGCGGTGAAGAGAAAAAGGAGGGAGACAGCCGGTCCGCCGTGAGAGGCAGCAGTCCCGATCGTGCTGAAAATTCCAGCTCCCACCACCGCAGCGATCCCCAGGGCGGTGAGATCAATCACCCGGAGATTGCGCTTTAGAGAAATTCCTGATGCTTCATGGACCTTTACATCGGCCAGGATCTGGTCGACGGATTTCTTGCGGAAGAGAGAGGAGAAGGACAAGGGAATTTTTCGATAAAAGTATGAAAAAGAGGACAGGCGGACAAGCGGCTAGTCCGCTCGAATTTATATCTTTGCCAAAAACTACTCTATGAAGATCGCTATTTTCGGGGCCAGTGGCCGGACGGGAATTCTGGCTGTCTATCAGGCACTGGATAAGGGTCACCTGGTGACCGCCTTTTCCAGAAGTGCTGCCAATGTCACGATTGCCCATCCAAAGATTACGATCATTGAAGGAGATGTGATGGATTATGAAAAGGTCAGGCAGGCTGTGGAAGGTCAGGAGGCCGTGCTGGTTGCACTGGGAATGGAAAACAAACCCATCCGGACCCTCTCCGGCGGAACGGCTAACATCATCAGAGCTATGAAAGAGACCGGGGTAAAGCGGCTGATTGTCGTGTCGTCGGCCGGGATTCTGGGAAACGATACCCATCCGGTTTTCGGAAAGATCATCATTCCTCTTTCCCTGAAGCATGTGTTCCGGGATAAGAAGCGGCAGACCGGGCTGATCCGGGAGAGCGGGCTGGAGTGGGTCATCATCCGGCCGCCCCGGCTGACGCAGGCGCCCAAAACAGGTAAGTACCAGCTCACAGAGGGGCGGCCGGGGACACGGTCGGTTCCACGGGCCGACGTAGCCGACTTCATGCTGAAGCTGCTCACCAACAAAACCTACGACGGAAAAATGCCGGCGATCGCATCCTATTAATTGACCCGATGACCCACGAGAAATCCACTGCCACCCGGGACGAGTAGATACCAGTTTTCCTGAACCAGATAAATCTGTAACGTCATGAACACCAAGATCCGTGATCTTTTCCTGAAACAGTGGAAAAGCTATTTCGAAGATGCTGAACTGCCCATCGTTTTTTATTATACCGATGATCCTGGAACCATCCCCCGGGCAGGGTTGTCGACAGAGTGGAGTTGCATCATCTGTGAGCTGAACCTGGTGAGAAAAGGGAAACCCCGGGCATGGAATGTCAAGTCGTTGGGTTGTGGAGGTGCACGACGCTATTTTGGATACGAAAAAGGGATGCGGCCAAACTTCGAATATTTCCTCTCTACCGGCATTCCGGGTGAAATGGAGGGAGAGCGATACATCCGCACTCCCGAGATGGTGAAGGAGATCATGGCCGGGATGAAGTGCATTCCCGCCGGGGGGAAATACATCGTCTTTAAGCGGTTTGACCAGGTAGTAGGGAGCGATGAGGTACAAGCCGTAATCTTTTTTGCCACCCCCGATGTGCTTTCCGGCTTGTTTACCCTGGCAAATTTCGACTGCGTGGATGGCCTGGGTGTGATTGCCCCGTTCGGTTCCGGATGCTCCTCCATCGTGTATCATCCTTACTTCGAAAACGAAAAGAAAGATCCGAAGGCCGTGCTCGGGATGTTCGATGTTTCGGCGCGGCCCTGCGTTCCGAAAGACACCCTCACCTTCTCCGTGCCCATCCGGAAATTTAAAAAGATGGTCTCTTATATGGATCAGAGTTTTTTGATCACAGGATCCTGGGAGGTAGTAAAGAAACGATTGTAGCCGGCGGCCTATCCATTAAATGAAAAAGCCATGGTCACTTCACTGGGAGAGTTTTTAAAATCGTATCTTTAAACTCTCAATAATCGCGTATCTATGTCGGAACTGAAAACCGTCATCCACGACCTCGCCTCCCGCTATTTCACGGAGATCCGTGAGATCCGCCGGCACCTGCATCAGCATCCGGAACTCTCAAAGGAAGAGGAGAAAACAGCGGAATTTATATGCCAAACGCTGGACAGATATGGAATCCCTTACCGGAAAGGGGTTGCCGGATTTGGGGTGATCGGAGTAATCGAAGGGAACGATCCGGGAAGCAGGTGCATCGCGCTGCGTGCCGATATGGATGCCCTGCCGGTGAAGGAAGAGAACAACACTTCCTATGCCTCTCAGGAGGAGGGGAAGATGCATGCCTGCGGGCACGACGTCCACATGGCCTGCCTGCTGGGAGCTGCCGTCATCCTGAGCGAAGCGAAGGACCTCTTCATCGGTACCGTCAAGCTGTTGTTTCAGCCCTCCGAAGAGAGCTACCCCGGGGGTGCCATCGGGATGATCAACGAAGGGGTGCTGCAGGATCCGGAGGTGGAGCTGGTCATCGGACAACATGTGCTTCCTACCCTCGATGCCGGTAAGGTTGGCTTCAATCCCGGTCCCGATATGGCCTCCACCGATGAGATCTACCTCACGGTGACAGGGAGAGGAGGACATGCCGCCGTTCCGCAGCTGGTGGTCGACCCCATCCTGATTGCTGCACACATCATTACTGCCCTGCAGCAGATCGTTAGCCGCCACGCCGATCCTAATACCCCGACCGTTCTTTCGTTCGGACGCATCATCGGAGAGGGACGGACCAACATCATCCCGAATGAAGTCCGGATCGAGGGAACGGTCAGAACCTACGATGAAGCCTGGCGGAAAGAGATCCACCGCCGTGTGGAAGCCATCGCCACCTCCATCGCCGCCGGAATGGGTGGCAGTTGCGAGGTTCGGATTTCCCATGGATACCCGTACCTGCATAACGATGAAGAGCTGACGGCAAAATTACATGCCCTGGCCGCAGACTATCTGGGCAACGATCACGTTGTTAATCTGGAGCCACGCATGACGGCCGAGGATTTTGCGTATTTTGCCCAGCGCGTACCATCCTGCCTCTACAGGCTGGGTGTCAGGAACGAAACCAGGGGGATTACCTCTTTTCTTCATTCACCCACTTTTGATGTGGATGAGCAGGCTCTGGAAACCGGTTCCGGCCTCATGGCCTGGCTCGCCATCAACCTGCTGAACTAGGGCGACTGAATTACCATGAAATACGTATTCTTTATCCTGATCCTTCTTTTCACGTCTCACGTCTTACGTCTCACGTCTTACGCCCAGACCGAGCCCGGCGCCGCCCCCAAACAGCTCCCCTTCCAGCAACAGGCCACTCCTCCGGTGAGTGAAGCCCAGCTGGCTATGCAGTTTTACCAGGCCAGGGAGTATGAAAAGGCGGCCGGGTTATATGAGAAGCTCTACCTCAAACAGCCGACCTCATTCAATTACATGTACTTCCTGCACAGCCTGATTGAACTAAAGGATTACAAACGGGCCGAAAAGCTGATCAAAGGGCAGCAAAAGAGTGAACCCCGGGCGCTGAAATACCTGGTCGATCTGGGGTATCTCAATTACCGCGAGGGGAACGTGGACAAAGCACGGAAATTATACGTAGAAGCGATCCTGGAGCTTCAACCCGATCAGCAGCAGGTGTTCGATCTGGCCAATGCCTTCATCCTCAAAGGGGAGAATTCCTTTGCCGCAGAGGTCTATCTGAAAGGAAGGGAGCTGCTCCGGGGAGCCTATCCCTTTAGCTTCGAGCTGGCCAATATCTATGAGCGGACGGGAAACTATGCCGCCCTCTTCGACGAATACCTCCACCTGCTGGAGGTGAACGAGTCTTATCTCCCGACTGTTCAGGACCGGCTTCAGAATGTGCTGTCAGATGATGAGGATAATTCCAAAAACGAACTGTTCAGGAAGGTGTTGCTCACCCGGGTCCAGCGGAATCCCGATCAGCCGGCTTATACCGATCTGCTCTGGTGGTACTCCATTCAGCAGAAAGATTTTGAACTGGCACTGATCCAGGCAAAAGCGCTGGATCGCCGCCGCCAGGAGCAGGGCGACCGGATCTTTCAACTGGCGCAGCTGGCGGTGGCCAATGAACAGTACAGCATCGCCCTGGACGCCTACACCTACCTGACCGCAAAAGGAACGGCCTGCCCCTATTATGAGATCAGCCGGATTGAGCGGGCGAATACACGGTTTTACCAGGTTACATCGCAGGGTCATCCCTCCCGGAAAGAGCTTTCCGAACTGGAGAAGGACCTTCTCCTCGTGCTGGGAAATGCAGGAGAGAACCGTACCACGGTCTCCCTGATGCAGAACCTGGCTCACCTGGAAGCATTTTACCTGGAGAACCCCGATGCTGCGATCGGCTACCTGAACCGCGCCATTAAACTGAAGGATATCGGACCGAAGGAACAAGCTTTCTGTAAACTTGAGCTGGGCGATGTCCTGCTCTTTTTCGGCGATGTATGGGAAGCTACCTTGCTCTACCAGCAGGTGTACCAGGATTTCAAATACGATGTGCTGGGGCAGACGGCCAAATTTAAAAACACCAAACTCACGTTCTATATCGGTGAGTTCGAATGGGCCAAGGCCCAGGCAGATATCCTCAAAGCTGCTACGGATAAACTGATCGCCAACGATGCACTGGCCCTTTCGATCCTGATCGGTGAGAACTACGATCCCGACTCGGCTACCGTGGGACTCTCCCTGTACGCACGGGCTGAACTTCTATCCATGAAGCACGAAGATCGGCTGGCCCTGGAACTGCTGGACTCCATTCCGCTCCGGTTCGGTTCCCATCCGTTGCTGGATGATGTCCTGCTGAAAAAAGCGGAGATCTACCGGAAACTGGGAGAGTACCGGGTGGCCGACAGCCTGCTGAACCGGATCGCTATCGACTACCCTGACGAGGTCATCGCCGACCGGGCTCTGTTCATCCAGGGCGGCCTGCATGAAAAGGAACTCGGGGATCCCGCCGGAGCCATGGAAATCTATGGACGCCTTCTGGAACTGTACCCCTCAAGTATTTATGTGATTGATGCGAGGAAACGGTACAGGGTGATTAGGGGGGACAAGGTTGAATGATAATAACCAAGGTCCAACTCTTCTTTTTCTTTAAAAAATGTTTGGAATTTCGAACATTGAAATTTGGTTATTATTTGTAATTTGGAATTTGTTATTTGGAGCTTAATTCTCTATGGGAACCGTTTACCCTAAAAAATCGTTAGGCCAGCACTTCCTGCACGACGAAAACATCGCCCGGAAGATCATCGGGTGCCTCAATCCGGCTATTCCGCTGGTGCTGGAGATCGGTCCGGGCAAAGGAGTGCTGAGCAAATACCTGCTGGAAAATCCGGCTTTCGATCCCTGGTTCATCGAGATCGACCGGGAGTCGGTCGCCTACTTGAAACAGCTCTATCCGGCCATGAGTGAGCGGCTGATCGAAACGGATTTCCTGACGTTTGATGTGCAAGGTTTCCTTACGAGCCGTGAGGCACGGGGGCACAGGGGCACAGGGGCACAGGGTACCGATTCTCCCCTCCCCTTCAGGGG
>QYQJ01000150.1 GCA_007280875.1 Bacteroidota bacterium
GAGTACCCTCTTCAATTTCTACATATCCAACGGCTTCGCAGGCAACGCCCTGAAATCCAGCGGCTACTCCGGATTCAATGCCCTGATGACCGGCATCCGGTTCCATAACCTCGTGTGGAAATTTCCGGTCAACGATCCCATTCTCCGATCGAAACTCTATTGGTCGTCCACCCTTCATGGCCCTGATAAAGCCTGGGCGCATGGCATGAATGAAGTGGTGGCCGATAGTGAGTATACACCCAGCGTGTCGTTCTACCCGTCCTTCAGGATCAATGCCTTTTCCACAAGGTGCATAAAGGATTGACACGAAATATACTAAAACCAGTGAATGGATTCAATGATGCCCGGGTATGAAGATCCTGCTGATTGAGGACGAGCCTGAACTGGCCCGTTCGATTGACTCCTTTTTCAGCAAGGAGCATGTACTTTGCGAAGCTGTTCAAACCTTTGAGGAGGCTTTTGAGAAGGTCAATCTCTACCAGTACGATTGTATCGTGGTAGATATCACCCTTCCGGATGGAAGCGGCCTGGATATCATACGGCAGTTGAAAGAGATCAGATCGGAAGCAGGGATTATCATCATCTCGGCTAAAAATTCAATGGATGATAAGATCACCGGACTTGAGATCGGCGCAGACGATTACCTGACCAAACCCTTCCACCTGCCTGAGTTGAATGCCAGGGTGAAATCTATCATCCGCCGGAGGCAATTCAACGGCGACAAGATTATTCAATTTGATCAGATCCGTATTGTCCCTGAAACCGGCGAGGTATCTGTCAACCACAAACCCCTTGTGCTTACACGGAAAGAGTATGAACTACTGGTATTTTTCATAGCCAATAATAACCGCCTGCTGACAAAAGAAGCGATTGCCGAGCACCTCTGGGGTGATGAAATGGATCAGGCTGATTCCTTCGACTTCATCTATACACATATTAAAAATCTCCGCAAAAAAATCCAGGATAAGGGAGGTCAGGATTTCATCCAGACGGTATACGGTATGGGATATAAGTTTTCCGGTCAATAACATTGATTTTATGAGGCTCCTGAGTAAAACCACCCTGAATTATTTTATTTTTTCCGGACTTACGTTTGTTTGCGGTGCATTTCTTTTCTACCATCTGCTTCACCAGATCTTTTACAAACAGATTGACGAAAACCTCCGGGAAGAGAAGATCCTGATCGAGGAAACCATTAATCACGCGGATACCATCCCCGATTTCCGCTCGGTATTCGGACATGAGATCCTGGTGACCATCATGGACAAGCCTCTTCCAAGCCGGATGGTTATCCGTGACTCCGTAATGGTCGACAGCACCCGGGAAAATCCTGTAAGATACAGATATCTGAACGCATGGAATACCTCGGAAAAAAAGAAAGGGTACTCCATCTATATTTTCAAGTCACTGGATGAAACAGATTCAGTAATCACAGAGATCTTCATTGCCTTTACATTCCTATTTCTGGCGTTATTGGTTGTCCTAATCCTGGTGAACTATGGTGTGTCAAGGAAGGTTTGGATTCCCTTTTACAAGACCATTGAGAAACTAAGGGAGTATGATTTCAGGCAGCAATTTTCCCTGGGACTTTCAGCTAGTAAAATTCGTGAATTTTCCTTGCTAAACCAGACGTTGATGGTCATGGCTGAAAAGATCAGACAGGATTACCTCAATCTGAAAGAGTTCAATGAAAATGCCGCGCATGAACTCCAAACTCCGCTTGCTATCCTGAAAGCAAAACTTGATCTGCTTATTGAAGGAGAGTATCTCCGGGAAGAAGAACTCATCCTGATCCGTGCCATGTACGATGCCACCCTCCGGGCTTCAAAACTCAGTCAGGGCTTATTGTTAATCTCCAAAATTGATAACAACCAGTTTCCAACCGGGGAAGAGCTGGACCTTGCTCTCCTGATCAGGCAGGCTCAGGAACACTTCCAGGAATTGATGCTCCATAAAGAGATCCTGTGCACGCAGGATTTGCCGGTTACATTTTCGTATACCATGAACAGGACACTGGCAGAGATCCTCATCAACAACTTGCTGTCAAATGCTATCAAACATAATATCCCGGGCGGATGGATCCGCATTTCGCTGAACCGGTCAGCCCTTGTCATCAGCAATTCCGGACATGTACTTTCCAAGGACCCGATGCAATTGTTCGGCCGGTTTTCCAAGGGTGAAAAAAGTTCGGAATCAGTAGGGCTTGGCCTTTCCATCGTCCAGAAGATTGCATCTCTCTATGGGATGAGGTGTGAGTATACCTACCACGAAAAGACCCATACGATCACTATTTTTTTCTGAAATCTCTAGCTACAGATTTCCTTCAGAATCGGGTTTCAATTTTGCTGAGTAAATAATTTATTCACTAGTTAAATTTTGAAACCATGAAAAAAGTAATGTTCCTGATGGCTCTTGCTCTGTTCAGCACAGGCCTGTTTGCCCAGACGAAAACCCAGATGAAAACGGGAGATCTTGCGAAACCCATCACGCAGTATATTGCCCAGAACTATTCGGGGTATTCCGCGATGAATGCATTCAAGATAAACGCCAAAGGGGTTCTCTCTTACGAGGTGAAGATCGGTAAAGAGAGTGAAGAGGCTTACCTGTTCTTTGATAAGGACGGGAAATTTATCAGGAAAGAAGTGGCAATGAAAGCTGAAAAACAAAAACCGGCTGCCACACAGCCCGCCCAGCAACAACACCAGCAACCTCACCAGCAACCTCACCCGCAACAACAAACGCATCCCTCGGGAAGTCACGTTAAAAAATAAATGGTGTTTTGGCTGATTGGCAGAAAAGGCCGGACCTGGTGTCCGGCTTTTCTTTTTCAGTTTTGGAAACAATTTTAAATTGCTGGCGTGCAACCTTTTTCCCCTGAAATTGTATAACTTTACCGGGGAAAATGCACATCATGTTCCGGTTTAAAACTAGTATTATTTTTCTTTCTTTCCTCTCTTTCAATCCCGCACACCTTTTTGCTGAAGGAACGAAGCAGATCCTTCTGAACGACGCCGGCCACGGGAAAATTCAAATCAACCCCACATTCAATCAGTTTGCCTGGTATAACAGTAACGGGTCTTCCGGGAATTCAGAACACCGGTTAAATATCCATATATCTAACATCGGAGAAAAAATATATTATGGTTTTGGCGATCCCTTGAACAATAATAATGTGATAGTCAATAGTGTTCAATACAGAATAAAGGATCCGTCAGGAACCGTTGTGGTTGGCCCGACCGCTCTTCCACTTTCCGGTACCGGACACATTTCAACTTTTGCCCAGGCAGTGGCAGGTCCATCCGGGATAGTGGGTGGTTCAGGATACCCTTCGCTATCCTATACGACCTTGATGACAGGTGATTATTTTATCGAATTCAATTTTAATACAAGTGGGGGTACTGACCGGTGTAAATTCAGATATTTTGATATTACGGTTGGAAGTCTGGCCAATCAGGCAGTTGATGGCAGAGTATGGTCTAAAGCCTGGCAAATGACAGCCGACGACCAGGCTCCGCCATCCGGTGTATATACCTTCTGGGGAACCCTTTATGTCTTTTCCGATGATGGTATTGTGACCTCTGTCGATTTCAATGGGATGGAACCATTTGTTTTTGCGGTGTCATGCAACCCATGGGGATGTTACAATACCGGGAATTTCAATAATGATCGTCGTTCTGTCAGTGGGAACTATACCCTGACGCAGTACAAAATCTTTTTAAACGACCCGGATTCACTTGCCTATCCCACCGGAATTCTGGGAACAGTGGTGCCGCCTATCATCGTAACTCCGAGTTGCGCCGGAACATCCACCATCCAGGTGCAGGTGACCAAAGCAGGTAACCTGGATATTCTTTTAAACATCAATCCCTCTCCTGGCCAGCAAGCTGAAGATGTCCGACTTTCCGCTACTGTTACAACCGGTGTGAACACCATTACCTGGGGCGGGCTGAATGGCCTTGGGCAACCGGTTCCCAACGGGAAGATATTTAATATCATTGTCACGTATATTAACGGATTAACCAACCTCCCGATTTATGATGTTGAAGTGAATCCGTCGGGCTTTATTATTGAATTACAGAGACCGACCGGGGCAGTACCACCGGTTTTTTGGGATGATATTTTGGTAGGTGGAACCCAAAATTTCAATGGTTGTACCTTTGTTCCTCCCACTACAGGATGTCATACGTTTAATTACTCAACCGGTAACAACAATACTGTGAACACCTGGTGGTACGCTGTGACCAGCATCTCTCCCCCAATCGTGTTTACCCAACTCCGTGGACCTCAATCCCAGGGAGCGATAACAGGAACTGCATCGCTTTGTCCGGGTACCACAGGTCAGCAATATTGGGTTCACCTGGAATCCAATTCCGATTCTACCATCTGGAGTTACACCGGGACCGGAGCAACGATCACGGTCATTAACGACACTACGGTATCCATCGATTATGCCAACGACGCCACCTCCGGGAATCTGACGGTAGTCGGGTATAACAACGACTGTGGAGCCGGCTCCACCCAGTCCACCAAGACCATTACGATCCTCCCCGCACCGGTCGTTGTCCTGACTCCCTTTACCCCTGTATGCATTGATGTACCCCCGTTTCCATTAACCGGTGGCTCCCCGGCAGGCGGGACCTATACCATCGGTGTGTTACCGGTGGTCATATTCAATCCGGCTTCATACGGGGCAGGAAGCCACCAGGTGACTTACACCTACACCGATCCAACTACTTCATGTACAGCATCTGATCAGAAATCTCTCGTTGTCAATCCGCTACCTGTTGTCACCCTGGCTCCGCTTGCTTCCGTTTGTGTGAATGTGGCTCCTTATACTCTTTCCGGTGGCACACCTCCCGGCGGGAGTTATTCCGGGCCCGGAGTCAGTGGAGGGAATACCTTCAACCCTTCTGCAGCGGGATCCGGAACCCATTCCATTACCTATACTTACACCGACGCAAATTCCTGTACTAATTCTGACACGAAAACGCTCACCGTATACCCGCTTACACCGGTGAATTTACCGCCATTCAACCCCATATGTATAAATGCATCTCCTATCACCCTCTCCGGCGGAACGCCGGCAGGAGGCACCTATTCAGGCCCGGGCGTTTCAGGCGGGATCTTTGATCCGGCCATCACCGGTGTGGGTACTCATCAAATCATATATACATATACCGACGGGAATACCTGTACCAACTCCGACACCAACACGATCACGGTGAATCCGCTTCCAGGATCCCCGGGAATGATAACCGGTACTGCAGCTGTTTGCCAGGGAACTTCCAACGTATCTTACAATACGACGCCCATTGTCAATGCCACATCCTATGGATGGATAATTACTCCCCCCGCAGCGGGGACTGTATTCGGCACCTCCATCTCGATCCTGATCAACTGGTCAGCCTCCTACACCGGGATGGCTCAGATCACCGTAACCGGGGTCAACGATTGCGGAGTGGGTGCCACTTCGGCTCCTTACCCGGTGACGGTGAATCCGAATCCAACTGTGACTTTCACGCGTTGTTTTGATTCGGTGACGCTGACCATCGCACAACCGGTTGTTCTGAAAGGGGGAATTCCTCTTAACGGTACCTATTCCGGTCCCGGCGTGACCGCCGGGATTCTCTATCCGGCCCTGGCAGGAGGAGGGGTCCATTCCCTCGCCTACAATTATACCAACGCATATGGCTGTTCAAAAAGCGCTACCAGATCTATTACCATCCAGACACCCCTGCCATGGAATTGCGGGAGCCTGCTTACCGACCTCCGGGACGGGAAGCAGTACCCTACCGTAAAGATTGGCACCCAGTGCTGGATAGCGGCCAGCCTCAATTATGGCCAGCAGGTCAACAGCTCCCTGTCACAGCGCGACAACTGTGTGGCAGAAAAATACTGTTACAATGACCTTCCTGCCGGTTGCCTCTTTTCCGGAGGCCGTTACCAATGGGACGAGGTGATGGCCTATCAATCAGCTCAAGGGTTGCAAGGGTTGTGCCCCCCGGGCTGGCATATCCCGACTGAGGCCGAGTGGATCACCCTTTTCAATCAGTACCAGAACAACGGATTTGCCGGAAGCGCCCTGAAAGTTACAGGTTATTCAGGGTTCAATGCCCTACTGGGTGGATTCCAGGGCTTCAACATGGTATGGAACTATGGCCCTGCCCATCCGGTTCTCCGTGCCACGCTATACTGGTCCTCCACTGCCCGTGGTCCTGACAAAGCCTGGGCACATGGGATGAATGAAGTAGTATCGGATACTGAGTACACTCCCTCTGTATCCATTTACCCTTCTCTGCGAAATAACGCGTTCTCGGTCAGATGCCTGAAAGATTGATCCGGTTTAAAATGTTACCTTTGTATTCCGAATGACCTCTTGACCTGAATGCGTTACCTCGTTATTCTGATCGTTGTATTCTTCCCCTGGTGCACTCTCCTCGCTGAGACAGAAAACGATAGCTGCCAGACTGCTGCTCCTTTTTGCGGTTCAGATGCCTATACATTTCCCGCAGGGGTAAACACGGGAAATGCACAATTAGGACCAGACTACAACTGCCTGGCCACCCAACCAAACCCGGCCTGGTATTATATGCAGGTAGGAAATTCCGGCAACATCATCATTTATATGTTCAGTACCCCGGCCGAAGATATCGACTTTTGTTGCTGGGGACCATTCAGTTCTCCTACAGGTGCCTGCGAAGGTGAACTGACAGCCATTAATGTGGTCGACTGTAGTTATTCTCCCAATGCTTTCGAAACATGCACAATCACCAATGCTCAGTCCGGTGAATTTTATATCCTGTTGATCACAAATTTTTCGAACAACCTGTGCAACATCACTTTTCAGCAAAATAACATAGGGGAACCGAATGCCGGAACCACCAACTGCAATATCGTCACGGAATGTTCCATCGTTTCGGTCACCGCCAATCCTTCATCCTGCAATGAGTCCACCAACACGTATGACCTTTCCGGCTCCGTTGAATTCAGTAATCCCCCGCCGACCGGAACACTGACTATCTCCGACCTGAACGCCAGTCCCCAGATCTCACAGACCTTCAATGCCCCGTTCATCAGTCCCACTTCGTTTAATCTAGTGAATATATCCTGCGACGGCATCCAGCACAATCTGATGGCATCCTTCTCCGACAGCGCAGCCTGCACCCTCACAGTTGAATACACTGCCCCGGATCCCATCTGCCCGACTGCGCAGATTTCCGGGGGTGGGACCATCTGCGCTACACCTTCCGCTTCGGTAACAGTCAGTATCACCCTGACGGGTATTCCCCCCTGGGACTTCATCTATGCCATTGACGGCGTTTCCCAACTGCCTGTCACAAACTATCCCGGCCCATCGCCATATCTCATTATCACCTCCACAGCAGGATTGTATACGATGGTATCCGTTTCCACTGCGGCCTGCTCCGGGACAGTCTCTGGAAGCGCCAGCGTGGTGGTCAATCCGTTGCCCGTAGTCACCCTCGACCCCTTTCCGCCTACCTGTGAAAACACACCTCCTTTCGCCTTATCCGGCGGATCCCCGGCAGGAGGAACCTATAGCGGAAATGGCGTATCGGCCGGACTGTTTGATCCTGGCCTGGCCGGTCCGGGGATCGATACCATCTTCTATACCTATACAGATGCAAACAATTGTTCCAACTCGGATTCATCCACCATCCTGGTGAATCCGAACCCAATCCTTACCACTTCTCCAAATTCACTAACTCTGTGTTCGGGAGACACCCTGCAGGTCCTGCTCCAGGCCAATCTTCCCGACAGCGCTTTTCACTGGACTGCGGCGGCCAGTTCGCCCTCCGTTTCAGGTTACAGCAGCGGAACCGGAGACACCATCCAGCAGATACTGACTAATTCGGCATTTACCCAGGAAACGGTTACCTATACCATCACAACCGAGGCAAACGGTTGCTTCAGCGACCCTCAGGAAATATCAGTCACCATACATCCCGTCCCGGATCTCTCCAACAATCCGCTGGACTCTTCCATCTGCAATGGACAATCCACCGGGTTGTCCCTGCAGTCCAATGTGGCGGGTACGCTGTTTACCTGGACAGCCACCGGTTCATCGGGCTTCATTACCGGTTATTCCAACAACGTTACCCCCGGAATGCTGATCGATCAGACGCTGGTGAATTCCGGGTTCAGCAACGAAACCGTCACCTACCACATCACCCCCGAGAACAGCGGATGTCCGGGATCGGTTACCGATTACACCTTCACTGTTTTCCCTGTGCCGGATGTCTATTTCGTGCCCAACGGAGAGACGGTCTGTGAGGGAGTTCCCAGTGCGATAGTATTGGAATCGCATGTAAGCGGAAGTACCTTCACCTGGACTGCCACACCATCCTCCCCGAATCTGACGGGCTATTCCAATGGTTCCGGAGATCTGATTGCACAGACTATTTCCAATTCGGGAGCAACCATTGAAACGGTGACTTACCAGGTAACCCCTTCCGCAAATGGCTGTCCGCCGGGAACCACCCTGCCGGTGATCC
>QYQJ01000005.1 GCA_007280875.1 Bacteroidota bacterium
CTCAATATTTTCAACCAGTACCAAAAAAAAGTACAACAAAAGTACAACAGGACTTGGTCTGGAAAGTTCGGTCTAGGCGGAAAAGGGGTACCCTCCCTTTCCTCACTTCTTCTTTCCAGGAACAATCGCCTCCCCATCGATGACATAGGGAGATCCCTTTTTATCCCAGGTTCCTGATACTTCGCTGAGGTTTGGGACATAAGTCTGGTCCAGGAGAGAAAACCCCTGGAAAAGAAATAAAATCAAGAACAGGGATTTCATGACATGGAAATTTTATGGGCTAGTATAGCTGTATCCAATTATTCAACCAAAAATAAAAAAATCCACCTTTATGAAAGATATATTTCGCATTTCCTAATTTCGTATTTCTTATTTTCGTATTTCCTAATTTCAAACACCATGAACGTTTCAAAGATCAACCGATGGCTGCCATTCTTCATCCTGGCCATTTTTATTCTCACCTCCTGTGCTCCCGGAAATATCCGGTTCGATGCCGAACCTGCCGGTTTCTGGGCCGGATTATGGCATGGATTTATCTCCTTGTTCACATTTATAATCAGCCTGTTTACCAAAGAAGTAGGCATTTATGAAGTGCACAATTCCGGTTGGCCCTATAATCTGGGATTTATCCTGGGAATTATGATCTTCTACGGCGGATCAACCAAGGGTGGTAGCCGGAAGTGGCGGTAAATTTTTAATGATGAAAACTGCTCCCCTCCTGGGGAATGAGCAGTCCGGGTGGCACAATCAGGCTCTTCAGTGACCTGTTTCTATCATTCAGTACCCGATTTGGTTTTCCATTCAGGTTTTTTAATGTATCCGATGATGACCGGAATGAGGACAAAGAGCGCTACTCCTCCTATCAGAAACCACACGTAAAAGGCTGGGCTGCCGATTTCCAGCTGAGCCGGCGGGAAGAATCCGATAACAAAAAGGATAAAAAACGCACTGCTTACAGTTGGCATCACAAGAAAAATCAGAGAAATACAGGTCACAATGCAGCCCTGGATGATGAGGATGTTTTTCTGAATTCCATATTTATTGGTTTTTGCCATGAAAGGAGGCAGATCGCCATCGTTAGCGGTGGCAAGCAAACCCTTGAACGCCTCCATGATCCCGGAGTTGAGTGATGGGTTTGATTTTATCTGTTTTGCATGACAATTTACAATAAAATCAACTAATCCAATAATTCAATGGCAAAAAATAACCTCGCAACAATCATTATGCTGATTTTGATAAATCATTATTTATGATTATCATTGAAGTATAAAACTTTTATTCAATCCTTCACTAAAACAAGCAATCATGGGCGGTATTATTGGTATTCTGGTTTTTCTGGCCATCGGAGCAATTGCCGGATGGCTGGCTGGCGTAATTCTTAAAGGCAGTGGTTTCGGACTGCTATGGAACATCATCATCGGCATCGTTGGTGGGATTTTAGGCGGATGGTTATTCGGTACCCTTTTCGGCACCAGCTGGATCGGTGGAATCATCACGGCAGTCATCGGTGCCATCATCCTGCTTTTTATAGCAAGCTTGTTCAAGAGAAAATAAATCCTGGTGCGGATGGAAAGGGATCTGCTCAGCACCACCCGGAAAGCCTTAATCATCAACCTGGATCCGTCGGTCTACGGGACCATCGCCGAGATCGGCGGAAGTCAGGAAGTGGCCCGCCAGTACTTCCAGGCAGGAGGTGCTTCGGGGACGATTGCCAAATCGATTTCTGCTTATGATAAATTATTCAGCGACAGGCTTTACAACCATAATAAACCTGGCAAGTACGTCTCTGAAGGCAGGTTATGTAAAATGCTGGATGCCGAGTTTCATGAACTGATCGGCCTGCTGACGGAAAAGCGGGAAATTCCCACACGGTTCTTTGCATTTGCCAATACTGTAGCGACACTGAATTTCAACAAAGCCAACTACAGCCATGGCTGGATCGGGATGCGTTTTCAGCAGGATCCCGGCGCCGATCCCAATGAGGTCCTGTTTCACGTGAACTTATTGGAACAGGATACCCTTCTCCAACAACAAACACTTGGCATCCTTGGTGTGAATCTGATCTATGCCTGCTATCATTTCATTCAAAGCCCGGTTGACTTCATCCTCTCGCTGATGGATAACATCTCACGGGACCGGATTGAGATCACCCTGATGCGGATGCGCGGACCGGATCTCGACTATGTGGACAACCGCTTACTGGGGGTTCAGCTGGTGAAGAACGGGATGACCTCCTCCATGATCTTCGACCGGCACGGGAAGATTCAGCAACCTGCCGACATGCTGTACAAAAAAAACGTCCTGCTTTTCCGGGGAGCATTCCGGCCTATTCACAACGTTGGATTCGACATGCTTCGGGCCAGTTACCGGATATTCAAACGGGATGAAGATTATAACCGGGATAATACCCTTGCCCTCTGCGAAATCTCAGTTAACAACCTGTTGCGGAAAGGGGATATTGATGAACGAGATTTCCTGGAACGGGTCGATCTTCTGAACGGGATGGGACAAAATGTAATGATCTCCACCTTCAGGGAGTACTATAAACTGGTCACCTATTTCTCGCAGTTTGCCATTACAAACCTGAGGATCGTGATTGGTATCCCAACCTTTCTCAATGTGATCAATGAAAAATACTATACCGATCTCAGGGGAGGGATCCTTGAGGCGTTCGGTAAAATTTTCATCGATAATGTGAAGGTCTATATCTATCCTACTATCCCGGCTGTTTCCATCGATACCCGGGAAGCTGTGGGGGAGCTTCTGACATCGAAAGATATCCTCCTGTCGAAAGAGCAGGAAGACCTCTATCATTACCTGGTTAAAAACAGGAAGATCATTGATATCACAAACGTTAAAAAGGAGTGGTTGTATATCAACTCTGCCAATGTGTTACGAATGATCCGCGAAGGCGAACCCGGCTGGGAGAAGATGGTGCCAAATTATGTTGAGAAGGAGATCAAGGAAAAGGGGCTGTTCGGGTACAGGAGGTGATCGGCAACATTGTGTGGGCCCACCAGGACTTGAACCTGGGACCAATAGATTATGAGTCTACTGCTCTGACCAACTGAGCTATGGGCCCGGTATGGGGTGCAAATTTATGGAATTTTTTACTATTTCAGGTATATCCCGGAACCGATGAAGTAGTTGATCCCGGGGATCTTCATCACATAGGCGAGTTTGGGCTCTTCCTGTTTGCTTACAGGATTGTTCCACCAGTACTTATAGTACCCTTCCCCGGTAGGTCCTTTGGCTACTGCCACCAAATCTCGGATTACGTAGTTACCCCGTGAATCCTGGTAGTCATAGAGGTTCTGGCCCTGAAGGTTTTTCTGCGTACCGTGCGCTACGTTTACGCAGTTGAAATCATAGATGAAAAAGTACCCGGACTGATCATCGAAAAAACGAATATAATCGATCAGTTTCCGGCAGAATTGAACCCGTTCATTGGTGTCGGGATAGTAATTGGAAAAGACCCCTCCTATTCCGAGCGCCATTACCAGGGTGGCTTCTCTTGCACTAGTCATTTTAGCATCCGAAGGCTCGTAATAGACCGCAGGTGGATCCCCGTAAAAGCCGGAACCGATGAAAAATTCCGCGGAAGGAATGCTCTTGACAAACCCAAGTTTCCGTTCTGTTTTCCCGGTAGACGGATTTTCAAAATAGTATTCCACGAACCCGTAACCAGTATAAATAACCGTATTGACCATATCCTTCACATAGAACTTCCCGTTGGCGTCCTGGACATCCATCCGATACGTGCCTATCAAATCAGGTTTGATAGCATGCGCCACCATCCAGGCACGATATGATTCTACATAGAAATAACCCGAATTGTCTCTGTAAAACCGGACAGGCTCGATAAAAGCCTGGCAAAACTGAGCCCTGCCGGTACTGTCGGGGATCATGGTCTGAAAAACTGTTTCAAAACCGGTAGCTGTGTTAGTGGTATTTACCTCCACTATGGATTTATCCAGCGTATATTGAGATACCCAGTTTTCAATCACATAGGGTTGGGTGTTTTTTCCACAGGAAATAACCATGATTGACAGAATGATAAGCAGCAGGTTGAAGGGAAATCGAAGGTTTTTCATTAGACTGGTTATTTGATTTGACGCATTCACATTCAAAGTGGCAAAATACAATATTTTCCTGTTTCATCAGACAAATTGACTTAAAATTCCCACTTTTGCAGAATATGAGGAGGCGTATGAAAGCACGACTGATCCGGAATATCATCTTCGATTTTGGCGGAGTCATCTGCAACATCGATATTTCGATCACGGAAAGAGCCTTCGTGGAGCTGGGCATCAGGCAGTTCGACAAAGAGTATTCCGTCACGGATCGGGATAATTTTTTCGGAAGCTTTGAAACCGGGAAGATCACCCCTCAGCAGTTTCGGGATACGATGGCCCGCTATTTCGATAAGCCGGTCACGGGAAAGGAGATTGATACCGCATGGAATGCCCTGCTTCAGGATATTCCTGCTTCCCGGATCGCGCTGCTGAGAACCCTTGCCAATCATTACCGGCTATTCCTGCTCAGCAATACCAACGAAATTCATTTTTTAAAATACCTGAAAGAGCTGCAGGAGGTACATGGTGTTTCAGGCTTTGAGGATCTTTTCGAGAAGGCCTATTTCTCTCATCAGATCGGGCTCCGGAAACCTTTTCGTGAGGTGTTTGATTTCGTGGTTGCCGATGCTGGATTGAACCGGGCTGAAACCCTTTTCATCGACGACTCTGTCCAGCATGTGGAGGGAGCCCGGGAAGCGGGATTGCAGGCGTACCACCTCAGGGAAGGAGAATCGATCACCGATCTGTTCAGCACAGAAATGCAGTTTCTTCGGAAGCGGTGATCTGAATATCTTTTTCACGGATAAAGAGAGAGAAGAAGACGGCCAGCAAACAGAGCCCGGCGCCTCCCACAAACGCCCAGGAGAACCCTGCCAACAGGTCGGATACCGGCGCATCTTTCAGGGCAAAACCCGATGCGCCCTGAGGTCTAGGGATAAACAGGGAAAAGATCAGCTCCATCAGAATCAGGCCAAACATCTGTCCCAGGTTGGTGGCCAGTTTAAAAAAACTGGTGGAAACTGACTGTTTATCCTCTACTACCAGAGACATTACCAGGTTGTTGTTCGGAGTGATGAAGAGGGCATACGACATGCCCAGCAGAAGCATATATGCAAAAACGATTCCCAGATGCACCCGGGGCAACATCAGGGCAAACGCCACACAGCTTGCAGCAGCCAGCAGCATACCGGTAATGGTCAGGCGAACCTTTGAAAGCCTGTCCGATAACCTGCCGGTGATCGGGCTGCATAAGCTGAATACCACAGCGAACGTCATCAGGATAAAACCGGCGTGGGTGACGTCGATGTGCAGCCCATAGGTCAGGTAGAACGGAAGCAATACCGCGCTACCCGTCATCAGCCCGAATCCCGCTACGGAGGCGAGAATCGCAAAGGAAAAACTCCGTTTCCCGAAAATGGTCAGGTCCAGGATCGGGTCTTTCACCCGTCTTTCCCAGAGTATGAACACACCAAGCAGCAACAGGGCTCCACCCAGCCCAGCCAGGGTTAAAGGAGAGGCCCAACCCAGCTCCTTCCCTTTGCTGATGAAAAAAACCAGTAATCCCAACCCGGCAAAGCTCAGAAGGGACCCGAGAAAGTCAAAATGGCTGGAAATTTTCCGGTGTTCATCCGGTTGCCGGTCGGCCGGGATCGCCCGAACAGCCATAATAATTGCTGCAATTCCAACAGGAACATTGACCAGGAAGATCCAGTGCCAGTTAAACATTCCTGTGATCAATCCGCCAAGTGGATTGCCTATCATCATGCCCAGGGAGGTAAGCGGAGAAAAAATTCCGAATGCCCATCCCCGCCTGGCGGCCGGAATGAACCTGGTGATCAGTGAAATGGAGGTGGCAAACAGCATCGATCCTCCGGCAGCCTGAAAAATACGGAACAGCAACAAGCTGGAAAAGGTTGGTGCAATGCCGCAAAGAAGTGAACTGACGGTGAATACGGTGAAGCCCAGGACAAATATCCGCTTCACGCCAAACAGATCGGCCAGCTTCCCGAAAATGATCAGGGAACTTGAGAGCATCAACAGGTAGACCAGGGTGATCTGAATTACTGTGCCTGTGGGTATATTGAAATACCCGGCAATGACCGGAAGGGAGATATTGATAATATTACTGTCGAGCAACACCATGAACCCTGCCAGGGAGGCGCTGATGATGATCCAGACCTGGCGGTTTCTTTGTCGGACCTGTTGATTCATTTGAGTACAGGAGCTGGTTTGCACCAAAAGTAAAAATTTTTCCCATTCCAGCCAGCTGATTAGGAGCCTGTTTACTTGACAACCGGGTAAAAAACAGTTAACTTTGCACCCCCCAACACAGGCAAAATCGTATGAAGCTTTCTCAATTTCGCTTTCACCTCCCCCAGGAACTGATAGCCAACGACCCCCCAAAACAGAGAGATGATGTCCCGATGATGGTTTTAGACCGAAAAAAGAAAACTATTGAACACAAGAACTTTAAAGATATTTTAACCTACTTCAGCGATGGAGATGTGTTCATCGTGAACAACACCAAGGTCTTCCCTGCCAGATTATATGGAGAAAAGGAAAAAACCGGGGCGAAGATAGAGGTATTCTTACTTCGGGAGCTGAACAGGGAATCCCGTCTCTGGGATGTTCTGGTAGATCCTGCCCGAAAGATCCGCATCGGAAATAAGCTTTACTTCGGAGAGGATGATTCACTGGTTGCGGAGGTGATTGATAATACTACTTCCAGAGGACGAACCATCCGGTTTCTGTTCGACGGATCCTATGATGAGTTCAAGCGGACCATACAACGGTTGGGGCAGACTCCCTTACCCAAGATTCACAACCGCCCGGTCACCCAGGAGGATGAGGTGCGGTATCAGACTATCTACGCCAAGCATGAAGGGGCTGTTGCAGCTCCCACCGCGGGATTGCACTTCAGCCGTGAGATCATGAAACGGCTGGAGCTGCAGGGGGTCTCTTTCGCCGAGGTGACTCTCCACGTGGGACTGGGAAATTTCAGGTCGATCGACGTGGAAGATCTCACCAAGCACAAGATGGACAGCGAAGAGATCATCATCGAACCGGAAACAACACAGATCGTCAACCGGGCAAAAACCAGTAAAAAGAAGGTTATTGCGGTAGGCACTACTACCATGAAGGCAATCGAATCGTCGGTGGCCATCTCCGGTATGCTGAAGCCTTACCGCGGGTGGACCAACAAGTTTATCTTCCCGCCCTATGAATTCAGCATTGCCAATGCAATGGTAAGCAATTTTCACTTGCCCCAGTCCCCGATGATGATGCTGGTAGCCGCTTTCGCGGGATACGAGTTCCTGATGGAGGCTTACGAAGAAGCAATCAAGAAAAAATACAAATTCTTCACTTACGGCCATCCGATGCTGGTTATCTGATGAAGACAGCCATCATTGTCGCAGGCGGTGCGGGTACCCGCATGAACTCTTCTACCCCGAAACAGTTTCTGTTACTGAACGGATTGCCGGTGGTGATGCATCCACTCACCGCATTCTTCCGGTTTGATCCATCCATCCGGTTACTCCTGGCGTTACCGGAGCAGTTGTTCGACTCCTGGAAGGAGCTTCAGCAACATCATAACTGGAGCATTCCGCATGAGGTAGTCCCGGGCGGGAAGACCCGCTTTCATTCCGTAAAGAATTGCCTTGCGCTTCTGCACGAAGAGGGATTGGTGGCCATCCACGACGGAGCGCGTCCACTGCTTTCCGGTTCGCTGATCAACCGTCTGTTTTCAACTGCCGAAGAAGAGGGTACAGCCATTCCGGTTGTTCCTGTCAATGAATCAGTCCGTATCCTGGATGGATCCGTCAGCAAGCCAGCCGACCGGTCACGTCTCCGTGTAATTCAAACGCCCCAGATCTTTCGAATCTCAGGGATCAAAAAAGCCTACGACCAATCCTATCGGCCTGCATTTACCGACGACGCCACCGTGTTTGAATCCATGGGGAATCCGGTTCATCTGATAGACGGAGAACCTACCAACATGAAAATCACCCACCCTGCCGACCTTATCATCGCAGAAGCATTAGCTGATCATCCGGTATGAATCCATCAAACCTTCCTTCCCTTCCAGGAACTCTGAACCAGAAAAGCCAGTGGACCGGATAGCGTGACGTAAACGACCTGGAAAAGCTGTGCCGGAAGATACCACGGCCACAACCTTTGCTTTCCGAAGAAGCGTGCCATGGAGAAGACCAACGGAAAATCTGCCAGCACCTTGAAACAGAACAGGGACACCCCCAGGTAGAGGTACAACGGGGAGAGAAATCCAAGAAAAAAACCGGTAACAATGATCGCCTGGAACAGGTAGGTGACAGCCCCGGTCAGAAGTACCAATTTGTCGCGATATCCGCGGCTCTTGGAGATCCAGCGGAGCCGCTGCCGGAGAAATGATCGTATATCTGCTGCCGGTGGGGTTGTTACAATGGCGTCGGGATCAGCCGGAAACCGAATGCTCTTCCCTCCGAACCGTTGTTTGACCTTCCAGAGCAGGAACTGATCATCGCCGGAAATATACTGTTCATTCCCCTGGAATCCTCCGACTTCGTGAAATACCTCTTTCTCGTAACATAAATTGGCCCCATTACACATCAATGGATGACCCAGGTTCGCAAATCCTGCTGTTAGCCCCATCACACCTAAGAACTCGAGTGTTTGCATTTTCTGGAACGGATTGGATTCCCCGGCAAGCATGACCGGTCCAAGGATCATTTTTGCCCCGGTTTCCAGATGACATTTGATCATGGAGGATATCCAACCGGGATGGTGAGTCGTATCGGCATCCGTGGTCAGGATGAGTGTTCCCAGAGCTATGTCAATGGCTCGTTCAATCGCCTTTTTTTTCCCGAATTCGGGGTGTTTGCCGGAATCCCCCGTTTGAATTCTCCAGTTCTTAAAGGACTTTTCCTGAAAAAAACGGGTTACCTGTTCCTCTGTCCGGTCATCCGAAAAATCGTCGCTGATGATCAGTTCGAACCGGTGCGAAGGATAATCCTGCTGGATCAGGGATTGCAGGCAAGATCCGATCTGATGCTTTTCATTCCTGACCGGAATGATAACACTCACAAATGGTTCCGTAACAGACAGGGGAAGTGTCTCTTTTACCGGGATGGACAATCCGGAAAGGGCGGTCAGGAGAATTACGGTATAGAGAATCCCCAGCAACATCATCACTACCCCGATGACCGCCAGCAGCATCATTTTCCGGACTGGTTCACAGGTTTTCTGAAAAACTTTAACCGGAATACAAAGATACTGCCCACCAGGGAAGGAAATCCCAGATTGATGGCCCAGAGCAAGGTGGAGGAGGCCAGGATACCGACATTGACAGGATCCATATCAATCGTTGTTCCAGAAAAATAGATACCAAAAAAATAGAGCGCCACGGATCCCCGGATCCCAAGCTCTGTAAGTGCAATGGTGGGGATGACGGCCATCACGAAATAGATCAGTGAGATCAGCATCAGGGCCTCCGGATAAGGAACGGGGACTCCGAAGAGTTGCAGCAGAAGATAAAACTGACAGGAAAATACCAGGTATCTGACAAAGCTGTAAAGCAAAACACGGATAAGTTCCCGGTTGTGGTAAAAGGCAAAGATCCGGAAGAATTTCCGGACCCTTTTCAGGCCGTTTCGCAGGATCTTCTCTTTCAGGGTGGAAAGAAAGGAGACATTGAAATAAAAAGCCAGGATCAGAACGTTGAATCCGACTACCAGCGCCCCCAGGATATAATAGAGGTATCCGCTAAAACTCCAGTAGCGCGTCAGAAAGAGGGGGATAAATGCCAACATCGCGATACTTCCGGTAAAAATGGTGATCAGCAACTGGCTCATACTGCCGAGGATGGTGACCAGAATCCCTTCGATCCGGCTGGCGGTGTTGAGAATAAATACACGGCCGAAATATTCCCCGATACGGTTGGGCGTAAAGGAGCTGATCGTGACGCCAGTAAGAATCGCCTGGTAAGACTTCCAGAAGCTGATCCGTTCGATCTTCGCCATCAGGTACTGCCATTTCACCGCCTCGATCGCCCAGTTGAGGAACATCAGAAGAATGACCAATCCCAGGTTCCATAAAAAACCAGACCGGCCGAGATCCTCCGAAACAGCATCCAGGATATCCGGGAGGTTTTTCCGGTAAAAGACCTGATCGTATATGAATCCATAGGTCAGTGCCAGGATGGCCACCTGGATCAGTTTGTTGTAAGTTTTGCCTATTTTTGTTCGGTTTATTATTTTTTCCATTTGACCGGTGAGCGCATCATTTTGGGTATAGATCCCGGCACCAACATCATGGGATACGGCATTGTTTCCGTTTACGGAAGTACCATGAAGCTGGTTTCACTCGGGGTTTTAAAATTAGTGAAATCCGACGATCATTCACTGAAACTGAAGCATATTTTTGAAAAAGCGATTGCCCTGATCGAAGAGTATAATCCGGATGAACTGGCCATCGAAGCTCCCTTTTACGGAAAAAATATCCAGTCCATGCTGAAACTCGGCCGGGCTCAGGGGGTGGCCATGGCGGCTGCCCTGTCGCGTTCCATTCCCATTTTCGAATACTCCCCTCGAAAGATCAAGCAGTCGATCACCGGAAACGGCAATGCCTCCAAGGAGCAGGTGGCTGGCATGCTCCTGCACATGCTTGCCCTGAAGGAGGCTCCGGAACACCTCGACGCCACCGACGGCCTTGCTGTAGCGGTCTGCCACTACTTTCAAAAAACAGGAACAGGATCAGGAAAAAAGTTTTCCGGTTGGAAGAGTTATCTTACCGCGAATCCGGATCGGGTTGACCCCTCCCCTTAATCCCCTC
>QYQJ01000189.1 GCA_007280875.1 Bacteroidota bacterium
TACATACACAAAGGCCAGCATGTTTGCAGGCACCTATAAAACCCCTGAGGCCTTTGATAAGGGTGCAGTGGCAACCGGCGTGTTCAAGCGTCAGGCCCAGAATGTCAAGCTGATGGATCAATCGGTTCAGGGATTGAAAAATGCCCGGAACATGGTTCGGTGGGCTTTTGCTGAGCAGACTAAGCCCGGCGAGGTTTCTCCGGTATTTGACCTGCAGGGAGCGTATGCGGTTGCCCTCCTGAAGAACCGGTACCCTGCCGGCGACATGTCGCTCGATGACCTGAAGGAACGGATCGAACCCAATGTAAAGAACCTGAAGAAGATCGAACTCATGGCCGGGCAACTGACCGAGGCTTTGCAGCGGGTCACAGACCTGAATGAGCTGGCGACCAGCTTCAACACGCGGGTCGATACAACCATAGTTACCTTTGCCGGGATGAACCGTTCCACCATTGGCAGGGAGAACGATGTGGTAGGCGAGTTGTTTACCCTTCCTGCAGGAAAACTGGTCGGCCCGTTACAGGGCAACTTCGGGGTTTACCTGGTAGTGGTCGATAATGTCATACCAGCACCGACCCAGGAAGATTTTACATCCGAAGAAAGATCCGACAGACAGGGGTGGAATAACCGGGTTTCAAATTCCCTCTTCGAGGCCCTTAAAAAACAGGCCGAGATCAAGGATAACCGGGAGCTGTTTTACTAGATGCTGCTGCTTCGCTGCGCTCGCAGTGACAATGCCGGATGCTGGATCCTGAGTTATTACCTTGACCCTACTTTAGGGTATCTTTAATCACAATCTCTTTCCGTATGCTGGCCCATTCCCGGCGGCTTTCGGTGTAGGCACGCAGTTCGACCAGGTATTTTCCGGCTTTCACATAGGTGTACCGCGGATTGGTATCGGTGGAGGTAGAGTCGTTCCCGAAATACCAGTCGTAAGAGAAGGCATTGGTCGACCGGTTGGTAAATTTCACCGTACAGGGAATTTTGAATTCGTTGTTGCCGCTGTAACTGAAATCAGCAGTAGGGATGGGTTCATTTTTATAACACCCGGCCAGAGCCACAAGGGCAAGAAACAGAAGCACCCGGTTCAGGAATGGATTCATTCCGCTAAGATAAGCACTTTGTTCTGTAACACCTCAATCACCCCCCCTTCGATCTCAAAAAATTTTGGCTGATCTCCCCGGATTAGCACCTTTACGGCGCCTTTTTTCAGAACGGAGATTAGAGGAGCGTGATGATCCATCACTTCGAAGGATCCATCGATCCCGGGCACCTGCACCAGGTGCACGTTATCCGCTTCAAAGAGTGTGGTATCAGGTGTAATGATCTCTAAACGCATTTCAGTTGGCAGTTGGGGGTTACTTATTCTCCGCTAATATCTTCTTGCCTTTCTCAATGGCCTCTTCAATGGTTCCCACCAGGTTGAAGGCGGATTCGGGATACTCATCCACTTCCCCATTCATGATCATTCGGAATCCTTTGATCGTATCCTCGATGTTCACAAACACGCCGGGAGTACCGGTAAATTGTTCGGCCACATGGAAGGGTTGAGAGAGGAACCGCTGCACACGGCGGGCCCGGTGAACCACCAGCTTGTCTTCATCTGAGAGTTCGTCCATCCCCAGGATGGCGATGATGTCCTGCAATTCCTTGTATCGCTGGAGGATCTCTTTTGCCTGCTGGGCAGTTTTGTAATGCTCGTCACCCACCACATCGGGGGTCAGGATCCGGGAGGTGGAGTCGAGCGGGTCAACCGCAGGATAGATTCCCAGTTCCGCTATCTTCCGGCTCAGTACCGTTATTGCATCCAGGTGGGCAAAGGTGGTAGCCGGCGCCGGGTCCGTGAGGTCGTCGGCAGGCACATAAACGGCCTGGACGGAGGTAATGGATCCCCGTTTGGTGGAAGTGATCCGTTCCTGCATAATCCCCATCTCGGTAGCCAGCGTTGGCTGGTATCCCACGGCCGATGGCATCCTGCCAAGCAGCGCTGAAACCTCTGACCCGGCCTGGGTAAACCGGAAGATATTATCGATGAAGAAGAGAATATCGCGGCCGCCTGTCTTCTCGTCGCCATCGCGAAAATATTCGGCCAGGGTAAGGCCCGAAAGAGCCACACGGGCACGGGCTCCGGGGGGTTCGTTCATCTGGCCGAATACCAGGGTTGCCTGTGATTTCATCAACTCCTGGTGATCCACCTTGGAGAGGTCCCATCCCCCTTTCTCCATATCTTCGAGGAACGCTTTTCCATATCTGATCACACCCGATTCGATCATCTCCCGCAAGAGGTCGTTCCCTTCCCGTGTACGTTCACCCACACCGCCAAAGACAGACATCCCGGAATATTTTTTCGCAATGTTGTTGATCAGCTCCATGATGATCACTGTCTTGCCAACCCCAGCACCTCCGAACAACCCGATTTTTCCCCCTTTGGAGTAAGGCTCTATCAGGTCGATCACTTTGATCCCGGTATAAAAAACCTCTTTGGTGGTACTCAGGTCTTCAAACCTCGGGGGATCACGGTGGATCGGATAGGTATGCTTACGGGAAACGGGACCCAGGCCATCGATCGGCTGACCAATGACATTGAATAATCGGCCTCTGATCTCTTCCCCCACAGGCATGGAGATCGGCGCTCCCAGAGCCACCACCTCCATCCCGCGACGAAGCCCGTCGGTAGAATCCATGGCAATGGTCCGGATCGTGTTTTCTCCCGTGTCGTTCTGACATTCCAGGATGAGGGATCCGCCATGCTCCTGCTTCACTTCCAGCGCGTCGTAAATATTTGGAAGCGGTATATGTTCATCAAATACAACATCCACTACAGGACCAATTATCTGAGTGATTTTACCGGTAATTTTTTCTTGCATGGCCTCTATTCAGAATTTTTTGCAAATATAAAAAAAAATGCATATATTAGGTTATCTGACCCGCAACACCCGGCCAATCCGCAGGGTTGTAGTGGATCTGATATTGTTCATGGCACAGATCTCTTTCACGGATGTATGGTACTTAACCGCCAGGTGGCCCAGCGTGTCCCCGCTTTTGATCTTGTGGTAAACAGCGGTAAAGTCCCAGTCGTGGGGATAGAATACCTCTTTCCGGATGGGGAAAACATTGGCTACCAGCATGCAGCTGTCCAGATCGATCACCCTCCGCGGATCAACCGGTACATCCCGGTACCGGATCTCGAAATGCAGATGAGGGCCCCGGCTGCGGCCGGTTGAACCTCCAAACCCCACCGGATCTCCTGCTTTGACAACCTGGTTGACCGTTACTTTCAGTTTTGACAGATGTGCATAGAAGGTTTCCAGACCATTGTAATGGCGCAGGATGATCAGATTCCCGAATCCTCCCCGGTTAGACCGTGCATAGCGCACGACCCCGTCAAACGCAGCCCGGACAGTATCGCCCATTTTTAGTCTGATATCCAGTCCTTTGTGCGTGTACATGAAGCCCCGGATCAGGTGCTCCACAGGAACAGGCATACAGAATTTCATCTCTTCCGATGTGAGGATCAATACAGTATCCTGTATGCTATCGGGCTTCATGTACCCCAGGCAGCGAACCTGGTCAGTGGTCCATCCTTCAGAAAAGAGGCCGGAAGAATCGGCTTCTATATTCAGCATCACCGGTTCGGCTCCCAGGAATTCCCAGGAAAAGTTTTTATAGAGAATAACCGGTCCTTCCACGGTTTCTACCGTATCGAGAATGTTATCGGGATTGACCTGAGGCACGACAAGCAGGGGAAGCAGTACAAACACCAGGATCAAAGCCGGGAACTGTTTCATAGGATTACTTTTGTTCCTGTTTGGCAAAGAAGCGTTTCTGGAAGATGATCAGCAGGGCAACACCCACGCTAATGGAGGAATCGGCCAGATTGAAAACAGGGCGGAAAAAGATAAACTCCTCACCACCTACCCAGGGGAACCAATCCGGATAGTGACTTTCGATCAGAGGGAAGTAGAGCATATCTACCACCTTTCCGTGCAGAAATCCCGTATAGCCCCCTTCCGGAGGGAACAGGGTAGCCACCTGGTGGTAGTGGCTGCTGCTGAAAATCAGGCCGTAGAAGGCGCTGTCGAGAATGTTTCCCAGTGCTCCGGCGATGATCAGCGCCAGGCATACCGCCAGCCATTTATCGAAACGTGGTTTTTTCGACAGGGTGACCAGCCAGACCACCATGACGATGACCGCAATGATACGGAAGACGCTCAGGACCAGTTTTCCCGTATTGCCTCCCAGCTTCATGCCGAAGGCCATTCCTTCGTTCTCAGTAAAATGCAGGTAAAACCAATCGGTAAAAACGGGAATGCTTTCACCAAGGTACATATGGGTCTTCACCCAGATCTTGAATACCTGATCGAGGATAAGGATCAGGATAACGATGGTGAAAGGGAAAGTCAGTCTATTCATCCTGTGGCTCAAACGGACGGGGTGCATGAACAGGAGGCGATGGGATGGATCCCTGCCGGAGTTTGGCTTCAATGCTCAGGGTGGCATGAGGAACACTCCGCAGCCTGTCTTTCGGAATCAGTTTCCCGGTAACTCGGCAAATCCCGTAGGTCTTGTTTTCAATCCTGACCAGCGCGTTTTCCAGCGCTTTGATGAACTTCTCCTGCCTGGCTGCAAACTTGCTGTTCTCCTCTTTGGAAAAGACCTGGTAGCCTTCCTCCAGCACTTTAAACGTAGGCGAGGTATCATTGGTGTCGTGGTCGTTCCCGGTGGTATAAGATTCGGTCAGAAGTTTCAGGTCGTTCCTGGCTTTCTCCAGTTTATTCATGATGATCAGGCGGAACTCCTCCAGCTCTTCGTCTGAATATCTGGTCTTCTCACAGGTGGTTGCAGTTTTTTTCATAGTTCTCACGTTTTTAATCCACTTTTCTGATGGATATCCAGGTGGAAATCGTATCGGTCAGATCAATGGAATCCTTGTTTTCCGCGTCAATCTGCTCCACTATTTGGAAATCGCGGGCCAAAATTTCGGTGCAAATATAGGAAATATTTTTGTCGATAGCCTCTGTAATCTCGTGATGTCCCTGAAGTTCAACCACGATGTGATCCGTCACTTCAAATCCTTTCTCTTTCCGCAGGTTCTGGATGCGGTTGATCAGTTCCCTGGCAATTCCCTCCTGCCGGAGTTCGGACGTAACGGTCACATCCAGGGCTACTGTCAGGTTCCCCAGGTTGACCACCTGCCATCCGGGAATATCCTCCGAGATGATCTCCACCTCATCCCGGTTGATCACCACTTCTACTCCTTCCAGTTTGAACTGTACCTTTCCGTCCCGTTCAAGTTGTGTGATCTCCGCCTGTTCCAGGGAGGTGATGCGGCCGGCCAGCGATTTCATCAGCTTGCCGTATCGCGGGCCCAGTTTTTTGAAATTGGGTTTGATTCGCTTCACCAGGATACCGGCTGTATCGGTGATGTATTCGAGCTCTTTCACATTGACTTCAGCAAGGATCAGGTTTTTCACACGGTTGACCTGTTCCCGGAGCTCAGGCAACTGGATCGGTAGCAGGATCCGGTTCAGGGGTTGCCGTACACGGATGTTGATCTTCTTCCGGATCGAAAGCACCATCGAAGAGATCTGCTGGGCAAGTTCCATCCGCTCTTCCAGCGACTTGTCGATCAGGTTCTCATGGGCTGCCGGGAAGCTGGTAAGGTGAACGGAATCCGCGGCATGACGACCGCTCACCGAATTCAGATCCACAAACAGGCGTTCGGCAAAAAACGGAGCGATTGGTGCAATCAGCTGGGCGATCACCTCCAGACACTGATAGAGCGTCTGGTAGGCTGAAATCTTATCGCTGGTATACTCTCCCTTCCAGAAGCGACGCCTGGAGAGCCGCACGTACCAGTTGCTGAGATGTTCATCCACGAAGTCGAAAATGGCCCTCCCTGCTTTGGTGGGTTCATAGTCGTGGTAGCATTCATCCACAAACCGGATCAGGGTGTGGAGTTCCGACAGGATCCACCGGTCTATCTCCGGTCGTTGCTCCATTGGGATGTCTGCTTCCCGGTAGGCGAACTTATCGATATTGGCATAGAGGGCAAAGAATGCGTAGGTATTGTAGAGTGTCCCGAAGAATTTCCGTTGTACCTCAGCCACCCCTTCGAGGTCGAATTTCAAGTTATCCCATGGCTGGGAGTTAGTGATCAGATACCACCGGGTGGCATCCGGGCCGTAAGTGGCGATGATCGAAAATGGATCCACCGCGTTCCCCAGCCGTTTCGACATCTTATTCCCGCTCTTATCGAGAACCAGGCCGTTCGACACACAGGTCCTGAAAGAAACCGAGTCGAAGAGCAGGGAGGCAATGGCATGAAGGGTATAGAACCACCCCCGGGTCTGTTCCACCCCTTCGGCAATGAAATCGGCCGGGAAATAGCTCTCCAGCAGTTTCCCCGGATCGAAGGGATAGTGGTACTGGGCATAAGGCATGGCTCCCGAGTCGAACCAGACATCGATCAGATCGGGTTCCCGGCACATCGGTTCCCCACTGTCGGTCACCAGGATGATTTCATCCACAAACGGACGGTGCAGATCGAAGGTGTTATAATTTTCTTCCGAGAGGTCGCCGGGGACAAACTTTTTCAGCGGGTTGTTCTTCATTACCCCTGCTTTCAAGGCCTTCTCTACCTCCTGCTTCAGCTCTTCCACCGAACCAATGCAGATCTCGTGCGATCCGGATTCGGTTCGCCAGATGGGAAGGGGAGTGCCCCAGAACCGCGACCTGGAAAGGTTCCAGTCGACCACGTTCTCCAGCCAGTTCCCGAA